>JAITPR010000051.1 GCA_031289315.1 Clostridiaceae bacterium | reverse complement strand
TACGACAAGGACGGCAGGCGTTGCTTGATAGACGGAGGGTTTACTAGATTATTCTACGACTGGGACAGCGCCGGTACTGATAGATACGTTGTAAATGCGGCGGGGTGGTTGGCTAACTGCGAAAGGTTCGGCTATATTCCTAAATAAGCCGGGTCTTATTAATAAATCCGTTTACGGCTACATTGTACGGCTCAATTTAAGTTTTTATAAAAAACTATTGCAATTTCCACCGAGCCGTTGTATAATGAATATGGATTTCCGGAAACTACCCTTAATCGGGCAAGCCTTGTGTAAGCAAGGACAGTATAGACGGTCAGTGAAATAAGAAAACCGCATAAATGCGGTTTTCCCATTTGCGGAAATCCTTTTTTGTCTTTTACGGGACGCTTCGCTGTTCTGTTGCGTGGGCGGTTATCATGCTCAAAACGGCAGACCGGCAAGCGTTTTTTTATATAATCCGTCCGCAGAGGGGGAGATCAACTTATGGCAACCGAGTTACGGCGCACGCTGGAAAACGTTTTAGGGGCGGAAACCCTGGAGAGTATTTTAGTTAATTCACGGGCTTTCTACGACGTTTATTACATTAAGAAGCAAAGCGGCGGCTCCCGCGAAATCTGCAAGCCGCGTCCGCAATTGCTAAGCGCAATAAGGATTGTCTTGCCGTATCTCCAACGCATACCCGCCGGGAAGTATGTCGCGGCGTACGAAAAAGGCTGTTCGGTAAAACGAAACGCCCAAAAACACGCGCGCGGAAAACATTTGTTGCATTTGGACATCAAGGATTTTTTCCCTTCCGTAAGCAGGCGCATGTTCATGGAAACCTATAAAAAAGTTTTTGCCGCAGCGGATTTGGACATGGTTTGGAATATAATATCCTTTAACGACGGTCTACCTATAGGTTCTCCGGCTTCGCCGTTCGTAGCCAACCGCGTCCTGTACGGGCTAGATAAAAAGTTGGGTTCGCTGTCGTTTTTCGTCAAATACACGCGCTACGCGGACGATATGATTTTCTCGTCGCGTCGCTACATACAGAAGGTTTTCATATCGCAAGCCGAAGCGGCGGTCAAAGCGGCGGGCTTTTCTCTTAATCCGAATAAAACCTATTGCATGTCCTCACGAAAGCAAGTCACCGGAATTATAATTACCGATAAAGGAAAGCTGTCCGTGGGTACGACTTATAAGAAGACGCTGAAGGGCGACATCTATAAGCTGTTACTTAAGGACGAAGGTGATAAATCGGTAATAAAGGGGCGCTTTTCCTATCTGGCGCAAATAGAACCGGATTATGCGGAAGTGATACGTAAAAAATATCAAGCTTATGATAGAATTGGCTTCTTCGGCAAAAAAAGGTAAAACAGAGATACCTATTGCCTTGCGGTAGAAACACCGAATGCCTTTTAGAGTAAACACCGCAAACCTTTAGCAAAAAATATCTTATTGCCTTTCGTGGCAACACCTACGCGTTTTAAAAAACTATTAACCTATGCGACTTGAAGAGAAAACCATAAAAAAGAACACCGTTTACAGCGGTAAGATAATAAATTTACGCCGCGACGATGTACTGCTACCCAACGGAAATACCGCCGTGCGCGAACTGGTTGAGCATCCGGGGGGAGCCTGTATCCTTGCGGTTAAGGACGGACTGGTTTATTTTGTGGAGCAGTTCCGCTATCCCTACGGCGAAACGCTTTTAGAGCTTCCCGCGGGTAAGCTTGAATACGGAGAAAATCCGGAACACGCGGCACTGCGGGAGCTTACGGAGGAGGTCGGTCTTAAAGCCGAACGGGCGGAGCTTGTCACGACGGTGTACCCCACTCCCGGTTATAACAACGAAAAGCTGTACCTTTTCCGTGCGGAGGGGCTGTCGGAAGCTCCGGTTCACCCCGACGACGACGAGTTCTTAAACATAATAAAATTACCCGTAAGCGAAGCGCTTGCCATGATAAAATCCGGCAAACTCCGCGACGCAAAATCGATTATTCTGTTGCTGATGTGTCTAAAGGACTAATTTACGCCTTTCAATCTAAAAATAACACGTAAATCGTAACGCATTTATTGTATTTTTATTTTTTTTCATGTTTCATATTGCATTCATTGACATTTTCAGTTATAATTTAATGCAAGCGGAGAAAATCTGCGTAAGGTAAAATTTTGCATTTTTCGACATTTTACTTTATAAGGTTATATAGAGGTATATCATTATGAAACGAGAAAAAGATATTGTTTTAAGACGCGTAGTTCCGATTGCGTTAATCGTGATATTGTTGGCGCTGACCCTCGGTCTTTCCATAGTTTTTATAAGTCACATCGAAAAGAAAGAAGAAGAAGAAGGACCGTCAATTTATTCGGAGTATATGTCGTATCTTCGCGACGACGTGCGTTATGTGGATACAATTAAACTGCACTCACACGACGCGGGCATAGTAAATTCTCATGTCATGGCTTTGAAAACGACGTTTTTGGATTGCCAGAAGGATCCCATTTACACACAACTCAACTACGGAGTTCGCAGCTTCGACCTTAGAGTGGCGCGCTCTAGCTATACCGGAAAGGGTGACGGAGTGATTTACTTCGCGCACGGGGTTGGAATATCCGAAATTTCTCTTGAGAGCGCTTTACGGGATATGCGGCAATTCCGCGACGAACACCCGTCGGAATTCATCGAAATAGACTTAGTATGGGAAAGCAGATCCGAAACCTATCTGTCGGAGGAAGATGTCGAATACGTAAAAAGCAAAATCAATACATATTTGGAGCCGGAAAAATACGCTTTTCCGGCAGGCACCGACTTAGAGACAATAACCATGAAAGAAATGCGCGAATCCGGCAAGAATTTCATGATAAGTAGCGACTGGTGCGACCCCGCGTATAACTCTGGACGCTCCCCCCGAAACGGCACGATGGGCGGCGCTGATTTTCCCCACCTTGAAGACGGACCGGCAATGTACCAATATTTACACGATTTGGTAGGCTCTCCCGACGTTGGCGCACACCTGTTACCGGGTTTCGGACGCAGTACCGGCGAAGGCTCAGGCATTAAAAAAATCACTCCGCTTGAATATATGCTGTACGACAGAGAGAGCTTCGAAACTTTCATGCGCTACCTTGAAGAAAACCCCGCGCTCCTAAACAACATAGCGGGTTTCGGCTTTGATATGATTACGTACGACTACGTACAGCCCGGACGTGCGCTCCTCCTCAACGCGATTAAGGGAACGGTTAAGCCCGAACTGAAAAACGAATACGTTAGCTTAATGGCGATGAGCTTCAATTACGCAATCCCGTCCATGTACGAAATTGCCTAATTCCGGCCTCGCCACGATGACAAACCTTTCACAATTATAGATGTTGCTTCGGCAATAAACCTTTAACAACTATAGTTTTGCTCCTGCGAATTAAAAAGCGGGGGTGTGCAAAAATTTTACACACCCCCGCTTTTTAATTCGGTTTCTAAGTATCTCCCTTTCGTTTGGTTTCTAAGTATCTTTCCTCTCGTTCCGGGTAAGCAACAGTTGCGAATTTACGGTGGGAAAATCGACTTGTGCGGCTTCCGCAAACTCGTAGAGCTTATACCATATTTTACCGCGAACATAATCTTTATGCCCCCATGAAAGCTGCTTCGTGTACGCTTCTTGCTCCATAAATACACGCAAAACACAGTCCAGCGGGTCATATGTAAAGGACTTGTCAAACAGCTCCGCCCAATCTTCCATTTCTGTTGTAGACAGCCTTAATGCTATGCCTATACGCAAAACCGTTCCAACCTCCGGTTTTTTATTAAGGGAATATACTGCACTCCTCCCCGTTTCATGCAATAGTCCCGCGTCGGCAAAAATGTCCGCATCCTTGGCGGTCTTGCCATCGTGAAACACGCAACGGTTGGCAAACTCCGTAAACACGACTCCCTTGGATTTTCCGCCAAAGGGACGATTGCCGTTATGTATCATCTTCGCTAACTTGTCCTTATCCGACGGGTCATAGTCCATACTAGGATTAGCTACAGTGTCTAGGGCGGCTTCTTTTTCGCCCGGCTTGTGTCCATTGCTTTCCATATATACAAGTAATTGGTCCTTGTTCTTATCGTATAATTTTGACATTTTATTATCCTCCCGTGTATCTATTCAGCAGCCCCAGTCAAGGACGTCGTTGCAAACCTTGTCGGCGAAAGCGCGTTCGTGCGTAACTAAAATTACGGCGCCGCCATAGCCAATAAGCGCTTCCGCAAGGCTTTCCTTAGCCTTTATGTCTAAGTGGTTCGTCGGCTCGTCCAGCAACAGAAAATTACTTTCCTTTTGCATGAGCGCGCACAGCTTCACCTTTACCTGCTCCCCTCCGCTAAGATTACAAATCGGCTTTGTGGCAAGGTCGTTTTTTATTCCTACGCCGCCCAGTTGCGTGCGTACCGCCTTTGAATCTAAGCGCGGATAACAACGCGTGATATACGCCACCGCACTCTCCTCTTCGTTATAAAACTCCAAATCTTGCTCCAAATAGAGAGTTTTGGCATTGATGTGAAAACTGCCGAAACCGGAAATCGCCGGAATTCGGCGCAACAATGTTTTAAGTAGAGTGCTTTTACCGATACCGTTTGTGCCACGGATAAGCAACTTAGTTTCACTGCTCATCTTGAAGCTTATGGGCGGCAACAGCGGCTTATTGTTGTAGCCGATAACCAAATCCTTAACCTCCAAAATTTCATTGGAGTGCGTATTGACGTAAGGAAAGCGAAAAACAGCAGGGTAAATTACCGTGGGTTTGGATATTATTTCCAACTTATCTAGTTGTTTCTTTCGGGAATTCGCCATCCCGGCGGTCGCGGCGCGCGCTTTGTTTTTTGAGATAAACTCCTCCAGCTTTTTTATTTGCTGTTGCTGACGCTCAAAGCTTTCCTCATGCTGTTTAGCGTTGATTTCGCTAGCCGCCAAAAATCTATTGTAATCGCCGGAATACTTCTTTATGCCATGTCCCTCCACGCTTATAATGTTGCGTGAAACGCTATTCAAAAAATCCGTATCGTGTGAAATCACCAATACCGTGCTTTTATACGTATTTATATAGTCGGTCAACCACTTTATGTGTTCGACATCAAGGAAGTTCGTCGGCTCATCCAACAGCAGAATGTCGTAATCGGAAAGCAACAAGCTTGCCAACATTACCTTGGCGCGCTGCCCGCCGCTCAAAATCGCTATGGGCGTATCGTATCCAATCGCGCCGATACCCAACCCGTTGCCTACCTTTTTAATCTCGCTATCTAGCTCAAAAAAGCCCTCTTTTGTGAGCTCGTCCAACATGGAAGCGGAACGCGAAATCAAGGCGTCCAAAGCGTCTGCGTCCCTTTCCGTTTCCATGGAGGTGTATACCTGTTCCAGGCGGTCGTTGAGCGCGTAAAGCTGTTTGAACGAGCTTTGCAGGTATTCCATAACGGTTTGGTTGCGGTCGATGTCGGCGTGCTGATCCAAATAGCCGCGCTTGATACCGTTAAGCCACTTAACCTCGCCGTCGTCCTGAATTAGCCGCCCGGTGAGAATGTTCATGAATGTACTCTTGCCCGCGCCGTTAAGCCCCACAATACCGGTATGTTCCCCGTTGTTGACGCTCAAGCACGCTCCTTCGAAAATTACGTTGCCGTCAAACGTGTGCGTTAAATTATTGATAGTCAAAATGCTCATGTGTGTGTTTTGCCGTATAGTCTATTTTTGTCGTTAACTTGTAACTTAGAGAATTATAAAGCATAGCCGCAATTTTGGCAAACACTTTGCCGCGGTTCTATAAATACGGAATTATGAAATTACTAAAAAATTCTCTTGTTCAGATGCATTTTGAGTGGAAATATAAAAATTCAATCCGCCAAAAACCGATTGACTAATAGCATATTGACTGGGGCAAACTTATTTTATTACTTGCCCCTTATAAGGGAAAAGCGGTAAGAGGATTTGGAAAGGTGTCGGGGCGGTTTAAATTGGCGGGAGAGTGGGAATAATTGACGTACGCGGATAAAATAAGCCGTTTTGACTTAATTTACCGCATAGGGAGAATGAAGCATGAAAAGAAAGACAATAATAATATTGACGGCGGCACTGTCGGTGATATTCACGTTGGCGCTTGCCGGTTGCGGAGAAAAAGAAAATCCGTACGGCGATGCCGTAAGAATACATATCCGCGCAAACAGCAACGAAAAAACCGATCAGGACGTAAAGCTGAAAGTGCGCGACGCGGTGGTTTCGTTTTTGACTCCGCTACTTGTCGAGTGCAAGGACCGTGACGGAGCGCTTGCGGTAATATCCGCGTCGCTTGACGGGATAGCGTTTGCCGCCGATGCGGCGCTTAAAGAGAACGGCTTTGGATATACCGCGTCCGTGAGGCTTGCCCGCGAGGAATTTCCTAAGCGCGAATATCTTGAATACACATTTGAAAGTGGCTTTTATGACGCGTTAATCGTGGAATTGGGAATCGGCAAAGGTGACAATTGGTGGTGTGTGGCGTTTCCCCCTCTGTGCTTCGTAGGTGACGGAAGCGGCGGCGACGTCGTTTACAAGTCCAAAATAAAGGAACTCATAGATAAATATTTCGGCGACGGCGAATAAACTCCGCCGTTATGTGCGGCCCAAGTATCGAATAAACTGCCGCCGTTACACGGACTCCAAATATTAATGAACCGCCGTCGTTAGAAATATCAATGAACCGGCAGTGTGAGTGCGCGGCGACGGTTCGGTTAAACGGAAGAATGCATATCCGGTTGCGTGGAAGACGGTTCCGGAAGCCAGCTAAGCCGTTGTCCGGTTGCGCGGAGGACGGTTCGGTTAAGCGGAAGAATGCACATCCGGTTGCGCGGCGGCTTTAATGTGCCGGTCACAGAATTTAACTCTGTATTCTAAAGATTATATTCCCCCCCTTTACATATGTAGGAGGAAGAAATATGCAAGAAAAAAAGCGTAAGTTTACCGAAAATCATGCGGTATTAACCGCGCTTGCGGTTATGCTTGTCCTGTCCGTTGCATTGGTGTTTGTCAATGTAGGCGGCACGATGGGCGTGTCCGATACGGCGTCCGCAGCTACCGTCATCAAAAAAGGCAGCAGCGGCGCGGACGTAAAAGCCGTACAAACTAAGCTGAAAAATTGGGGGTATTATACCGGCGTGGTGGACGGTGTTTTCGGTTCGCAAACTGAAGCGGCGGTAAAGTATTTTCAACGCAGCAATAAGCTTACCGCAGACGGCGTCGTCGGCGCTAAGACGGCGGCGGCAATGGGCATAACGCTATCCGGCAGTTCGTCATCGGGAAGCAGTAGCGGCACCGGTACGGGAGGATACAGCGCCGCGGACGTAAACCTTTTGGCGCGGTGTATCCACGGAGAGGCGCGCGGCGAACCCTATTTGGGTCAAGTGGCGGTTGCAGCGGTGGTGCTTAACCGCGTGAGAAGCAGTCTATTTCCCAACAGTATTTCCGGCGTAATCTATCAGCAATATGCGTTCAGTTCCGTTTTAGACGGGCAAATAAACCTTGCTCCCGGCGAAAGTGCGCTCAAAGCCGCTAAGGACGCCATGAACGGTTGGGACCCCACAAACGGTTGTCTTTACTTCTATAACGCGGCAAAGACCTCAAACGCATGGATAATGTCCAGAACCGTCAAGCTGGAAATCGGTTCCCACAAGTTCTGCGTGTGACGAAGGGTGTGGACAATCCGCAGTGACGACTTGCCTGCCAATAAAATCATTTCAGCTCTTATGGGTCGAAACCCGTCTGAAATGCTTGTACGTAGCGGTGCTACGGACGGCGCTTTTAGACAATTTTATCCTTAAAAATAGCCCGAAAATATTTTGTCGCCGCGAATTGTCCTCTCCCATGACGAAAGCACGCTAGACGAGCATTCTTTAACGGGCGGTTAAAACCGCTTAAAATTATAAGGAGTATATTATGAGGGACAGTGTTAAAACCCCCGTAAAAAAATCATTAATTATCACTTCGCTCATTGTTCTGTCACTAGCGGTGGTAGGGTTGAGCATTGCGTTGGGCGTTACGTACGGGGGAAGCGCGGACGCGGAAAACTATAAAAATTTGTTGGAAAACGAATATCAAAACTCGTATTACGGACTTGTCGCCGAGGTGGAAACAATAGACGTAAATTTGACGAAGCTTTTGGCAAGCTCCGGCGCGGAAATGCAAGAGGAGCTTCTATACGAGGTTTGGAAGGGAACGGAGTCCGCCGCGACCGCCTTGTCGCACCTATCCTCACGCGAAACGTCTATAAGCGAAACCATGAGGTTTGTAAATCAAACGGGCGATTATTGTTTTTTCCTTGCCAAGAAGATTGGCGTAGATGTTACATTGGCAACCGGCGAAAAGGAAACATTGCGCAAAATGCGCGACATGTATAAGAGCCTACGCGGCGAACTGCAACGCATACACGACGAGTTGCAAGGCGGTTACCTGTTTATGGATTTTGACGGCGGCGGAGTTTTAAGCGAGGTGTTCTCCGGGCTTAACGAAAACAGCGTCGAGTATCCGCAGATGATTTATGACGGACCGTTCAGCGATTCGCTTACGGATAAAGAGGTAAAAGGGCTTAAGGGCGACGACATAGACGAGACGCGTGGGCGTGAACTGCTTGCGCAGTACTTCGAGGGCGCCGCGCTTGAAAATATAAAATTTGACGGGGAGTGGAATACGGATATAGACACCTTGAATTTTTCGCTTACGGTGGACGGTGTAAACGTATCCGCCCAGCTTGCAAAAAAGGGCGGCAGTCTTATTCAGTATTCTGCGGACGTTTCCGTCAACGCCGATAGCGCGGATACGGACGCCTGTTCGGCGGCGGCAGAGGAGTTTGCGACACAGTTGGGCTTTGAGAACATGGAAACCGTATGGGTATCCGATTCTAACGGCACGGTATATTGCAATCTTGCGCCCGTCGTTGACGGAATAGTGTATTATCCGGATTTAGTAAAGGTTAAAGTGTCCGGCGAAAATCTCAAAATAATCGGTTTAGACTCACGAAACTACGCTTTTAACCATGTCGAACGGCAATTAGATGAGCCGACGTTAACTCACGACGAGGCTAAGGCGCGCGTAGATAAGGAACTTTCGCCTAAGGACGGACGCCTGACGCTCATTCCGCGTAACGACGGTAGTGAGAAATTGGCGTACGAATTCGAGGGCGAAATGGAAGGCATGTATCTAATATACATCGATGCCATGACTGGTAAGGAAATAAATATTCTTTATGTCGTCGACACCGGAGAGGGTATGCTGTTGATGTAGTAAATTCCTCGTACGGATTGTCCCGACGTTTTGCAAGCATTGGGAGCGCTCTTTGTGTAGCTACGACGCTTTGCACGGCGGCGAAATAGAACGGTGACAACGGCGTTTTGATTTTTTCGGCGCGTCTGCAAATTATAGAGTTTGCGGGCGCGCCGAAATTTTATTTTGCTTTTATGCCGAACTTATTATATAATAGTAATCAGGGTGTGGAAAACTCGCGGCAAGTTTGGTGAATTTAAGTTTTTTTAACGTCTGTTTGCGTTAATTTCTTCTCGTGTATCTATAATACACACCGTCGGAATTGCCTTAACGTACGCTGAAATAATCTAAAATTCCCCCGAAACCGTCAGAGTCCCCCTTATGCGAACCGCTTTATATATGTCGGGACGCGAACGCCCATCGCCCGCGATAGAGAAATAGACTCTTTGATAAACGCGTTTTAGCATGGGTGCTTGCATAAAAGCGGCTCAAAAACACGCCAATCGGTTTTGCCGCGATGGAGGGAAAAGCCTATGATGAACGATAAAATATACATTACCACGGACGCTACTTCGGACTTTCCGAAGCAGTTGAGGGGTAGTTATGAGCGGTTTAAAATTATACCGATGACCTATTTCATGGGCAATACGCTTTATGACGGAGTTAATACGCCGTTCATGGATCCGATGGATTTTTACCGCGAAATGGAGGGCGGGGCGATGCCTCAAACCGCTTTGATTACCACGGAAACTGCGGCGGAGTTCTTTAGCGACCTTTTAGACAAGGGCTTCGACGTAATTCATATAAGCTTTTCCTCTGCGCTATCCGGCACATGCGCCGCCGTTTTGCGCGCCGCTGAGGAGCTTAAAAAGCAATACCCAGAAAGAAAAATTACCGTCATAGATTCGCTTGCCGCTTCCGCCGGTGAGGGACTTCTGAATTACTACGTGTTGGAAAAACGCCAAGAGGGCGCTTCCTACGAGGAAATTGTGGCTTATGCGGAGGACTTGAAAAAGAACATCGTGCAGGTGTTTTTAGTCGACGACCTCTTTCACCTTTACCGCGGCGGCAGAATATCTAAAAGCGCGGCGGTACTGGGCGAGGCCATGCAGCTTAAACCCGTGTTACACGTATCCGATTCCGGGCGTCTGGAGATTACCAATCGCATGCTTGGGCGTAAGCTAGGTCTGCAAATGATGATAAATAAAATGGCGGATAAAAAAGAAGGCTTTAAAAACGACCGTGTTTTTATAGGCTACGGCAACCGCTATGCGGATGCGCTCCTTTTAGCGCAAAAGGTCGGAAACTTGACCGGCAGAACCGATAATATAATCATAGACCATATCGGTCCCGTAATAGGCGCGCACGTCGGTTCCGGCGTTATGGCGCTGTTCTTTTTGGGAAAATCACGGTAAAGGTCGCGCGCGGTTGTGTCGGCGGAAGGTCGGAAATAAAAGCGGCGGTAAGCACCGGTGGAAAATCAGAAATGAAATCAATTGAAGGTTGGAAATAAACCCGCGGGACATCGGGAATTAAAACGGCGGAAGGTTAGAAATTCAGTCGACGTATAAAGGCGAAGCTTGAAGCTCCGCCTTTTTGCATCGTCTAATTTTTCCCAGTTTTACATGAAAACTCACGGGTCTTTTGCCGCGCGGCAAAAAGGAACCGTATTAAAAAAATCTTAAATTAAAGGATGTGCTTTCCTTTTCTACCTTGTAAGGGTTCGGAGGAAAGGAAGGCGCCGCAAGCCGGGCATACTACGTCCTCGGATACGGTTTCCAATACCTCAAACTGCACCCTACAATAAGGACATTCCGCAATTATAAAATTGGGCGGCGTGCTAAGCTTAAGCATGTGCGCGCATTTGGGACAAAAGAGCTTGCCTTTTTTTATGCCTTCCGGTATGGTTATTTCGTATTTACACACGGGACACGGAGCTTTCATACGCTTTATTTCCTCACAAATTACAAAGTTTTACGCCGCATATAAGCAAGCGGGGGCAGGCTTTGCGGCTTTAGGGTGCTTAGACGGTTGTAGAATATACGCCTAACGCGGAATTTTCATCCTATATTTATTATAACAAAAGAAAGTTAGGAATACAAGTGTTTGAGAAAAATATCCGCAGTCTATCGGGGGAAAACGCATTAATTGCGTTTTCTCTAGTTGGAGGGGAACAAACTATATCGCCATATGGGATAAATCGGTGGAGTGTAATGTATGCAGTGCAGACCGCCAAACTATGTCGCTATATGGGATAAATCTCCCGTGTTCCGACGTTTTTTTGCCTCTCTGCACTTATCTCAGCTATGCTACGACCTAAAATAGTCCCAATAATATTGAAATATAGTGCTTTTTACGAACAAGACTTGCGCCATACCGCCGCCTAAAATCACCCAAATAAATTGAAAGGTCGCGTATTATAAAAAATAAATAGCGCATTTATAAAAATCGGTCTTGACGCGGACGCTTGCTCGTGTTAATATATATATAATTAAAAGAAATAACGCTAAGGCAGAAGGCAGAGGATTTTGTTGCGGCGGCAAAGAGGATTGGTTATCGGGTAAACAAAAACAAGCACAAAACAGTACGGACACGCGGTTTTCACGGGCTTTTCAAGCTTTGGTGATGAGGGGCAAACACCCTCAAGCACGTGCGCCGTCAACGGGGATACACATGCATTTTGTTGCGGAATATCCGCGGTGAACCCGCCCTACGGTGAAAACAAATCTACCGGAGGGTGCGCGAGACCGCGTAACCGGGACGAGGCTGTGTTGACAGCTCAAGGTAAGTTAGGAAAATCTAAGTTTTTTAACGTCTGTTTGCGTTAATTTTTCCCGTGTATTTATAATGCGCGGTATTGAAATTGCCTAACATGCGCGGAAATAATCTGAAATTCGCTCAAAACCGTTAGCGTCAACACACCCTAATTTCTTCAAAGGGGGAAAGAGGCAAATGACCAGAACCGTAAAGCTAACAGTAATATGTGCGTCAATGATTTTATGCATGTTCCTGCTTTCCGCTTGCGGTTTTTTGGGCGGCAGCAGCGGCGACAGCGATACCGGCGGAACTAATACAAAGAAGTCCGGCATGGCTCTTGTATACTCTCCCGTTTCCGAAGGCGACCCAATCTTCAACGCGCCCGCTTTGGACGGCGTTAAGGATTACGCCGCGGCATCAGGCAAAACGTATAAAACATACATGCCCACAGGCGCGTCCGACAGCCAAAAGCTTGCCGCGATTAACGCGGCGTTGTCCGGCGGTGCGGATACGGTTATATGTTACGGACCGGATTTCACGGCGATTTTAGCGGACCCCGCCGGGTCGAACCCCAATGTTAAATTTATAGTAATAGACGAGGATTTGACTCCCGCCGTCATGAACATAGCCGCGGTACCTTTCCGCTCGGAGCAAGCGGGCTATATTGCAGGTTACGCCGCCGTGAAGGAGGGCTATCGCAATTTGGGCTTCATAGGTAGCGGTAGCGGTTCGTCGGTGTCGCTGTACGGGTGGGGCTTTGTGCAAGGCGCCAACGCGGCGGCAACGGAGCTTAAGCTTCCAAAGGACGTGGCTGGTGCGGTTAATATAAAGTACAGTTATGCCGGTATTTACGCGCTTGCGGCGGATATAAAGGCAAAGGCGGGAGATTGGTTCCGGGATTCGTCGGAGCCGACGGATCTGATTTTCGCGGCGGGCGGGACGCTGTACGAGAGCGTAGCGGCGGCAGCTTCGGAATATAACGCGGCAAACTCGCCGGCACTTAAAAAAATCGTTATTGCGTCCGATACGGATAGAAGCGGCGCTTCACAAGATATTTTGACGTCCGCGATAAAGGGCGTTAAGCCGGCAATTAAATATATGCTTAAAATCCGCTATGAAAGCGACTTCCCCGGCGGCAAGGTAGTGACCGCTTTGGGCGCGGCAATCGACGGCGCAATAGGTATTCCTAAGGATACGTGGCGGTTCAAGAATTTTGACACGACCGAGTACGATAACATAATCCGCGACATGAAAAACAACAACATAGACGTGAGGTCTAATAAGGATTTTAATCCATCTAAAATGAGCGCGACTGACGCGCCCGGTATCAACGTAAGATATCGCGCCTAATGCGGAGCAGAGAATGATGACTATGAGTGGGAGTGATAAGAATAGACTTACCTCCGGAAAAGTTCTTGTTGACAGGATAAAAAATATGAATGAAAGCGACGGGGATAGGCTTGCCTTTGGAGAAGTCTTGTTGAGCGGAGAAAAAACCTATGCACGAGAGTGACGTGGATAAACAAAATAAAGAATTAACCAAAGAGCCGTCGTTTTTTGAAAGCGTGTATACAGTTGTAAGGGGCATTCCGTACGGACAAGTATTAAGCTACGGTCAGATTGCCGCGCTTGCGGGGAAGCCGCATGCGGCGCGCGGAGTGGGTTGGGCGTTGCACGTTAACCCGGACCCCGAAACAATACCATGCCACCGCGCCGTATTTAAAGACGGAAGCATAAGCACGGGGTTTGCGTTCGGCGGCGAAGCGGAGCACCGCGCCAGACTGGAGGCGGAAGGGGTTACCTTTGAAGACGGTAAGGTGGACATGCAAAAGCACAACGCTTTAAGGTAAATAAAGCCGCGCGGCAAGCGCGGGAGTTTAATCCGGCGGTAAAATTTTACCGTTGGATTTTTTTGTTTAAAGCTTTACGCGAACTTTTACATTGCGTTCAGCAGAGTGAAACAAAGCGTTTCGCCGTGCAGTATAGCGGCTATTTCGGGAATATTCCATTCGTCGGAAAGCTCGTCGAGGCACAACAGAAGGTCCGCGGAAAGCAGTAGCAGCTCGCGCGGCGGCGCTTGCATTCTATTTTTGACGGCTTTGCGTTTGGGCGTTTCAGTGGAATTTTCGTCGTAATCCGCGATACGCACATTTAATGTTTCTATTTGTTTTAATAAATCCTCTTTTTTGGATAGTATTTTTCGCATTGCCGGATTTAAGTCGGATTCCTGTACGGATACGGAGCTAAGTTTTAGCATGGTTAGAATTTTTTCCGCAAGACGGCGGCACTTGGCAAGCAAGGCTTTAGCGCGGGAAGGATTTTTGGGCGGATGCGGTCTTTCAAACGCTTGTGCCGACACCATGGGGGCGGTTTTTTTTAACTTGGCGTATTCGCGCGCCAAATTTTCAATCGTCTTGTCGTCGGGTAGGATTAAGAAGTCGTCCATGTATGCATCTCCGTCGCAACATTTTATGCGGCAATAAGGCACATGTTTAACAAATTCTCATAAAAAAAATCGGAGTGTTTGAAATTTTTTTGCTCGGTTTGCCGCGACGGTAAAATAATATGCACCGACTTAAAAAATAACCTACGCCGCCGCGCTTGATTTTACGGCACATATGGTGTAATATATCCGATATGGACGGACACACTCACAGCACTTATTCTTATGACGGCAAAAACACCGCGGCGGAGCTTGCCGAACGCGCACTCACGCTAGGTTATGGTTATCTTGCTATTACCGACCATTGCGATTTTGATTGCGCGCGGTTGGGCGGTTTCGCATGGTCAAAGCCGTTGGACGCGCCCGCATGGTACGCAGGGTTGACAGCGCTTCAAGAAAAATACCGCGGCAAGCTGTATTTGGCACGCGGAGTGGAATTCGGCTATCTCAAAGAGGCGAATGGGGATTACGCAGACTTTATTACAGCATACAACCCTGACACAGTGATAAATTCCGTACACCTTACGGAGGGCGAGGACTTATATTCGCCGGATTTTTTCGCCGCGCGTACTAGAAAGCAGGCGTATGCCGCCTATCTTAAGGCGGTGCGCGAAAGCTTGGATGTCCCGTACCGTTTCGATACGGTGGGGCATTTAGGCTATGTTGCAAGGAAGGCGCCGTACCGCGAACCCGCGTTGGTGCCGGGCGATTCGCGCGATTTAATTAAAGACATACTGGAAACGATTGTAGATAAGGGAAAGGCGTTGGAGATAAACTCCCACGCCGGCGCATATGATGTTTTGCCGTCCGTGGAAATATTTAAAGAGTACCGCGCGTCCGGAGGAGAGCTTGTTACGTTCGGCTCGGACGCTCACACGGTAGGGCGCGTGGGAGAAAAGCTATCCCTTGCGACGGAGCTTTTAAAAAGCTTAGGGTTCCGGTATTTGTTTGTGTATAAAGAGGGGCGTCCGGACGGCATAAAGCTTTAGGATAACAACCTAAAGAGTAGCGGGCTTAAGTGCCGCGCGTCGCAATTATAGACATAGACGCTTTGTCATTCAACGCGGTTGAGTATCAGTTTTGCGAAAGAGGCGCAACCCTTCTAAGTGTACGCGGCTTAAGTACCGCGGCGGCGCGACCCTTAAAAGAGTATACGGCTTTAATATCGCGAAGCGTCGCAATCGTTTTTTTATCTAGGCAATCGAATAAAAAATATTTTTTATGAGAGTATTTTATTCTCCTCCCGCACCGTCCTTAAATAAAATTTATTCCGGCGGCGGCAATTCCTTAACTTCGACTATACGTTTTTGAGGGGCGTAGACGTCGCGTCTTATTTTTTTTACGGAGATAATTTCTCCGTTTTTTAAATATTCTATATAGCCTTCGCTTTCCAATCCGTCTGCACCCTTAGCTATGACCGACTCGTCGGATAAGAGTTCCGGATTTAAGACGTATTCGGTTTCGTGGGGCGTGGTTTTCAAAGTCACGCTGCGCGTCCGTATTTCGAATTCCGGGCGTTTGCCGTACATCGTCACGGTGAGGCTGGACCCGTCGGCGCGCGCGGTTATATATATATTGTCGTCGGAGTCGTTGCGCATTTTCAGGTCCGTTGCGGAGGACACCATAGCGTCAAACGACGGCGGCACATAACGTACGGGCAAGGTGTGCCGCGCTACGCTCATGGCATTAAGCCCCGCAAGCAAGCCGGCGTTGTATACGGTGGTGGATACTTGACAGACGCCGCCACCTACGCCCTCGGTGAATTTACCGTCCAAAATTATCGGAGCGTCGCGAAAGCCGCGTTCCGCAGTGCGTTTTCCAACCACGGCGTTAAACGAAAATTCTCCGCCCGGCGGCACTACCGTACCGTTAATAAAAGACGCGGCAAGCGCGATATTGCTTTTACGCGCGTCGGCACTTGCGGTGTAATTTGTGGAAAACAGACTTATTTTGGCGGTTTTCCGTTTCAGCTCTCCGACTTTTACCGCCCGTATTTTTTCGGAGCGGATTATTATTACCGATTGCGGTCTGTCCACGGCGGCGGCAATCGCCTTGTAAATCTTGTCGCGGTCGAAGCGTGCGCCGTCGCTCCCGTCAACGTAGGTAAAGCAGGGAATTTTGGACGCGTCGAAAAACATTTCCGCGTCAATAACCGGGTGTTCACGCGCTAAAAGCAACGCTTCAATGTCGGCTTTGGCTTCCGGCAACAGAAATGTGACGGCATCACCCGGAGATAGTTCCAACGTCAATAGCGTGTCGAATACTTGGGACGGACGGGATAGCGACAGTCGGTGCATGTAATCCGTGACTTTAGGGTTAAGTCGGTATTTTTTTCTTGCCGCTTCGGTGCCGTCTATGCGTATGATAAAATCTACCGAAAGTCCGTCACGTTCCGCGTCGTCCGCGATATGGGCGGATTGTTCCGCAATGGAGTAAGCGGCGGTGAAAGCGGTTTCTTCCGTAACAGGGTAAGCGGCGGCGAAAGTAGTTTGTTCCGAACGAAAGCCGTACTCCGCGGCGTCCGCAACGGGTTTTTTTAAATTGCAACCGTACTCCGGCGTACATGAAAGAGTTAGCGTGAGTACCGTCAAAACCGTGCAAAGAAAAAGCGCCGCCGCAAGAAAAAACGGTGCCGTCCTTGTATTAAGCCATTTTGAAAAAGCCTTTTGATTTTTGGGTGTTACGGGAACATTCATATAATTTAGTTTGCAAAAATAACGCCGAAAAATATAAGAATTTCCGTGCCTAGTTTTGGAAGAGGCACTCCACTGTTCGCGAAAGCGCAACTTTTACTTTTCTTTGCGCGTGAGGCAAAGAAAGGCGACAAAAGAAAACTCACAAGCGCCTTTTCCGATATGGTCTTGATCAAGAAGGAACTAGAGATTGACAACTTCATAGGAGAGATAACATAGTTAAAGGAGTCCTTAAATTTCATAGAAATTCAAGAAAGCGCCTCTATTGAATTAGGTGGCGCTCTTTCGGATTGTGGAGATAGGTTTTATAAGAAAAATATCAACTTTAAGGAAGCGATGCGCCGTAGTATTATAGATAATATCAAGATCTACAAAGATAGAGAAGAAGTCCCCTAAGACAATTCTCTCGAAGCTATATGTTAATGAGATTTATGATATGCAACGTCACTCTTTGGCGTAGCAAAAAGAACAGGGGCTCCCGATTAATCGGGAATTTCGTCGGGGTCGTCGGCGGAGTCGAGGGTGAAATCGATTTCATCGGCACTTATGAGAGGTTCCTCGCCGGGGACGGGAATTGCGCCCACGCGGTTCAGCTTTTGGCGTATCAGCTCGGTGCGTTTATCGGCTTCTTCGATACTTTTGGTGATGGTACCCAGTTGCTTAAGGGTTTTACCCAGTAGGTCGCTGAATTTTCCGAAATCCTTTTTGAAGCCTTCGAACAGCTTACGTATTTCGGCGTTGCGTTTTTCGAGGGCGACGGTGCGGAAGCCCATTTGTAGGCTGTTCAGAAGGGCGGCTATGGTAGTGGGACCCGCCACGACTATGCGATACTGTTCTTGTAGGCGTTCTTGCACGCCGGGTGCCTTGACGACCTCGGCGAACATGCCTTCTACGGGCAGGTAGATAATGGCAAAGTCGGTGGTGTAGGGTTGCATTATGTACTTGTCGCGGACACTGCGCGCCTGCTTGTCTATTGCCGCAAGGAACTCCTTTGACATAGCTTCCGTAGCTTCACGGCTACCGCTTTCGGATGCTTCGACGAGGCGCTGATAGCTTTCGGTGGGGAACTTCGCGTCGATTGGGAGGAAAACCTCTTCGGTGCCGCGCCCGGGGAGTTTGACGGCAAAATCGACCTTTGTGGCGCTCCTGCCGAAGCTTTTTTGAGTTTCGTACTGATTGGCTTCCAGTATTTGCGAAAGCAGATTTTCCAAAGAAACCTCGCCCCATGTGCCGCGCGTCTTTACATTGCCGAAATAGCGGTTCAAATCACGTACGCCGGTTTGAAGATTTTGTATTTCCGAAAAACTTTTGTTGATTTCTTCCAGCCGCTCGGAAATCATGGAAAAAGAGGTTTTGAAGCGGCTTTCAAGCGTGGAGGAAAGCTTTTCGTCGACGATTTCACGCATTGCCTTAAGGTCTGCGGCGCTACTTGTGCGTAGGGCTTCCAAATTAACGCTATTTTCGCCGCGTATCTCCTTTAAATTGCGCGTCATCTCATCGCGTATTTTGTCTAGCCGCACTTCCGTTTGTTGGGACAGCGCGCCGAACAAAGTATGCATGCGTTCCGCCAATGTGCGTTCGTCGTCGGATACCTTGCGCACACTGCTTTCAAGCGCCTGAAATTGAGAGGAAATCCCCGTTTGAACGGCGGAATTGCCGACGGTCAAATTATGCCCGATATTTTGGGTAACGGCATCGGAGGAGGCGCGTACGCGTCTGTCGATTTCGTTTACTATGCGGGAGGCCTCTTCTCGAAGCTCGTCAGGAGATATGCCGTCTACGTAGCCGCCCGTTGCCGCGGATTTTTTGCCGCGGTTAAAAGCTATCACCGTCGCTATAAGAATTATAACGGTGACGGCAAGTATTGCAATCAGTAAAATAGTTTCGATTTCCATAATTAAAACTCCGTCTTCGGGTGAGTGGAAAAGATACTTCCCGTTCACAGCTGTTTGGATTTATCGCGGTTGCCGTAAATCTTAGGGTTGTCGCCTAAAATGCGGTTGTCGCACAATTGAAGTTGCCACCTAAAATGCGGTTAAACGGGCGGCTTGTCGCCGGGTCGCGGGGCATTGTTCATTTCCTTTTCCGCTTCTGCGGCAAGGCTTTTGATGCGGTTTAATTGTGCTTCCCGCGTGCGTAGGGAGGCGTCGTTCAACGCCAAGCGGAGCAGTCTGGCAAGGACGGTGCTTCTCAATTGCGGTGATACCGCCGCCGCGCTCAAATCGTCGCCGTCGATTAATAGGTCTTTAAGCGAAAAAGGTGTTTTTTCGTCTAACATTTTTTGCCGCACGGCAATAAGTCTTTCCGCAGATACGGAGCGCGCGCCGGAGGAAGCCTTTGCATCGGCGATTTTGAGGAGGATAAGCTTGTCTAAAATATCGTTATTTTCAAGCACAAAAATACGCAACTTATTTGTGCCGGTATTCCCCTCTAAATCGTACATGTGCAGACGCACAAGGCGCACGGTTTCCTTTATTACGGCTTTCGGAAACTTGAGTGCGGATAAGATTGTTTCGGTGATTTCCGCACCTACCTCCGGGTGAGCTAGCATGGTGCCGTACTTTTGTACGCAGATGGGCTTTGCAATATCGTGCAACAGCGCCGCAAGGCGTATTTCTGCAGGAGCATATCTTAATGCGCGCATAGTGTGTCCGTAAACATCATAATTGTGATATTTTTGATTTTGAATTACGCCGCGCCCATCCGTCAAACGGGGAATGACGTATTCTATCGCGCCGACCGCGCAAAGGAGCCGCACTCCGCGTTCGTGCAGAGAGGGGTATTCGTCATTTGCTAAGTCTTCGAAGAAAGCTCCGGTTTCTGGGAATACGTCGTCGCGATATCTGCCCGCGCCGGCATGCAAATTCTCACCGCCGCCGGGGTACAAATTCTCACCGTCGCATCCGCCTATGCCGGAATATAAATTCTCACCGCTGCCGGCGGTTGCATTTTCACCGGTATCGGTTTTTTGATTTTTTGCCGCGTGTAATCGGGGATATTTTAAATCCGCGACAAGAGTTTTTTCCAGCTCTACGCGTATCCGTTCTGCGGAAATATCCTTTAGACGCGGGCTTAAACGCCGTGCGGTTTCGAAGGTGTCTCGGTCTATTGCAAAGCCTGTTTCGGCGGCAAGTCGCACCATTCGCATAATCCGCAAGCCGTCCTCGGAAAGTACGCGTTCGGGGTTGTCCGTCGTGCGCAGAACTCCGTTTTTGACGTCCTCCGCGCCGTTTAAAACGTCGACGAGAGCTTCTTTCCGTATGTCGTAGTAGATTGCGTTAGCCGTAAAATCACGCCGTCTTGCGTCCTCCTCGATGTCATCGGTGAAGCGTACCTCCGTGGGCGAATGTGCGCCGCTTCCGATAGGGTAGCTGTCTACCCGAAACGACGTGTATTCGGCGGCGAAGGTCTTGTTTTTTATCAGAACGGAACCGATTTTAGGGTTGACGGGTATTATTGAAAAGCCATGCTCCGCCGCGACAGCGTGCAAAGCTTCGACCGAAAGCGCGGAAGCGACGTCAAAATCTCCGCCATTTACGCCTAAGAGCCAATTGCGCACGTAACCGCCGACAAGATACAGAGGCTTATCGGAGGGAAAAAGCGCGGCAAGGCGTTTGAGATCGGTAGGAATAAATATGTTCATAGGTTATTTTAGGGTGTGGAAATTGCGGTTGCAGCATTCTCTTTCACACACAGTGACGGTTGCGGAGTTTATTGGTTTTCGCATTCGCTTTCGCGGACGGTGGATAGCTGCGTTAGCCGCATTCGCTTTCACAGATGACGACGGCTAGCAGTGTTACAGTTTCAGCTTTCACGGACGGCGATAGTTGGCGGGAGTTTGCGGTTGCCGATTTATTTTTTCTTTTCCGCGTTTAGCGGTACGCAGATGTCCGGCAGATGCCTGAAGCGTTGGTCAAAGTCAAGCCCATAGCCCACAACAAAGTCGTCGGGTATACAAAAGCCTATGTAATCCGCGTTTATATCGGTGCGACGGCGGTCCGGTTTGTCTAAAAGTGCGGCTATTTTTAAAGAAGCCGGTTTTCGGGCAAGCAGAATTTCACGCAAGTAGGAAAGCGTTAAGCCGGTGTCGATTATGTCTTCGATAATAAGAACGTCGCGTCCCTCTATCGGTTCCTTTAAATCGTGGAGTACGCGCACCTCTCCGCTTGACGTCGTTCCCGCGCCGTAGCTAGACACGGATATGAAGTCGAGAGATACGTCCAAATCAAGTTCACGTATGAGGTCGGCGGTAAAAATAACCGCACCCCTTAGTATGCAAACCGCCAAAAGCTTTTTGCCGGTGTAGTCGCGGGTTATTTCGCCGGCAACGGCTTTTACGCGCGCGGCAATTTCTTCTCTTGCAAATAAAACTTTGTAGGCTTCGTGTTTCATTACGGCTTATCCCCATTTTCGTTTTGTGCTTGCTTTAGGTATATGCGGACAATTTTTTGGGTTTCGTCCGTAATTTTCAGTTTATCGCCGATGTCCACTCCCGGCACGGCAAGTACGTCGCCGTTTGAAGCTATGACCGCCAATGTATCACGCAAGCGGAGTGGAATTTTTTTATCGGTTAAAAAGTCGGAAAGGCTTTTGGTGCCGCCGCCTAATTTGGTGATGCGGTCGCCCGTCCGCCGTCCGCGTATCACGGCGTCGTCGGGGAGCTTGTCGGCGTCGAAAAAAAGCGTGTCTTTTATAAACGAACCGCCGCGCACCGTTGCGGGGGAGTGCGTTTTTTTAGCCGTCGCCGAGTGGTAACTGTCAGTGTCCACCATTTTAAAGCCGTAGACGCGGTTCAGAGAAAAGGCGGTAAGCTTGGATATATTTTTCGAACCGTTTGTTAATATGGGTATTTCGGCTTGGTTAACAGGTGTTTCTTTGGCAAATACTATGCGGTCGTATTCCTTGTATGCTTTTATTCCGAATGGCAAATCCAAACGGCTTCCGTTTGCGGCGAACGCCAGTTTCACGACGGCGGTTAGATGGACGTCTTCCACGTCCTTTGCCGCGCCCGCCGCAAGGAGCGTCCGCGCGACGGCGACTTTGCTTAAAAATTCGTCGCCGGAGAACGTTTCCAAAGGCAGATAAACGCTTTCGCCGTCATATTCGAAACGTCGTGCCGCGCCCTCCGCATACGCCGTTGCCGCCGCCGCAGTCGCGGACAGACGCAATAAGCTTTTTTTGAAGTCGGGGTAGCGCGTGCCGATAAGGGGGAAAATTTCGC
This sequence comes from Clostridiaceae bacterium, assembly GCA_031289315.1. GTDB lineage: Bacteria > Bacillota > Clostridia > Christensenellales > CAG-917 > JAITEJ01. Next base: position 48,088 of record JAITPR010000051.1, on the reverse strand, counting down.
CGCGGATAAAGTTCCGCATATAGCGCGTGTCCGAATTGGTTCCGTCCTCAACGTAAGGCACGCCCTCATCCTTTACATATGAATCTATTTCCGCACGCGTCACGCCCAGTAACGGACGCAAGAAAATACCGTCGCGTACGGCATACATGCCCGCAAGACCCTTGATACCGGTACCGCGCAGTATACGCATGAATACCGTTTCGGCTTGGTCGTCGGCGTTGTGCGCCAGCACCACCGCGTCGCATTCGCCGCTTTCCGCTAGAGAGCGGAATATTTCGTAACGCATGCGCCGAGCGCATTCTTCCACGGTTTCGCCGGTTTTTGCCGCTTCCGCCGGTACGTTCGCGGAAAAAAGCTTGCAGTCGACGCCGTGCTTGCGTGCGTACGCCGAAACAAATTCCGCGTCCTTAACCGACGCTTCGCCGCGAATGCCGTGTTCCACGGTGACGACAAAAAAGTTTTTCGGTGCTACCGTCGCCGGTTGCACGCGGTTTTTTATAAAGCTATGCAGGAGCGACATGGAGTCGCGCCCTCCACTTACGGCAAGCGCAAGCGTCTTTCCGATTATATTAAACTGCGCAAAATCAAGATTAAACATAATGATTTGTTATACCTCTAGAGTGTGGACAATTCGCGGTGACAAAATCTTTTTGGACAGCGTTGCCCTCTCGTTGAAAGCCATATGGAGGTCAATACGCCCCGGTGCGGTTTCCCGTTAACGGCAAAGAAAAGGGTTGTTCTTCTTGAACATTAACCGCGTTCTAGCGCCGTACTTTCAGTATTTCCATTAGCTCAAATATCCGTTGCAAGTCGTCTTGCGTGAAGTAGTCTATATAAATACGTCCCTTGCGGTCGTTGCCTACCACGCGCACCTTTGTGGCGAATATGCGCTTCATATCCGCTACGAGGTCCTTAAGCTCACGGCTTTGTATATTTTTAGGACGTTCGACGGCGGCGGCTTTCTTGCGCGCGAAAAACATCTTTACGCTTACCTCAAGATCATGTACGGACAGCTTGTTTTCCACCGCGTGTTTGGCGAACTGCGTCAAGATTTCCTTATCGTCGATTACCACGAGGCAACGCGCGTGACTAGAGGACAGTTGTCCGTCGCGGACCATCTGCATTACCTCCGTCGGCAACACCAAAAGCCTTAAGAGGTTGGTGACTACGGGACGGCTTTTGCCAAGCGCGGAAGCCACCTCCTCTTGCGTCAGCTTGTAGTTTTCGATTAAGTCGCTTATAGCCTCCGCCGATTCTATCGGATTTAAGTCTTCGCGTTGCAGGTTCTCTATAAGCGCGATTTGCTGATTTTCCGCGGGCATATTCGGACGTATCACGACGGGAATTTCCTTCAAGCCTGCAAGCCTTGCCGCACGGTACCGCCGTTCGCCCGCAATAATGATGTACTTGTCGCCGTTAGGATATACGATGATAGGCTGTATTACGCCCACCTTAGTTATAGATGAGGAAAGCTCCCTTAAGCTTTCGTCGTTAAAGGATTTACGCGGTTGGTCGGGGTTCGGCTCAACCTTGTCTATCGGTAGAACCACCGCACCCTCGCCGTGTTGCATCCTTATAAAATCTTGCAATCCTTTTGCCGTGTCTTTCATAGTTTTTACTCCCTTTATGTTTGGGGTTTGGATAAGCCAAACCGCATAACCGCTAACCGCCGGCTTGCGGTGAAGGCATTCTCTTGTGGAAAGGTCGCATCTATGCTTACTTTAAGTGTAGCGCGTTACCGTCCCGATTCCCTTAAATTAATTATAACACATATGAAACATTTTTGTGAAACATTTTAAACATATGCTTTTAAAAAGTTGACAATTAAACGTTTACGTAGTAAATTTGAGGTAGAAGCAAAAATGATAGTATAAAAATGTTAATTTTTATGTCGTTTGCGCAATGAATGAGTAAAAATCACGCAAAACTGTTGTTTATACGACGGTTGAAAACGCGTCCGCGCTAAAAAAGGGTTCGGACGTCAAAAAAAATTTGTCCGTACTTATAAAATATTTACAGACATAAAAATAAAGGAGATTAAAGATGGAAACTGAAAAGGAACTGCAACAAAGACTTGATACCGTTAAGTGGATTGAAAGCGAAGCGATAGACGGCGACACGTGCGGCACGTATGAGTACTGCATAAAATGCGACAAGGAATTAGAAAACCCTTGCGCCAAAGCGTACGGGAAAACCTATGACAAGAAGACCGCCGCGCAAAAAACTAAATCCCCGGCAAAGACCGCCGAGGAAAAACCCGTCGAAGCCGCGCCCGTAGAAGCCGCCGAAGTCGCGCCCGCCAAAAAGCCCGCGGCTAAGAAAACCGCCGCCAAGCCCGCACCTGCCGAAGCTACGTCCGAAGCCGCCGCCGAAGTCGCGCCCGCGAAAAAGCCCGCAGCTAAGAAAGCCGCCGCTAAACCCGCTGCCGACGGTCCCGAGCTTATCACTATCGTCGCTACCGCGTCGGTCGAGAAACTCCTCGCGGAGCAAGGCGTTAAAATCAAAAAGCGTACCTCAACCAAAAAATCCACGGAAACCCCCGAATAATCGGGAGGCGTTGTTCTTTTTGCCGCACGGCAAAAAGAACAAAAAAGCCGCAAGTGTGACGCTTGACGCTGATTACTTGAAAAACGCGGTTGATAGCCCAGATACCTTGTCTGTCAACCGCGTTTTTAAATTTATTAGTATAAATTTCCATTCTTATCGTCCTTTGATGTCTTTATCTCCGCCCATTCAAATGTAAACGGATATTTCAGACTGTCACCTTTACGCTACGCCCCCCCGTACAACGCGCATAAAGCAATCATTGAAATGCTTGAAAGTGCCGAACAGCTTAACTACGCCCCCCTGTACAACGCGCATAAAGCAATCCGGAAAAATACCCGACAGCGTGACAAGCCTACGCCCCCCCGTACAACGCGCATAAAGCAATCTAGTGTTTTCTTTATTGTATCATATGACAAGCCTACGCCTCCCGTACAACGCACATAAAGCAATCCTATACAGACTATCCCGAATATCGGAAGTCCAAACTATGCCTCCGTGCAATGCGCATAAAGAGGGGGGCATTGCCGTAGATGTAAAAATACCCGGCTCCATTAGGAGAGAAGAAAAAGAAAATACGAAAACGGGAAAATTAACACTAATAAATTTAAAGGCGCGGAATGCAAGTAAATTTTACTGCATTCCGCGCCTTTAGGGTTATCAGTGTCAAGCTTCAAGCTTGCGGCTTTTCGGTTCCTTTTGGGCGCCCAAAAGGAACAAGGGCGTTATTTTTTACCGGCAAGAAAGAACATTACTCCAACACCATTAAAGCGGGTGTTTTTTGATTTGGGCTTGTGGGCGCGGGTATTTGGCGGGGAGGGGAGCGGTTTTTTCGAAGACGAAAAGAGCGCGTACGTTGCCGGCGGGCAGGGAATACTTTTTAACCGTGAGCAGTTGCATTTTAAGTTCTGCGGCGGCGTTTTCCGCGGCGGTGAGTTCGACCTCGTCGGTTTTGTAGGCGATAAAAATTCCGCCGGGCTTAACGAACGGTGAGGCGTACTCTAAAAGAACGGGCAGGGCGGCGACGGCGCGCGCCGCGCAGACATTGAAGCTTTCACGCAAGGTGGTATGCGCCGCGTCCTCGGCACGTACGTGAAGAGCCGTTATATCGGTTAGTTTAAGGAGTGCCGTCGCTTGACGCAAAAACGCGACACGCTTGTTTAGGGAGTCTAGAAGCGTCATTTTCAGGTCGGGGCGCACAAGCTTTAGTGGAATCGCGGGGAATCCGGCGCCGCTCCCTATGTCTATAAACTTCGCGCCTTGCGGTAGGAACTCCGCGCCCGCCAGACTGTCCAAAAAATGCTTTTCCGTGAACTCGATTTTTTCCGTAATGGCGGTTAAATTTACCGATTTATTATATTCAACTACGGCTTCATAGTATTTAAGAAAATCCGCAAGCTGTTTTTCGCTCAACGTAATCCCGATTTTTGCCGCTTCGTCGCAGAGATATTGCAAGTTGGTTTGCCCTCACATTTTTTTATATTATAACATAGTTTCGGCAGGTCGCAATAAAAAAGTCTTAGAAAAGAATTAATATTGTTGCGTACCCGGCGTTACATGTGATACAATTTAGGCATGAAGACAATAGGAATTATTACCGCGCTTACAAAGGAAATGTTGCCGATTTACAACCAGTTGGGCGCACTGGTCGGCAGCGAAGAGTTTTTCAACGGAGTGATTTATCACTACGTCGACAAGGACAAGATTTTTTACGTCGCGACTTCCGGCATAGGCGAGATATACGCGGCGGCGGCTACTGAGCTTCTTGCCGTGAAATACCGCGCGGAGATCATTTTAAACTTCGGCTTTGCCGGGTCGTTGAGCCCAAAGTTTTCGATAGGGGATTTGGTGGTCGGCAAAAGCGTGGTACATCACCAATACGACATACGCGACATAGGCGCGTCCGCACGCGGGCAGTATCAGGGCAGGGAATCGGAATTTTGGCAGTTGTCCGAAGGACTTAGAGAAGGCGTTCAAGCCGTGTTGCCGGAGCGGTTGCCGGAGGTTGTAATCGCGTCCGGAGATAAGTTCATATCGGACAAGAAAAGCAAGTCCGACCTTGTGAAGAACTTCGGCGCAGAAATCTGTGACATGGAAAGCGCGGCAATCGCGATAATTGCCGAGGCAAACGGAATTCCCGCATTGGTTATCAAGGTGGTTTCGGACAACGCGGACGACAACGCGGTGAACGATTACGAAAAGTCCACCGAAACCGGTATTTACCACTACAAACGTATCGTGCGCAACATCGTGGAAGCGCTGTAGCCAAGCCGTGGAAGTGTTGTAGCCCAAGCTACGGCGGTACGGAGCCGCACAATACGGAAACAGACTGCCTCGTATTAGTAGTATTTTGCTACCCATAAACGGCGCAGGGCGTAATACGGAGCCGCACAAGTCCGTACGCATATTAGCCGCATATCAAACGTCTTAAAACCCAAAACACGTGCGTATCCGTTCGTACGGATACCAGTTAAGGATATACCATGGAAAAGATAGGTTCGTTTAAGAAAAACCACAATACAATGCAGCCGGGCTTTTATTATACCGCCATAATGGATGACTTGCATGAATACGACTTGCGTTTTAAAACTCCGAATAATGGGGATTATCTCTCTGTTTCGGCAATGCACACTATAGAACACCTATTCGCCACGGCAATCCGCGACAACGCCCTAAAGGACAAAGTGATATATTTTGGTCCGTACGGTTGCCGCACCGGCTTTGCGTTGATTATGCGGAACATTCCTATGGAGCAAGCTTTGCCCATGACAATCGAAGCCTTCGAAAAATGTTTGCTTGCGGATACCGTTCCCGGCAACAAAAAAATAGAATGCGGCAATTACCGTTCGCATAACCTGTCGCTTGCCCAACAGGAAATCCGCTCCTATTTAGAAATTATTAAAAAGCCGTAAAACGGACTTCGACCTGAAATTAGCTCCGCCTTCTCAATCAACGCTGTTTACGGAATTAATGTCGGTACCGCAATCAACTCCGGCATGAAAATCGAACCCGGTCTTGAAATTAACTCCGTTGGCGGAATTAACGTCAGCACCGCTTTTTTCAATATGGAAGCACCTTAAAACGAGGTGCTTTTTTATTTTCATCAGGATTATAGGCGGCTATCGAATAAGAAGTGCGCAAAAGGAAAAAAGGCGTTGTATAACCGCCGGATAAAAAAACATGCGTGCAATACGTATGTTAAAACAGAAAAAACATGAAAACAGTGACAAAATGCACTTAGAATTCAGCGCAAAATAAATATGTGCGTCATACAAATGTTGAAACGGGAAAAAATTCGCAATTGCATAAAGATTTTGTCGAATAAGGTATTGCAATCCTAAATGAGTTGTGTTATTATATATAAGAAGTCAGATTGTTTATTCGAAAGAATAGGTCGCTCCGCCCTGTGAGGGGGCGAAGAAATCAGTCTGTGAAGCGGATTTTGTTTATTCGAAAGAATAGGTCGCTCCGCCTTGTGAGGGGGCTGAAGAAATCAGTCTGTGAAGCCGTTTGCATTTGCTCGTAGGTATGGGTCTCGGTAGGTGCGGCGGTGGACGTAGAATTTGCCGTAGCGCGCGGAAATTACGAAGCGGGTGACAAGGGAAAATTTTGTCATTTGTCAGTTGAGAAAAAAATGAAAGAAGGGTGTTATCTTTATGTCATGTTCATAGTGGCTGGGCAAGAGTTGCCGGTGGTGGAAGCTCTTGATAAGTTTTTTGAGCACGTCAAAAAGCGATGTGAAAAAACCGACGGCATACACCATGAGATTACACCGTTTGTGCCGCATGAAGAAAAGTTTTTCCGCAGGAAGAACAAGGAGTCCGGGCGGTCGGAAAGTTCTTATAAGTACGTGCCGATGATGCCGGGCTATGTGTTCATAGAAACCACAATGCCGGAGGATAAGTTCGCGATAGAAACCGCGGAATTTATTCGCAGTTCAAGCAACATGATACGTATTTTGAAGTACGGCGATTCGCAAAAAAGTGCCGTAGTGCAAGAAGAAAAAAAGATTCTAGAGCTGTTATTCAAGGATAGTAAGCAGTTAGGGAGGTCAATAGGTTATGTAGTCGGCGATAAGATTATCATAATAGACGGGGCGCTCAAGGGTCACGAAAGCCTTATAAAAAAAGTCAATCGCCACAACCGCGAGGCGCGGTTGGAGTTGGAGTTTATGGGTGAAAAAGTTTATGTGAGAGTTCCGCTTGAAATCATCGCGAAAATGTCGGAAGACGAAGCGGCGGTTTTAGAAAAATCGGGGAAAACAGAGTTTGCCGCCGCATGTACCGAACCGGACAATTCGGTTGGAGAAAATCAAATAGGCAACCAAGAGAAATACAAAATACCCACGGACGAAAGCTTGCAAGCGGAAGAGCAGATTTCGTTGGGGCTTGCGACAGAAAGCTTCGAAAGCGAAGAGCCGGTTATAACGGCGAAGCCTACGAATGAGTAATAAACAACGTAGTTGTGCGGCTTGTATCCGCGCACAAAAGCAAAAGAACTAACAAAAAGAGAATTTTCAGGAGGAATTCAATTATGGCTGGCAATGTTTTAAAAAAGAAGAGAAACATCGATGTGGTGTTTTGTATCGACGGAACGGGGAGCATGGCTCCTTGTATAGAGAGCGTTAAGAACAACGCGAAACGGTTTTACCTTGATTTTTCAGAGGAAATGACCAGACAAAACAGCGACATAGATTCAATGCGCGTAAAGGTTATCGTATTCAGAGATTACGGGTTCGACGGCGACGATTCCATGCAAATCAGCAACTGGTTTGAGTTGCCCGTCGACGACAGCGAATTTGCCAACTACTTGACCGGTGTTACGGCTAACGGCGGCGGGGACGCTCCGGAAAACGGACTGGAGGCGCTGTATTTTGCGATAAAACAAGATTTCTTAACCGGAAGCAACGACAGACAGGTTATCGTGCTGTTCACCGATACCGATTACTTGGAGTTGGGTGAAAGGAAGGGAAAGGGTTCGTATCCGGAAGACATGGTTAACGGAGAAGGCTTACAGGATATGTGGTTTTGTAGAAGTCAAGACCCCGATAGCAAGCTTCGTGACAGAAACAAGCGCCTCGTCCTCTTTGCCCCCTCCGGCACGAAGTATGAAAATTTAAAAGCCAACCTTAACAGGAGCGTGTTTGAGCCGGTAGCAATGGAAAAAGGCTTGAGAGATATCAACTTCGACGGTATTATAAAAATAATAGCGGCGTCGGCAAGCTCAAACTCATAACGTGACAAAAGGACTCAGCAAAAAACGCAACAAAAAAACGTGAAATAAGCTAGGGTATGTTGGACACGCCCGCAGCTTATCAAACCTGCCGCAGTGTCAACGCACCCCCAATAATTACACAATCCGTACCGGATTTATAAGCAAGCGAGGTGACCGTGTTTTGGCGGGACATTCTACGCGCGATAGATGCGGTGCGGATTTTACGTAATAGGATTTTAAAAAAAGTACGGCAGTGGTGCGTTTTTAAACGCCTACTAATAAGCGCGGGGGATTTTCTACAAGGAGAAAGTTATGAATTATGACAATATATTAGTGATACATAGCAAAATTGATATGGTGTTCTGTATCGACGGTACAGGAGACATGGCTCCTCACATTGAGAGCGTAAAGAACAACGTGAAACGGTTTTACCTTGATTTTGCAGAGGAAATGACCAAACAATACAGCTACATAGATTCAATGCGCGTAAAGATTATCGTCTTTAGAGACTATGGGTGCGACGGTGACGAGGCAATGAAAATCAGCAATTGGTTTGATTTGCCCGAAGATGATGAAGAATTGAGTAACTATTTAAGAGACATCGAAGCGCACGGCGGCGGAGACGCTCCGGAAAACGGACTTGAAGCGCTGTATTTTGCCATGAAGCAAGATTTCATGACCGGACGCAACGACAGACAGGTTATCGTGCTGTTCACCAATGCCGATTGTCTAGAGTTGGGTGAAAGGAAGGGAAAGGGTTCGTATCCGGAAGACATGGTTAACGGAGAAGGCTTACAGGATATGTGGCTTTGTAGAAGTCAAGACCTAGATAGCAAGCTTCGTGAGAGAAACAAGCGCCTCGTCCTCTTTGCCCCCTCTGGCACGAAGTATGAAAATTTAAAAGCCAACCTTAACAGGAGCGTGTTTGAGCCGGTGGCAATGGGAAAAGGCTTGGGAGATATCAACTTCGACGATATTATAAAAATAATGTGTCCCGCCGTGGCGGCGCCCGAAGATAGAAGAAGGCTGATAGAAGAAAGCATTGACGACGTGGTGCACGAAGGTCCAGGAGACACGGCGCCTCACATTGAGAGCGTAAAGAAAGACATCAGCAAAAAAAAGAGCGCAGTTGATATGGTGTTCTGTATCGACGGTACAGGAGACATGGCGCCTCACATTGAGAGCGTAAAGAACAACATAAAACGTTTTCGTATTGAGTACTGCGAGGAGCTTGAGCAACGCCGCTACGATATCGATAGTTTGCGCGTAAAGATTATCGTCTTTAGAGACTACGGGTTCGACGGCGACGAGGCAATGAAAATCAGCCAGTGGTTTGAGTTGCCCGACGACGACAGCGACTTTGCCAACTACTTGACCGGTGTTACGGCGCACGGCGGCGGAGACGCTCCGGAAAACGGACTTGAAGCGCTGTATTTTGCCATGAAATCTGATTTCATGGGAGTGTCCAAAACTGATAGGCAAATTATCGTTTTGTTTACTAACGCCGATTATTTGGAGTTGGGTGAAAGAAAGGGAGCGGGTGCGTATCCAGTGGATATGGTTGGTGAGAAAGGTCTTATAGACACATGGATGGGTAACAATCAAGACCCCGAAAGCCATCTTCGTGGGAGAAACAAGCGCCTCGTCCTCTTTGCCCCCTCCGGCACGAAGTATGAAAATTTAAGAGCCAAACTCGACAGAAGCGTGTTTGAACCTGTTGAAATGGGAAACGGCTTGGGTGACATAGACTTTTATAGTGTTTTACAAATATTGGAAGAAGATGTGTGACGACTAATACGTGACGACGGTTGATTAGTTCGGATTCAATGTAAAATTGCCCCGATTTGGTAGGAGGTGAAAACCTAGCTAATTTATTATAAGGTTGCGAAATCACGGGTGTTAACCCGGGACAACACCGTTGCGCGACGGTTATAGGTGTGGTTAATACTGCTAGATTTTTGTCGTGCTACGGTGCGGTGCGCAATGCTAAAATAGACGCGGTATTGCCGCGTTAAGGCAAAAGGAGGGTTCAAGTCTGTGCCTAACGAAAATCGACTTAAAAAAAAGAGAAAGATTGACATAGTGTTTTGTATGGACGGTACACGTAGTATGGCTCCGTGCATAGAAAATGTCAAGACCAACATCAAGCATTTCTATGAGGATTTTGTCAAGGAAATGACTGAAAAGGGAGATGACATCGACGCGCTGCGCGTAAAAACTATCGTCTTCCGCGACTATAAACCGGGAAATGAAGCTATTAAGAAATCCGTCGACGCAATGGAGGTTGACGATAGCTGGTATGAGTTGCCCGACGACACCGCCGATTTTGAAAAACGCTTGTCCGAGATAAGGGCGGCGGGCGGCGTCGGACAGGACGCAAACGGACTGGAAGCGTTATATCTAGCCATGAAATCCGATTTTGTGATGGGACCTCACGATAGGCAGGTTATAGTATTGTTTGCGGATACGGACACGCTTCCGCTACTGAAACGGGCGGGCTGTCAGGGATACCCTGAAGGCATGGTGGACGATGTGGCGTTCGAAGACGCGTGGTTCTGTAAAAGTCAAGACCCCGCCGTTAAGCTGCGTGAGAAAAACAAGCGGCTTGTCATCTTTGCACCGTCCGGCACAAGGTATGAAAAGTGGAAAGCTAAGCTTAACCGGAGCGTGTTTGAACCTGTGGCAATAAGCAAGGGACTTGCCGAGATTGACTTCGAAGGCATAATCAAAATTTTGGCGGCTTCGGCAAGTTCGAACTCGTAACGTAGCAAAACAAGCGCAACATAAAAAATAAACTATAATTAGTGGAGTGTGATAGAAAATGGACTACTGGGGTTATGAAGTTGATAGCGCCTTTATAGACGGCGAAATAATAAAATGGGTGAACACCGGAAACGGTGAAACCGTTATCGCGCGCAAGGGCGGCGAAAAATACTTTATCAAGAGAGATATGCACGCACGTTGTCCGTCCAAGGGCGACAGCGACACCGTGCGTAAAATCAAGTTAGCCACGCAGGAACGCGTGAACAGCAAACAAAAAGAGCTAAAAGTTTTGATGAAGGGGTTGGACTCAAGAAAGGACCGCGTTGTGGTGGAGGAATACAACTTTTGGGACACCGCCCCCATATCGTGTCAGTTCGTCACGGTTACCTTGTACATAGACAACAAAGTGGACAAGGACTTCGACTTTTCAACGCTTGATAGGAAATCCTTTATAAAGCTTTGCTGTGACATGGTGGAACCTATAAAGCTCCTTCATGAGCGCGGCATTATCCACGGCGACTTAAAGGAGAGCAACATCCTCATTGCCGACGAGAGCGGGAAATACGTCCCGTACATCATAGATTTTGACTCGTCGTATCCGGCTAAGAGCATTGCCAAATATGAAAGCAGCATAGGAGGGTCGCCCGGCTACGAAAGCCCGGAGATTGCGCTATACACAAGCGAAGAGGGTGCGTCGGCACCGGAAACGGTTACGATAGCGACGGACATCTTTTCATTGGGTCTTATTTTCCATCTCTTGTGGACAAAGGACGGTGCGGGGCATAGAATGTTCCCCGCGACCGACATAGGCGACGCTTCAATCGGCGAAGCGGTTTACAGCGACGGAAACATTTTTATCGACAAGAAGTTCGACTGCATAATCGGCGATAAATGCGGCGCGACGCTTATGTCCCTGATTAACTGGATGCTTGCCAAAGACCCGGCGGATCGCCCCACAGCGGGAAACGTCATAGATGTTTTATCCGATACTTTAAGCGTGCCGGCGGCTTTCCACAAGGGCAGCGACGTGAAACCGTTCGATACGGAGCTGTGGGGTGACCATAAGCTGGTCGCCCACCTTTATACCGTTGAAACCCTTAAGAAGAAAGGCGTCAGGATGTTCAAACGTATCAACGACGGCGGCTATTTGAAATATTTGGTTCTGGTCGGTGATAAGGAAGTTAGGCTATCCATTGACGAAATATGCCGCGAAGGCTACGCAAAGCGCGAGAATGCCAAAATGTGTGAACCGTGGGAAGAACACCTGATTGAATTTGAGCCCCTTGAAACGATAACCGAAGCGGGTTATATCGCGATAGACCGCTTAGATGCCCTCTACGGAAGGCGCTATACTATCACCCAGATAGGCGGGCGTAGCTTCGACAAAGGCTACAGGTGGTTGATAGAAGAGGGCTTGGCACATCCCAAAAGCTTTAAAATGGACGTAGACACGCCTTGGCCGGAACACGGTACCGCGTATGCCGACTCCGCCTACCTAACGGAGCGCAAGGTGAAGAGCATTGCGCGAGTGGAGTATGACGGCGAACACCGCTATAGAATAACCTTTACGGACGGACACGTAAACGACGCAATAAAAGTAAACAATATGAAAATTTTGAGGTACATCAAATAATGGACACGAAAAATAACGACGTTACGCCGGCGGACGGCGACCTTAATAAAAATATCCGTGAGCTTCATAAAGTTCATGAACCTTATTTTACTCGGCTCACCCCGTTGGAATTGATGGCAATGAAAGTGGACAAGCTTTGGCCGGTGCAACGCGGAGACAAATTTGATTATGAATTAGCAATGGTTGGCGACGACAAAAAAGAAAAAAAGTATGTTTCCATCAAAAAACTCATCGACGAAGGCTATGTAAATCGCAAGCCTATGGAAATCGACTCACCGTGGAAAGGGGATCAGATTGAATTTGAGTCTTCCGAAGTGATAGCGGCAAAAGGATATGTCGCGATAAAAAGGACGGAGGCAAACGGCGTTTTCAAGTATAAGCTCATCAAAGAAACGGACGGCACTTTTGATACTATGGATTGTGAAGAGCTTAGGGCTTGCGGATTAGCACATTATGCCGAGGAGAGAAATGCACCGGAAGAAAAGAAAATAAAATGCCTACCATGGGCAGAACACCCGATTGAATTTGAGCCCCTCGACAAAATACTCAAAAACGGGTATGTCGAAATAAAACAGATCAGGATATCGTCTGCTCAAAAGTACTTTATTATTAGGGCAGACGGGGTAGGATTAACTAAAGATTACAAATGGTTAGTAAACGAAGGTTTGGCGCACTTTACAGAAAAGCGGGAAGATACGTCAAAGCCTACACTTCCAAAAACCACTGGGGTGGGGAGCGCAAAAACTAATAAGAACCCTAAAATAAACAGTGCGGAAAAGCCGTTTATTGACATACAAAACACGGATAATTCGCCGCAATCTAAACCGGAGGTTGTACAAGCTACGGCAACCGGCGATGCGAATCCGCCGGCAAACACGGCGAAGCGGCGTGGGAGTTTTTATGATGGTGAGTACGAGGAGTGGAGCAACGGAGTAAGAAAGTTGGACGGAGGGAATGAACTGCCCGTTAAAGCGACTACGGAAAAAGCGCCTGACAAACCCAAAGCAGAACCGACCGAAAAGGAAACGACCGAAACAAAATCGACCGAAAAAAAGACTGCCTCAAAAGAAACCAAAGCCAAATCTAAACCGGCGGACGTAGATAGCGGTGCCTCCGATACCAACGCGGTGGAAATTGCGGTGAAAGCGCCTAAAACGGGAGCGTCCGAAACCGAGCAAACCGAAAAAGCGCCTACGGGAGCGGAAAGCGTAAAAAAATCACCGGTGCGACACACACCGCCAAAACCGCTTCAATCGGATAAAAAACCGCCTAAAAAAGAGGCAGATTTAGCGTTTAAATTTTATTCGGTACTCAAAAACGAGGACGCAGATCCGTTCCTATACAGCGACGAGGACGGCGGATTGCTTGTGGTTGCGGACGGTTTAGGCGGTTCCGGGTCATACGTGCATCCATTAAACTTTGAAGACAAAAGAAAATTGTCGCAGGAAGAACTCATTAAATATGTGCTTGACGAATACAACAAAAAGAAACACAGCGACCCGGATTTTGCCGACTACCTTGAAAAATGGCTGGCACCCATGGTGGATGATAAAGAAGATACTTCCGCACTTTGGGCATCGCGCGTCGTTATATCGCGGTTTATATTTGCACTGCGGGAAGAAAGCGCTAAATTCGATGACTTAACGGATGCGACAACGCGGAAAGAGTTGGTAAAATTCATACGCAAAGGGTTGGACAAAACCGCGTCACAATACAAACTGAAAACACCGCAGTCCTACCTGTTATTGCCGACAACGCTTGCGGCGATTAAGTATAAGGTGGGCGACGACGACATTTTCGACGACAAAAAAATAGACGGTGACACGGCGGTTAAGAACAAGAGCGACGGCAAAAAGGTAACTTGCGACGTCGTATGGGCGGGGGATTCACGTTGCTACGTGTTGAAGCCGGACGGAATGAAGCTGCTATCCAAAGACGACGAGGACTCGTCAAAAGCCATAACTAATTTGTTCTACGTTCAACAGCCGAATGAAAAGATTATCAATACGAAATTAAATCATAAGCGGTTTACTTTCGATACGCCGATTATTTTAATGGCGGTAAGCGACGGGGTATTTGACCCTTACGAGCCGCACGACAATTTGGGCGTCGAAGCCGTCATGCTAGAAACGATAAAAAACAGCCAATCGGATACGGACGGCGCGTCGATAGAAAAGCTGAAAAACAGCCTAGAAGAGCATTTTGACAAGATAAAGGCGGACGACACAACCGTGGCGTTTGTCGCTTTAGGGTTTAAAGACTACAAGGATATGGTGTCAAAGTTCGCGAAAAGAAGAACGGAGGTTCTGAAAAAGGACAAAAAATACCGTGAAAATATAAACGGGTTGGAAATATTCGGCAAGCCGAAAGAAGAGTTCGACAAATATGTCCGCGAGAGGACGCTCACCAAAATAGAGACGGTTGCAAGTAAGTTTGTGGAGGTCTATGCGAATACGTATGATAAGCCCGAAAGCCCTGATAAGCCGAAGCAATATGACTTCGCCTTTACGGACGGTATTAAGGGCGTTATAGACGGCGTCGTCAAAAACCAAAAGGGCGCTTTCGACGGGCGCATAAAACAAAAAAAGGAAAACGCGGCGCAAGACATCAAGGCGTATATCCTTAGCAACGCGGAAAAAGTGGAGAAGGATATTTTAAAGGACAAAATAGAATTTGCGGACAAAAAACAGCAAAAGCCCTTTGAAGCCTTGAAAGATACCGCGCAAAAATATATCGCCTTGCGGAATGCCGTCGAAGCTTTGGAGAGTACCACGCAAAAATATGTCGACAGTGAAGGGAAAGTTAAAGGTATCAACCAAAGGATACTGGACGCTTCCTTAGCGGGCGACGCGGCGTTGAAAAAAATATTCGATATACAAAAAGCGAACGAAACGGAAGTAGCGGACATTGAAACTATATGGGGCGGCGAAAAGAGCGGTTCAAGCCCTAAGCCCATAGGCGTGGGAAAAAAGAAATTCGTTCAACTAAGTCTGCCGCAAAAAACAGAAGCGTTTGAAGCCAATCTAACCCAGACGCTTGAAACGTGTAAAACCGAGTTAAACGAGCTAAAAGCCGCGCACAAAGCGCTGAATGCGGCAAAAACAGACCTCCCCGGCGCAGAGGAAGAGCGGAATGCCGCGAAAGCCGCATTTGAGAAAGCCGTTGAAGTCTTTTCAGATATTAAAGGCGCGAAGAAAGAACCGAACGCGGGGAAGATCTCCGGCGCGGAAAATGAACCGAATAAAGCGAAAGCCGCATTCGAGAAAGCCATTGAGGTCTTTTCAGATATTAAAGGCGCTAAGAAAGAACCGAATAAAGCGGAAGCCGAGTTCGCAAAAGCCGTTGAAGTCTTTTCAGATATTAAAGGCGCGAAGAAAGAACGGGATACCGCAAAAGTCGCATTTGAGAGCGCCGTTACAGGGTTTATGGCTTTACCTATACTTGAAGATAAAACTTACGACAAACTTTTCAAGAAGCCGTTTTCGGCTACTTATAAGTTGGGTGAGCTTTCCGCGGTGTTTAAGCTAGCGGAAGACGGCAACGCAATTGACGAATGCGGAAGAGCCTTGATTGACGCATTTAAAAGCGACGGGAAATACGTGGAAAAACTTATTGAGGCGCTTGCGACTAACTACTCGAAAACGTCGTCCGTCATAGACAACAGCGGTTATAATGCCGCACGGATGAGGGAATTCCGTGAGTATTATAAACAGCGGCTTGACGAGAGCGATACGGTGAACCAATTCAAGAAAGAACTGGACGAATTCGAATCGGCATACGAGGAACTTATAAACGACTAACCAAAGGCACGCCTAAATGCACAGCACCGATGGGTATAGGGTTTTATAGCAACGGCGTCTAAACGCGCCGTAAGGTGGCGAGGGGTTACCAATAGGCTAACACGGAGGAGGACAGTATTATGGCAATACAAAAGAACAACAAGAAGCCGTTTGTCGAGGTTTCCGACAACGGCTAATGGTGGCTTCTCACCGGAAGCTTGCAAAACAGCTAACAACGGCGCCCGGCAAAAGTCGGGTGCGGGTTATACGATGTTAGAAAAATAAGCATAAGAAAAACAAGATTGAGGAGTGAATAGGAAGATGGCTGGGAAGAAAAATAAAGATTTGGATGCAAACAAAAAGAAAAAGCCGAAAATCAAGAATAAAGAAATGGATTCTGGAACGTTGCTACATACAGGCGTGGAAACGATTACTCCAATAAAAGCAAATGTTCCAGTGGATATACAACCCGAACGCCCCAACTTAGGCGATGATTTCTCCCCCAAAACTCCTATTGGCGAAACTCCCCCTTACGACCTTCCCAAAGATAAAAGAAGTTCAGATTGGGAGAAATATTTAAGTGAAAAAACAGACATGATTATAGCAAAATCCGCGGATAATTCTTGGTTACAGCCGGCGCGATATTGCCCACCGTATTCGCAGATGTCAACCGCTTATATCGACAATTTAACAGCGGAAGAGGTTTGGCAATATATATTTGGGAATAAGGCAGAAAATGATATTATACTGCTCTTCGGCGAACATGGAATAGGAAACTCAACTGTCATCTCCCAAATTTTTAATATGGCATTAGAAAAAACTCGGCAAAATAAATCGGTAAAAATTATACCGATTTATATCCACTGCAATAGACTTCATAATGAGTTGCGTGTCAACGAAAACAAAAAATCGAATTACACAGATACGGAAATCGATGATGTTATCTGCAAGCTTGCAAGTTCGGCGGAAACAGAGTATGATGTCAATAATTTTGTTAATAGATTATATATTTTTGATGGATTTCACCACTCTGATATGGAAGTTTACGAGTGGATTAAAAAACAAATTAAAGAAAAACAGTATGGTACACTAAATGTTGTTATCACAACAAGTGACGACCGTGTGCGCGAGAAAATCGTATCAGGTAATAATTATGGCATAGTTAAGATTGGCACAATTAATAAGCATCGGATGCATGAGAAAAATGTGGCGCAGTGTCTTCATGAAAAGGAAGAAGTTAAAGTAACACAAATTTCTCTTGACCACTTAGAAAAGTCAATCCCGGTATATTTAAGATTGCCATACTTCTTAAATGTCTTTAATAAATCCAGTACGGAAATTCTTAAAAGATTTATTAAATCCAAAAACGAGGGAGATATTGAATTTCCATCAAATATGTTTGAAGTCATGAGGATTGTTATAGAAGCTAAAATAAAGGCACTTGAACTGAGTAGATTGCAGGAGGAACAATTAGAAAAAATAGCGCATTTAATATATACCAATAGCCTAACAGCTAAAAATTCAAATGTTCTTAAGGAAGTAAAAGATATTTGCGATATCGATTGTGAACAGGGGATTTTAAGGAGCAACGGCGGGCATACTGAATTTAGAGATAAATTTATCTTCGCTTTTTTTTGGGCGAGGCATCGGTTTAATACATTCATATGTCCGAACGATAAAAAATTACGAAACAAACAAGTTAATCAAATGAACGCCGACACATCCGGCAGTTTTCTTATAGCCTCTTGTTTAGCAGACATTAAAAACTCTAAAGAAAACAATGGAAGTCGCGCATTTTTAAAGCAGATGTTAGAAGACAAGTCTGCCATATTGGCAAGATGCATGCTTGCGATTGATGATTATGGGGAATATAAAGATGAACTTATAAAAAAACTGAAGACAAATGTAGGTTCAGATTTGGATAAAAGTGTCCGTGCCGAATATGGTGAATTACTTGGATTGTTAGGGGATAGAGGGCATTTAAACACCTTGAGAGAACGTGAATTAGAGAAAACAAGAGAGTATTTGATTCCCCAATTTAAGGATTTTTCAGAAAACCTTAAAATAGCAGTTTGTCCGGTAACTGTTGTCGAATATAAAAAATTTGTAAATCATTGCGATTATAGGAAAGAAATTGTCTATGCGTACGAAGAGATAGGCGGGAGAAAATTCAAGCCCAATGGGGATGAATGCGATCGCAAAGATAGTGATATAAAAGCAAAATTGGAGATGATTCATAAAGAGTTAGCAGACTGCGCTGTAACAAAGTGGAAAATGATTCATGCGAAATTAAAGTCAGCTAAATATGAAGAGGTTTTACGCCTACAAACATCTTCGTTTTCGAAGTTACAACTATACTATTTTTGTGATGATCAATACATGAGTGAAATTGAAACGATTTTACGGGATAGGTATTCTCTCTCTAGCATGGTACGTCCGCTTAAATGGAAGGATCCAGATTATAATAACCCTAATTTTCCGATTGTTGGCGTTAACTATTTTGAAGCGTGTGCTTATTGTAATTGGCTCAACAAAGTTGTTACGGAAAAGGGGATTTGGAAATTCAGACTGTTGAACGCTGCGGAATGGGAGAATTTCTATAAAGAAACTTATCCTAGTCTACATGATAATCTATACAGTACGGATAGCGCACTGTCATTAAATAAGATTAATATTAAAAGTGACGGTGATAAGCATGTGTTGGAAACAGTGTCCCTACGTTCAACTGACGGTTATGATTTAGCGGGTAATATTTTTGAAATGATTGGCGATGAACGTTGGGATATTAAATATGATAATTTAGAAGATGCGTACGTCGAACTCATTAAACACCGTATATGTCTAGGCGGCAGTTTTCTTCAACCAAAGGAACTACTTGTTGATGATAAAGGCAATTTGTACAAGGGACAGAGTAGTGCTTTTCAAAGAAACGTCGACATAGGATTTCGTATTTGCATGGAAAAGGAGGAAAACAGATGAGTGGTTCCAATAAAAAATATCAATTCAAGTTCTTTTTCAATAAAAAAGACCGAGAAGACTGGTGTTATTTGGTTGACGATGAAAATAATTGGTTAATCGATAGTGAAGGGAAATATTGTCATGATCCTAAAAAATATAAAAATCCGCAGGAGGCAGAAGTAGATATGATAATCAATATCGCTAGAGAAAAAATTGTTGCGCACATGATAACCGTACCTAAAAAATGTCAAGCTGAGAATTCAAAATGTGATGAATGTAGAAAAACGCCTTGGAAAGAAATTGCTTCATACAAGTATCGGTTTACAGAAAGTTGCCCATGGGAGATACAAGCAATGCCAGTGGAAAATGTGGAAGAAGGACAAGTATCGCCCAAGATACCGCGCGACTTTAACGAATACAAAGATTTTGAGAAGTTGTGGACGGATTATAAAGAAGCAAGTGCTTTGATTAAAAATTTTACTAATGAGGCGGCGTATGTTGAAAAATTTGCAAAAGAGTGCGGACTAAAGGATAAACATTATACCACTGATGTACTATGCGTTTTTGATACTAAACACTTATATGAAAAACTTGGCATGTTAGAATATAATGCGGAACCAGTGAGCGACCGCCCCAAAAAAAACGAAGAATAAAATTTTCTACGAAGGAGAACACATGAAACGTTTTACAGAAGAAAAGTCTAAAAAATGGATTTTGTTAACTATAATAATTTCCGCAATAATTATAATAGTTGCTATGGCAACAACACTCTTTTCCGCGAACATCCAGTTCAATGAAGATGAGGATAATAGCATTAAAGGCAGAACAGAAAAAGGATTTATTGATTATGAAACGAATGTGTTAGGCGAAATTATTATTGAAGTGTTTGCTATAGCGGCCGGTCTTTTGCTAGCGTTTCAATCCGACAATTATTTGGATGGGTTAAAAGAGAAGAAAGATAAAACTATGACGCTCATGTCCATTAAACGGGAGCTTGTAAAGATTAAAACGCTAATTGATGCAAAAAGCCCTTTGTGTGAAGTTGAGGGTTCTATGGTGTCCTATCAATCGGCGGTAGCGAGCGGAGTGCTACAAAAGATAGTAGACACACCGAATTATGAGGTTATTGTAGGGCTATATTGTCCTTTTTTAACAACTATCATGAAGACACTTGTTATAGACAATTTAAATAATTTCAGGAAGAATTTGTATGATGACAAAACTAAACCCAAAAGTAGACTTTATATGTCCGCTTGGTTAGGGCAACTTATATACGTCGCGTCTCTTCCTATAGAGCAGTCCGCGAATATTCCTTTAAATAACGGTTTGAGGCAACTCATTAATATTATAATTAATAAATGCGGGAAAACTGGGGAGAATGATTTAAAAGCCGTTGAGAGTGGTGGTACGGGTCGAGATACAGATATTTTTATGGCAGTCAATTATGGTTATGATACTTTGACGGAGGAGTTCTCTAAAGATAAAGAAGAAGATAGACTTAAAGAGATAATAAAATATCGGGAATCGATAATGAGAGGATCAATAGAATATTATAAGGACAATCAATGGAAAAGGTTGGAGGCAGTAGAAAAAAGAGACTTGGCAAATAAAGTGAAAGACTTGAGGGAACTTCCTAATAAAATATTTGAATATGAGTCGGAAAATAAGAGTTATTTTCTGAAGAGTAAAAGAAAAAAGTTTGAAAAAAAAGGAAAATATATACATCAATACGGCAAAGATGCCTATGTCATAATCGAACTTAAAAAGAACTTCGTAGAGAAAGAAAAAGACCTAAATTATGATGTGTTATATTATTTTAATAAAGAGAAGATAAAAAAGCTGAAAGGGAATGAACCCATTTTAACAGTTCTTAATGATAAAGTCGTGAGATGGTCAAGCGACATATAACCTCACATAAAACGCATTTATATACATAAAAAGATGTTGCGTTGTTTGTCTAGCAAGGCGGCATCTTTTATTTATTTTGTCAATTCGCGAATATATACGGCAAGGGATTGACTTATTTGTAAAATGTGGTATCATTTCAACAAGGAAGGGTTAATAGGATAGAGTTACCATTGCAAAGTTAGCATAATAGGGCTAACGAGAAAATGTTGACAATAAATGCTTAGTAGTGTAGGTTATCATTGCAAGGTTAACATGATTGGGGTTGACGAGATAGGGTTAGCCATACGAAGGTTGATATATGGTTAACTGGATAGGGTTACCAATAGGCTAACACGGAGGAGGACAGTATTATGGCAATACAAAAGAACAACAAGAAGCCGTTTGTCGAGGTTTCCGACAACGGCAACATGGCAAGGTTTGCTTGCAGGGACATTTTGACAAGCCATTCGGAGCTGGCGGATAGGGACGACGCGAAGTATATCTTGTCGCTTCAAGGCGCCGGTTCGTCCTCTATTATTTTGGAGTTGAGCGCCGCGCAAGTCCAATTATACATGCATAGGCGTACGAGAACATTTTTGCGTCTTTGCACTCTCGAAACTCTTACGGAGCGGATAAACGAAGTAAAAAGTCTTGCGGATTTGCACAAGGTTGCTAGAAGATACGGTCTATGCGATTATTGCGACTTTCAAGAGATAAACCTCAACGCGGCGAAACACATGTTGTGCGTAATTGCCGAAATCTTATTTGATTTTCCTAAATTGCGCGGCAACGTTTGCTATATCGGTTCGGAGTTCGGATATAGAAACATGGCAATGTCATTGTGCAGCGGCGTCGAGTCTGCGTTGAAGCAACTGGGCTTGCATTACATATTGACACAAGACGTCGCGAAGGAGTTCGGAAGCTTAATCTTGGAGATGTTGACCCAACATGACGGGGTAGGGATTGCCTCCGCGCGTTCCGTGTTCGGTCTTTTTGACGCCATAATTCTTGACGAAGGGAAATTCAAGGACTTCAATTACATCAAGCTTATCAGCACCTTTAGGGATTGCGAGGAACGTGGGTTTTGGCCGCGCGGGTGCAATTCGGCGGATTCGGTATTTTATCACGAGATAGGGCATCTTCTCGACTTCATGTTCGAACTTTCGGAAGCCCCTGAAATATTGAGGTATTACAACCGTCTTACAGAGGGGCAGATAAAAAGCGGCTTGTCCGAATATGCGACCCATAACATGCGGGAGTTTATCGCGGAGGCGTTTGCCGAATACCGTAGCAACCCAATGCCGCGCGAAATAGCGCTTTACATCGGCAAATTCATCTCTCGAAGGTGTAAAGAGGTTTAAGCTGCAAAATTTAGCGGATAATTCGAGCATACCTACAGGTGCCTTATACGGGTATAACGCATATCCCTGCATACCTTGAGGAATGCGCCTTACGTGGGTAAAGTCATCTTTCAAGCGGATTATCTCTCAAAGGTGCGGAAATTTGAAGCAAGATTTAGTGGATAATCCGCGGATGCTCTTGCCGACTTATGATATGTGCCTTGCCGACTTGCAATAAAAACTTAAAAAGCTATCGTGTTGATAAAAATTAACACCATATGTGTTAATAAAAATTAAAAAAGCTATTGCACATAGTTAATAAATAGGATATAATGTAAGTTGAGAGTGTGTGACGATGTGTAACACGCCAATTGCAAGCGGACATAAGGAATACTAATGCCGTTCCGCGTTGAAATTGTAATCGGCGCGTTATTTGAGTGCGGCAACGGCAAGTGTAAAAAGTGCAAGCAAAAAAATTATCAGGCTAAACGGAGCGTGCAAATGATCAATAAGGACTTATCTTTTAAATTTTATTCCCGTCTTAAGGACGAGGACGCGGACCCGTATTTTGATGGGAAAATGCTTGTTGTCGCGGACGGATTGGGTGGTTCCGGGGCGTCGGTTCATAAGGCTATATCGACACGTTACGCTTTGTCCGACGAGAAACGGCGCCGCGAAAGACTAGCAGATATTTTGAAGTGTACCTTGTTGGAATACGACAAGTACCAGCACGCGTGGTTAATTCCGTATATAGACGCTTGGTTTTCTCCGCTTACGGACGAAGAAGCCGATACTTCGGCAAAATGGGCTTCGCGTATCGTCATTGCTCGCTACATATTGGGAATATACGACGAAAAAATAAATTGCCTTGAAGACGAAAAAGAACGCCAAAAACTTGTTAAATACATTCTAGAAGGTTTGGAAAACGCCGTCAAGGGATTCGATTTTACCGCCGAAAAAAACGCCGGACAAAGATTGTTGCCAACTACGCTTGCCAGCTTGCTTTATCGTGAAAACAAAAACGACACCGTGACCGTCGAGGCGGTTTGGGCGGGAGATTCGCGGTGTTATATTATCGATGAAAACGGACTTAGACAGCTTACGGAGGACGACGAGGACGCTTCGGAGTTGATTACCAACCATTTCTACGTGGGCGGCACGGAAGACCCCATATTGCATTACAAGGTGTATCCCAATATAAAAAAGCCGTTTATATTAATGGGTGTTAGCGACGGTGTTTTTGACCCGTATTCGCCGCACGATAATTTGGGCGTGGAAGCGACTATTCTTAGAGAACTTCAAGCGACTGATTCCTCCGAGGATTTGTGCAAAAACCTGAAAAATCATTATGACGAGGTTGGCGCCGACGACGCGACCATGGCTTTCGTGGCGTTCGGGTTTAAGGATTACGGCGACATGAAAAGGCGTTTTAAAAGCAGAACCCTGCGGGCGACCGCCATGTACGATGAGTATTGCCGCCTTAGAAAAAAAATTGAGATTACCGAAAAGATTGCCGACAACCCGGAGGAGATTACCGGGTATGTCAAGTCGCGAACCTACGATAAGCTTGATACCGTCGCCGCGAAGCTGGTAGACGCTTTCGTTGCGGGAGAGGAGGGCAAGAAGGACGATATAGCTCTTACGCCCGAAATAGTTAAGAGGTTGGTTGACTGGATAACAGAAAAGACGAAATCGCGTACGGAAGCCGCCGTTACGCCGCCCCCGGTGCAGCCACCTGTGCCGACTAAGGGCGGACATGGAAGCGGTTATTACGGTTCGAGCAATGGGAGCGGTGATAAAACGGGTAATCCCGGCGGATACGACGCGGGCAATTTTGGCGGATATAATTCGGGCAATTCCGACCGGTATCGCGAACCATACGGAAATAACGGCAATAGAAGAACCATGGCTAACGACACGGTTAAAAACGCAGCCGAAAAAGCGGAAAAGAAAAGAGCCGAAGCCGAAAGAAAAGAAAAGATTGAAGATATAAAGGAAATGGTATCGGAATACTTGTTGGAGCATTGCGACGAGGTAAGTGACGAGGTATTTAAAGACAACGCTGCAACCCCCGGCTTGGAAATCGTCATTTCTCAACTGCGTAAGTTTGCTCAAGAGTTTTTCGAGCATAGGAGAGATAAAAAGGCGTATGATGAAGAGTTGTTGCCGCTAGAAAAAGAAAAAGACGAATTGTTAGATGATTTGGAATATGAAATCAAGCATTTTTCCGACATAGTGCAGAAGCATAGAAATCCTAATTCAAAGAAAGACACGCAAAACAAAGTAGAAGCATTAGAAAGTTTGAAGAACAAACTGAGTGATTGGGACTTGACTAAAAATGAAAAATACCTGTCTTATTTGAACAAAGAAGGAATATATGAATATGTTAAAGAGATTAAAGAGTTAACCAAAAAATATACAAAAGCCTGCGACAACCAAAAAGTAAAAAGGTGGTTAAGCTTAGATAAAACCTCGTATCAGCAAGAAATAAAGACTTTTCTAGAGCATGCGGAGGAATGGATACAACATCCTCACTTCATATTCAAAGAGAAATTCCTAAAAGGGACCAACTTAAGGGAAATGGCGGCTTCTTTAGATAAGAGCAGCGGTAGCCCTGCAAGCGAGCAAGATAAGAAAAACGAACCGCAAGAGGGTAATCCATGGGCGGTAGCGGGCAATGCTGGAAACGCGTCGCCGACAAATCCACGGGGGGCAAATCCCGCGTCCGGAAACGCGACGCAGGGAAATACCGTAGAGATCATTTTTGATATTAATGACTGGCGCGAACGGTTAAGTAAAGCACGCGCTATCGCAAAAAAAGATATAAATAGATATAAAGTCATCGATTTCTTGCATAAGGAACTGAAAAATAAGCCCAAATACATTGAAGGTATAGTCAAGGCTTTTGCCGAAAAATACAATGAAACTTCGGTGCTAGATGCGTGTTATAACGCTTCTAGGCTGGCGTCGTTCCGTGAGCATTACGAGATGAAAGGCGGTTCGGGGCAAGAGGTAGAGGAGTTTAAAAAGCGATTGCGGGAATTCGAATGGGACTATTATAAGGAAATTCGGCGATAGATGGAGCGGTGTCGTTTACTCATAAGCGATGCCGGAAAATGCGGGAGGCGTGTTTGGGAGAATGGAAGAGTTAAATAAAAGAAAGTTGGAAAAGGCGTTAGAGAAAACGCTTCGGCAAGAGCTGGATTATGCAAAAGAGATACCGCAAAGGCTGTGGCACCGGTGCGACGAGGTTCGCGACGAGCTAGCTACGACTGCGGAATTCCTATATTATTTAAAGTACGGTTGCGGAGAAGGCGACCGTTCTGATTTACATAAGTTTTTTTCCGCGCGCGGCATGGAAGAACTGCTGACGATTGCGGAAAAGCTTTTGTCGTGGCGCCGCTTTAAATTGGAGGGTTATTTTAAACAGCTGTACGCAGATAAAAGACAATCACGGTTCTTAAAGTCGCGTCAAGACTTAGGGGGTGTGTTCTTCGGACTCTATAAGAAAGATGGGGATGAAGAATCGGCATACCCATGGAAAGAAAACGAACGTCGGGAAGAAGCGGAAAAAGAACAGAGAGAAGAGGCGCGCCGGGAAAGAGAGAAGGATATTTGTTGCTTATACGCCTCAGAACCACCTAAAAGACCTGCCGATGACGTCGAAAAACAAAAACTCCGGTCGGTGGATACCGGGTCCGGAGAAAAAAGTACAAACCGGCAAGATGACGACCTCCGCGAGAAGATTGAAAAAATCGGACGCACCGCCCAAAGACAAAAAGAGGAGAGTCTTTGCTCATCTAAAACAGCCGACGATAACGCCGCAGAGCAAAAGCGTCAGAAGTTACAGCAAGACGAACTGCATGCCGAAAATGAAAAGCAATACAAAATTGTATCGCAAGCCGAAATCGACCAATTCGCCGCCCAAAAAAAAGAAAAACAACGAGCTAAGTCTTTCCCGTTCAATACATTTAGAGATTTGTTGATTGATTTGGAAAGGAAAAACGCAATAAAAAGTCCCGAGGTATATAAAGCTGCCTGCTTGGACAAACAGTTGTACAGTAACTATATCGGAGGAAAAGCTACTCCTAATAGGCGTAGTTTGCTTAAACTTGCCATTGGATTTCATTTGGACGTGGAAAAAACAACAAGGTTATTTGCGTTTTGGGGTCATTCTTTTCCGTACGATGATACGGAAAGTTATATCGCGATTTATATGGAGAAAGGGACATATGAGAAAGGCGGAATTGTAGGTGGCATTTATAAGTCTGCGGTTGAATATGCGCAGGATTTTCTTGGTACGCAAAAGAAACTTAACAAAGATTTAGTCTTCTATTCTTTAACCGAAAGAAGCCAAATAGATCCGAATAAAACAGATCAGGAAAAATAAGTAGGAGCAATGGAACCGGAGAAACAAAACTTAAGGTGGATATAGCTTAAGTTAAGGCGGAAAAATTTAATCAACAGCTACAAAAAGACGTGCGGGAAGAATTCAAGTTCCCGTGCGTTTTTTTTATTTTTTGTCAATTCGCAATTGCGTACACAGTTTTTAGGACGTTATATAATGAAGCTATTGATAATTTGCGGTGATAAATATTTTCTCAAGTAGCAAGTCGTCACCGTGGGTTGTCCACACCCTATGAAATGAGGCTATTGACAATTAGATAGATATATGTCACCCGGAAACCATGTGTCGGAGGAAATAAATTTGTCAATTCACAATTGACGGACATAGGTTTTAGGAAGTTGTATAATTCAGATTATTAAACAGTGGAGAGGTATAGACATGTCTGGGAAACAGAATACGATAGCAGAGCTATCAAGCAATTTTTTGCTCGATCAAAACATTATCGACTTGTACGGTGAGATTGACGACGTAACGGCGCGTAGCATTATAGCGCAAATACAGTACCTTGATTATCGGTTCATCGAAAACAAGGTGCCGGAGGAGAAGCGGATAATCATTCTGCAAATCAACAGCCCGGGCGGAAGCGTATCGGCGGGGCTTGGTATTTACGATACGATGAACTACGCAAAGGCTAAGATTTGCACTATTGCCGTTGGTATGGCGGCTAGCATGGGGGCGTTTCTGCTTTCGGCGGGGACGAGAGGCTTGCGCAAGGCTTTGCCGCACAGCGAAATTCTCATTCACCAACCTTTAGGGGGAGCTAGCGGACAAGCGTCGGACGTCATAATTGCCGCCGAACACATAAAGCGTATCCGTAAGGATTTAAACGAGATGCTTGCTTTGCATACGGGTCAGCCGCTTAAAAAAATACGCCGCGATACCGACCGCGACTACATCATGACTGCGGAGGAGGCAAAGGCATACGGAATTATCGACGAGGTAATTAAAACCGCGGTAAAGGCGGCGGGAGGAAACGAAGCATGAATGACGAAAAAATAATCGGCGCTACGGTCACTCACGGTAAATACGGACGCGGACACATAGCCGAATTTGACAAGAAAAATAAGCATATCACCGTTGATTTTTCGGCAGGCGACGTGAGAAAGTTTCCTTTCCCGCAAGCGTTCAGCGACGGATACTTGAAAACGGATGACAAGGATTTTTTATCCGCTGTAAGCCGCGCGGAGAAAGACGCAATCGACGGGAAAGCGCAAGAAGAAGCAATTAAACAAATCGAAAAAGAAAATCAGGAAGCCGAACGCAACCGTCAAAAAGAGGAAGCCGAGGTAGCATCGAAATGTCGCGAAGGCGAATTTCAGGGCGATAAGGACGAGTTCCGCTTGCGGCTCAAGTCGTCCGAAAAGGTGCACACCGTGGCGGGAGTCGAATATACGATAGTCCGCGAAGCCCGTTACCGTGAGATGAAATTACGCGTTATAGGCGGAAAGGTTGTCGTTACCGCGCCGTTCGCGGGCAAAAATCAGGAGCAAGTTGAGTCGGAGGCGGAAGCCGCCGTCAAAAAATCGGTGAAGTGGTTGGAAGTGCGTCTAGCGACTGCCGCGGAGCTGCAAGCAACGGAAAAACCACCGGAGGTCTGCTTAACTCTAAATGAGGTAAGGCGGCTTTTTACGGAAATACGGGAGCTTTACGGCGCGGAGTATGCCGACATAAGAATCGGCTTTGAAGATAGATTAAGCGCATGGGGACGGTGTTTCCCAAAGGAACGCAGAATAATGCTCAATGTGGAAATCGTAATATTTCCAAAGCATATTGTCGAATATGTGATTTGTCATGAATTTGCGCACTTCAAGGTATCGGGACACGGGGACGATTTCTACGCCGAGGTATCAAAGGTTATAACCGACGCAAAAGCGGTGGACAGAGAGCAAAACCGCTATGAAAGGCTGTTAAGCGCGCACGGAATGAATCCGTTGCAAAACAAAAGGGTTAGAAGGTAAGAGCTATGAAAAACGAAACAAACAGCAGAATTTTAAATGTCTATTTTACGGCTGAGGGCATACTGAAGCAGTTCGGTGCGGATACGGAGAGCGTCTTCGGCGAGCTTGCCGCGGCGTATGGTTTGACGGACAAAAAAGACATTTCGGCGCTTTACGCGTTGACGAAAAAGCATCAAATAGCCGTTGCCGACACCGTAGTGCGGTTTGAGCGCACGGAGAAGTTGTTGCATCAATGCGGCAAGTCGGGCATTGAGTCCGGCTTTACGGACACCGAAAGATGGGCATTCCTGTGCAAGGGGAGCGGTATACGGCGTGCGGCGGAAGCAAAGCTTTTGTCCGAACATGAAACGGACAGCGCGGAGTCCGTGCGGTTGATGGAAGATGCCGCTAGAAATGGGGACATTACCGCTCTTACCGTCTTAGGTTTTATGCTGGCAAACGGCATAGGCGCAGCAAGAAATTTGCCTCAAGCGGTAAAGACGCTGACCAAAGGTGAGGAGTGGGGCAATTTAGATTGTGCGCTTCTCTTGTTGCGCTACGACAAGAAAAACATTAAAAAGCACTTCACGTTCGTAAACGTGTTGCTTAAATGCGATTTACACGAGGAGCTTTATAAATCCATACATACGGCATACCCGGGAATTGACAATACGGAGGAAAACCGCGATGCAGAGTTAGTGTTGAAATGCTTTGCGGCGTGCGTCGAGGGCAAGGAGCGCTACAACAAGCAAATTTATAATCCTCAAGCGGCGCGCGTGGCTTATTCCGCACGGCTGTCGCGCACCGATAAACAAAAGGTGCTGTTTTCCGCGAACAAGGAAGTGCTTTCCTCCGTGAACGAACTGCCGCTGGATATGAACGTAAACAATAAAAACGTTGAGCCGTCCTACGCGCCTTTTGACGGCATGCGGCTAAAACGCGAAAATGAAGCCGATAGGGTTTGGACTAAGGTATGCGGCTACGGCGCGGCGGCAAGACCCGGGTTCCGTCCCTTGCTTTTGGTATGTCGCGACAGGTTTATTCTTGACATGTATAGGGATGCCGTTGCGGAAGCCTTTGCCGGAGCGGTCGTGGAAAACATCGACGCCGGAGGACTGACGGAGAAAAACGTGGAGCCGAATAGGGACAACGTCGTCGTTCAAAGGGTTATCGAATCAAAAAACGCCACTGTGTTTGTCTTCGACGTAACGGACAAGCTTTCCACTAACGTAGTCGACGGGCTTGTTAACATGCTATCCAACGAGTATATGCGGAAGTTTAAAATACACGACTTAGGCATCACCTTTGATTTTTCGGACATGCTTATCGTGCTTACGGCGGAGGAGATGCCGGGCGCACAGCTTGTAAACGCATGCGACGCGGTGAGGTTGGGGAGCGCACGCGATGAGGAAAAGGGCATTATTTTGGAAGAAGCCCTCAACGAATGGCGAATCAAATATGGGGAAGATATCCTCTTGACCGATGAAATGAAAAGGATTGTCTGCGATAGCAACGCTTCCGATATTCAAGATGTCGTTGCCGATATCGCCTGCCACGCCAAGGCAAAGCGGCTGTCCGGAAAGGCGGACGGTGTGACGGAGGTCGCGGTTAAAGCTATCGTGAACAGGTTCGCCGACAACGGCGCGCCGTTTGGGTTCGGCGGCACGCTCAACAACAAGGGAAAGGCATAAAAGGAGAATAGCAAATGAAAAATGACGATTCATTCGCGGCAAGAATAAGCGCCGCATACATAGCGGAGTATCTGGAGAACTCCAGAGAAATACTTTATACAGATTTAAGCGCCGCCGACGGACTAAAAACCGTATACTATGAGGATTTAAATAAAACCGAAATAGAAGGCTATCCGGTGGCAAGCGATTTAGCGGATAAGGACGGCAATGTATATTCTGCTGAGGATTATAAAAATTTATCGGCGGCAAAGAAAAAGGAGTGCAAATTACGCTTCCATTATTTGCCCTATCACCACGAGCTTTATGTCGGTACGACGGGGAGCGGTAAGACGACCGGCTGCGTAGAACCGCAGTTGAGGGCAATTTCTTCGCAGAAAAATAAGCCGAATTTATTTCTTACGGATCCGAAAGGAGAGCTGTTTGACAGAAACGTAAAGCATTTGAAGGAACAGGGATATAAAATCTTTGTGCTTAATTTTAAGGAGCCGATGCGCTCCGACAGGTGGAACCCGTTTTTTGAGCTTTACACGGATGCAATGAAGCTATCCGAGACAGGACAGGACGTTAAGTTCCACGCCGGCAAGGTCAAAAAGGGACTTATTACGGCACCGCCGTATGAGGCGTATATGGACACCGGATATTGGGAGTATGCCGGACGGGCTTTTGCAAACGAAGTCGCTTGTGACGCATATGTCGCGTTTGAGAGATGTACGCTGTCCGCGCAAATCGACTCAAAAATCAGCCAGATGGCGCACATGATGATCAAGGTTCAGAGTAGCAAAGACCCGACGTGGGAGTACGGCGCACAAGACCTTTTAAAGGGACTTCTAAACTGTATGTTGGAGGAAGCCACACGTAGAAAGGATGACTTTACCAGTGATATGATGACGTTACGTACACTTCAACGCTATTATTTGGAGCTAAAAGTGCCTATTTTGGCAGAGAATAACAATACCACCTTATATAATCACCCCGTATTGCGTGATAAAAGTGAAAAGACACTAGCCCTGATGGCAACCGCATTAGGAAACGCACCGACTACGATGCGTAGCTATTGCGGCGTTTTCGACACCGCCATTAAGGACTGGCTGCAAGGTCACATATTCGCGCTTACTAGCGGCAATACCATTGATTTAGATTCCGACGACGAAAACCCGTTCGCGATATTCAATATAACGCGTGATTATGAGAAGAGTGATTTTATAGTTGCGGGTTTGTTTATAGACTGGGTTTACAGAATGATGTTGGAAAAGGTGGAAAAAAAGGGTCCGCAACGCGCGCTACACTTCTTGCTTGACGAGTTTGGTAACATTCCGGAGATACGCGACCTTGAAAACAAAATTTCCACGGCGCGCTCTAGAAACATATGGTTTCACTTAGTGGTGCAATCACACAAACAGTTGGACATAGTGTACGGAGCAGACAGAGCTGTGGTGATAAGAGATAACTGCAACTCTCAAATATTTTTAGGCGCGCAAAACCGCGCGACAAAGGAAAACTTCTCCGCAGAGTGCGGGAAACGCTTTGTGCCGACGCTTTCAGCGCAGATGAACGACGACGACCACACACTTTCGGAGGTGCTGCTTATTCCGGTGAGTAAATTGGATCTGATACGCCCCGGAGAAATGTATATAAAGCGGATTTATATGCCGGTATTCCGTTCCGCCTATGTCAGGAGTTATTTGGCGGCGGGAATGGGAATGTTTAAAAACTTCCTCGACGGAAGAGGCTTGACGGAAGAAACTCCGTTTTGTACGGAGTCATTCGACGCGCCGCGCTATACGTTCGACTTTAAAAGTAGAAAGAGGAAGCGTATAGACGATTTTTTTGATTGAGGCGCGTAAGTCTACGCGCCACACAAACGGCACCAACCACACACTGCACGCGTGGCTTCGCAGGTGGTGTTGTAAGGGTCTAACACACCCGTAAATAACATAAATATAAGGAGGAATGAAATGAAAGACGATAAAGAAAAATCAAATAAACCGGTTCTGCCGGAGAGCGTGCCGGAGAGTACTGCAAACAGTGCGGTCAATAGTGTGCCGGAGAGTACTGTGAATAGTGCGGCTAATAGTGGGCCGGAGCGCGTGGCTAAGAGTGTGCCGGAGTATAATATGCGTAGCATGATAGGAAATAATTTTAAGATCCGTGATGACAAACTGATGTTCATGCGCGGAGATGAAAGAATTCTTATTGCGATTATTGATGACGACGGGACGAAATACTTTTCCGATAACGGTTCCACTTACGATTTCGTAAACGAAAGATATGACGGTGAGTCATACGAGGTACAATCGCGTATTGAGAGTATAATGCAGTATCACGGGATACATAGCATACGGCATGACGATTGGACTGAGCTTATCAAAAAAATTGATGACCCCGCCGACGGTATGGACTGTCTTCTATCGCTGTACGATTGTATGGCTCAAATGCGGGATATGTTTCTGTTTTTCAACGAGTTTATAGCGGAGGAGGACGAAAACGAGTTTATAGCGGAGGAGGAGAACGAAGAAGAGGAAGAGATGGAAGAGGCTGATGAATTTGATTTAGACGCTTACATGGACATGGCTTTTTCGGAGCTCTGCGACCTTGCGGAACACAAAAAATCGGAACTGGAAAACTGCGCTTACATGGACATGGATTTTTCGGAGCTCTACGACGGCAAAGAATTTAAATTAAAGGGTAACGGCGGGGACGATGAGAAAGATGGGGCGGAGGACGGCGCGGAAGGATTAAGCAACCGGAACGGTGAAGACAAGGTGCCGGATTTTAGGTTCGATAAGCCGGACAGGTGGATGCTTATTAAACCGAAATACTATAAAGACTTTGCTATTTTAAGTAGCGAAAATATACCATGTCCATACGCTTTTGCTACGAAAAGGGAAGCGGGCGGTTTTGAGGTGGTTACTATGTTCGACTACGGTGAGTCTTCGGAAACCTTTATAGCCGAGCTTGAGGAAGAGCTTTGCCGCTTGGCGCAAAATTCCGCAGATGTGGCTAAGATTAACGACTACATAAAAGAAAACGCCGAGGGCTATCCGGTGTCTGCGACTACCGAAATGAGACCGCTCATACACGAATATAGAGAACTGTTCGGGAAGAAGATGTTTATGAACCTCATGGCGATAAACACTAACATCGGAAAATCCTACAGTCTGCAACTTTTTGTCAGGATAAAGACGAATATGCTGTGTTTTGGCACGTCTATGGCGGAGGTGGACGAGAGTCGCCCGCTTGAAAGCGCAATGGAGAACTACGTACACGTGAGAGAACTCCTAAACACGGTCATTGCATCACTGGAAGGGTAAGCCGGTTCGCCGCTGAAAGATTGGCTTACGCAAAAGGGTATGGACAATATACGGTGACATACAATGAGCCGCGAACAAAAACGACAAACAAAAACGACGGAATTTTTCCGTCGTTTTTTGGGTTTTTACGATTTGTTTTTGGTATAAGCGGCACTGAGAGCAGTTATAACAAATACAGCTTATGCGTTAGTCAAGCCCGAACGCTTTAACGAAACGCCGGCACGCGTATAAGCTTAACGGAAATGCCGCGGCGCGCGAACTTAATCGTCGGCGGTGTCGGAGGGTTCCTCTTGTTTGGATTTAATTTTAAGGTCCGCCAAAGGATAGGTGCGAATGTCGTACGAGCCGTCCTTTAACAGCACTTTAACGCGCGTGGTTTGTTTTATGATGTCGTTTGACTCCACAATGCCTTCGCCGTCCGGAGTTCTCACGGAGGAGCGTAGCTTCGGCATGGTTTTAAAAACTTTTGCGTAATAGTCGTTTTCGTATTTCAAGCAACACATAAGTCTGCCGCAAACGCCGCTGATTTTTTGAGGATTTAAGGAAAGCCCTTGAAGCTTTGCCATTTTAATGGAAACCTTTTCAAAGTCCGGGAGGTGAGCGGAGCAACAACATTCACGCCCGCAAGAGGCAAGTGCGCCGCGCATTTTAGTATCGTCACGCTCATAAATTTGGCGCAATTCTATGCGTGCGCGGAACACCGACGCAAGCTCCTTGACAAGGTCGCGGAAGTCCACGCGTCCATCTGCCGTGAAGTAGCATATCAGCTTGGCGCGGTCGAAGGTGTACTCACAATCGACTACCTTCATGTCCAACCTATGGCGCCTTACAACCTCGTTGATTTTGGGCAATGCCTCCGAACGCATGCGGATATTTTTTTCTATTTGTTCCTCGTCTTCACGCGTCGCCTTGCGTAGGACGTCCTTTAATGGCTGAACCACGTCCTTGTCCGGCACGTCCTTATTAGGGGAAACGCATTTGCCGTATTCGATGCCGCGAGCGGTCTCAACTATTACTCCGTCGCCCTCTACGAAATCAGCACCTGCCGGGTTGAACCAGTAGACCTTGTTGCTACTTTTAAACTTTATGCCTATAACTAACATTTATATCGATTTTAACTCCTCGTTTATATTGCTTAAAGCCGTTTTACGGCTTTTGGTGAGCGGACAAAAATCTTAATGAGATTTTCGACTGCGATTAAATTTCTCTAGTACGGACAATCCGCGAGGACGGCTTAGGGTTAAGCTGTTCGTCCTAGTTGCGGCGGATTTAACCGCATTTAGCGCCGGTTTTTGCCTATGCGGTACGGCGTCGTTTGACAATCTCAAAGAAAAGTATCTCCAAAACCGCCGCTGCAGACACGTTGAAGAACAGCTTTTCCTTTGCCGTGTTGACGGCGCGTAAGACTATTGCGCATGCGTCCGGCGTGTAAAGCTTGCTTAACCTTGCGATGTCCTGCATATCAGATTTCAAGGCAATAAGCTCCTTGCCGGTGTCGTACAGCATAATATCACGCATAAGAACGGCAAGCGCGTTTAAAAATTCACCCGTGTCGGCGGTAAAGCCTTTATCAAAGATAAATTCCGCAACGTCGCCGGGGCGCCGCAACGAATTTAAAACGCGCAAAGCCTTTAGATGTGCCGCGTTAAAGTTTTCGTTAAGCGCTATCTCTAAGGCACGTGTGATGTGTCCCGACGAACAAGCGGCGGCAAGCAACGCCCGGCTTTCGCCTATGCCGTTATTTCTTAGAGCCGTTGCCAATACATCCTCCGGAAACGAGTCCAAATACAGCTTCCGCACGCGTGATTTGATTGTGGGAAGCAGTAATGAGTCCGTCGCCGCTCCCAAAATAAATGTGACCTCCGGCGGCGGTTCCTCAAGCGTTTTCAAAAGCTTGTTTTGCGCCGTTTCGTTCATGAGGTCGGCGCGGAAAATCAAGAAAAATCTCTTTCCGCCGGAAAACGACTTTAAGTTCGCCTCGCCGGTTATTTCGGCGATTTTATCCTTATTTATTCGGTCGCCGGCATAGTTGACAAAATATACGTCTGGGTTGTTTCCGTGCAAAACCCGCATGCACTCGTCGCACTCGAAACAGCCGTGTTCTAGACAGAAGGCGGCGGCGACGGCAAGCGGCAGAAGCCTTTTTACGGCTTCCGAGTCTTCGGAAACGACGATATAGGCGTGTCCTTGCCGCCCGAACGAAAAATCGGCTTTGAGTTGTTCAAAGGCGCGGCTGTCTTTTAATATTCCGTTATATAGTTCGTTTAAATCCATTTTATCACGGATACCGCCCGACGGACGTCGATAAGCCGCGCCGTTTTGTTGCACCTTACGGTACGCCGCCCGCGCGGGTTTAAAGCGTCGCAGTTTATTTTACCCACGCCGGTCACCTTGTTGCGCCGGAGGTTATTTTTGCTAACGCGGTTATTTTATCACACCGCGGCTTTTCAGGGCTTCGACAATTGACTCCGCCGTTTTAGTTTTTTCGCTTTGCGGAATTATGCGTATAAAGCGGTCGGGGGAGGTGTCCGCCAGCTTTCCGTAGCCGCGGTAAACCGCCTCGTGAAATTCCGCCGATTCGTGTTCGATACGGTCGTTCAAGCTTTCTGACTTAGCCTTTGAGCGGAACGCCGCCGCCGGAGATAAGTCGATAAACACCGTGTAGTCCGGCATTAACCCGTCCAGCGCGTAGCGGTTTATGTCGTATATGCGTTCAAAGCCTAGCTTGCGCGCATAGCCCTGATAGGCAAGCGACGAGTCCAAAAACCTGTCGCATATAACCAACTTACCGGCGTTGATTGCCGGCTGAATAACTTCTCTTACGTTCTGCGCCCGCGCCGCCGCGTAGAGCAAAGCTTCCGTGACGGGATTCATCGCGGAGTTTTCGGGGGAGAGCAGTACCGCGCGTATTTGCTCCGATATTACGCTTCCGCCCGGTTCGCGCGTGAAAACGGCTTCCTGTCCGGTGGAGGCGAGATATTCCTTTAAAAGCTTGAGTTGCGTAGATTTGCCCACGCCCTCACAACCTTCCAAGGTGATGAAAATCCCTTTTCTTTTGTCCATAACTTTACTCTGCTTTATTTTGGGGCGGACAATCCTTTGGTGACGACTTGCCTGCTAAGAAAATCTTTTGTCATCACGAATTGTCCACGCCCCTTTATTTTGTGCGGACGGTCTTTCCGCATACATAATCACTTTATATTATAACACAAACCTTGCCGTTAACAAGATTAAAAAGCGTATTTTTATTTTTTTTCATGAAAATAATATCGTCGGCTGTTATTACGTTGCCGGCAAGAATGCGTGGAACACCCGGAGGATATAAACCGATGTCGAATTCCGATATATATCCCTTAGCGTCGTCGATTTCCACGAGAACGGATTTAAGGCTTTTTCCCTTGTGTGACTTTGTTTTGGCGGAAG
Source organism: Clostridiaceae bacterium (assembly GCA_031289315.1). Classification (GTDB taxonomy): domain Bacteria; phylum Bacillota; class Clostridia; order Christensenellales; family CAG-917; genus JAITEJ01. Next base: position 11,200 of record JAITPR010000051.1, on the reverse strand, counting down.
GCTTTCCCATAGGTTTTACGTCCTTTTCCGTAGATTTTGCAGTCTTTTTAGGAGGTGCGATTTTTGTTACGGCTGAGGAGGTTGTTTCCGTTTTATGTGGCGCGGTAGTTGCAGTTTTGACTTCCGATTTGGGGAGGGCGGCGGTCGCGGCGGACATAGGTGTAGCGTCCGATTTTGACGTGGCGGTAGTTGCGGATTTTGCTTCAGTTTCGGACGGGGCTTCGTCGCAGATTTCCAAACGGATTTTAACGCCGTCGGTATTTTCGCGGCGGTCGCGTTTGTTGATTGAGGCAACGGGTATCACGGATTTCAACGGCGTTACGGACTTCAACTTTTCCACAAGCGGTTTAAGCGCGCGCGAATTGAAGGGCGTCACAATCAGAAGCGAACCGTTTCCGTCGTACATTTCGGGATACACGCCGGCGGCTTCAAGCGCGGCGGAGGGACAGTTAAAATAAAGCTTAGTGAAGTCGGAATTATCTAAAAAAGAAAATTGAGGAAGGCTTCTCTTAAAGGCGCGTATATCGGCGAACACCCTTTCATAAGCTGTGCGTCCGTTTATAGAAAGGTACGCCCGTGCATAATCCAATGAAGCCAAAATGATGTAGTTCGGGCTTGTGGTGGCGTATTCGCTTCTATAAACGCGCGCTTTTGCTATTAAAATCGTATTTCCGCAGAGGATGGCGCCGCCGGTAAACACGGGGAGGGTTTTGTGCGCTCCGTACACGGTGAGGTCGGCATACTGAGAAGCCGGCGGCGGGAAGAGCGGAGAAAAAGCGAAGTGCGCACCGTGAGCGGAGTCCGCTATAAGGCACGCGCCGCGTTCCGCCGCAATCGCTTTGAATTTAGCCGTGTCTAGAGTGCGCCCGTAGTAGTCGGGCGTGGTAATGACGAGAATTTTCGCGGAGGACTTGTCCAAAGCCGCCGCCGCGTCCTCGGGAGAGATTACGTAACCCTTGTGTTCGCCGCCGGTTACGGTTGCGGACATGCCCAAAAGGCGCAATGCGGAATGCACGGAGCAGTGACAGTTATCCGCTATCACGGCATTTTTGCCATAGCGTTCGCGTGCGGCGTAGAGGGCGGATTGCACTGCGGCGGTCGCGCCGGTTGCAAACATGAGCGCGTCCTCGGAAAGGTATGCTTCCGCCAACAAAATTTCCGCATCACGTATGACGCCGGACGGATTTTTGAGGTTGTCACAAAAGGGTAGCTCCGTTATGTCGAAAGGCGCGGAGAGATACAACCCTCCGTCAAGGTTGTTTCCTCCGTGGCCCGGCATATGGAAGCGCGTTTTTGCTACGTAGCCTCTTACCGCGTCGTATAGGGGTGCGTTTAAAATTGTTGCCATGCTTATATTCTAACCGCAAACACGCATATAGTCAACAGTAGTCGATAACACAAATTAAATTAATTTTATGCTGAACTGATTCTAATTTGAGCCGGTCTTCTTTGTGGTGTGCGGTTGTGGTTTAGTCGTGCGTAGAACTGCAAGTCTTAATTTGAGCCAGTCTTTTTTTGGGACGGGTGGGGTATATTCCCTTCCGTTTGTCCTTGACAGCAGAATGCCGCGTAGCAAAAAGAACAAGAGAGAGGAAAAGAACAAAAATTCACTTTTCTTTTCGGCAATTTGGTGTTATAATTCGGGTACAAACGAAATTGTTTCGGAGAGGATTATGAAATTCGATATCGAACTTGTGGGAAAGATAGGCTCAATGGCGCTTATAAACAAGGATTATCGCGATTTAAACTACAATGTGATCGCGAGGCTTTCGCGTGAGCTTGCGCCGGGCATGGCGTGGGTTACCAGCGGCGCGGTGGAGATAGGACGCTTAGATTATGTGCGGAGGAATGACGAGGAGTTAGACGGTACGCCGGAGAATAATAAGACGGACTATGCCGCGCAGGGGCAGTCCATACTTATGCAGACGTACCGACAGTACATAGACAGCCGTTACAGCGTGCGGCAGATACTTGTTGAGCATCAGCATTTTAACGATGCGGAAAAGAGCCGGCATTTACGCGACGCCATACTGCGGTGTCCGGGGCAGAAAGCAATACCGATAATCAACTATAATGATACGGTGAACAGCGAGGAAAACCGAAAAATGGAGTTTGCCGCGTTGAAGCGCGAACGCGAAGACGTACACGAATGCGTCGACAACGACGAAACGGCGGCGCAAGTGGCGTTTCTCGTCAAAAGCAAGCGGCTTTTGATTTTGACGTCCGTAGACGGCATCTATACCGACGTACGCGACCCGAAAACGCTGGTTAAGGAAATATCTGGCAAGAACGCGCACGAGTTGTTGGAGAACATAAGCCGTTGTCAGGAGTTTTGTTCCGGGAGCAGCAGAGAGGGAGCGGGTGGAGCGCGTGCTAAGCTAGAGTACATAAAGGCGCCGGCGTCAAACGGCACGGAGATTATCATAGCCAACTCCGCGTACCCGATGAAGGATGTGTTGAACGGCACTGCGCCGCGCACGCGCATAGCCGTGAGGTGATTGTATTATGATGACGCGCGCAAGCCTGATTGCGTTTTGCAAGACTCTTTCCGGCGTGTTTGAGGACTATCCGTTTCACGACCCGAACTGGACGGTTATGCGGCACACGGACGGCAGAAAAACCTTTGCATTTATTTACGAGGCGAACGGGCGGGTGTGCTTGAACCTAAAGTGCATGCCGGAATTAGCCGTTTTGTTACGCGGAGCTTACCGTGACGTGATTCCCGGCTATCACATGAACAAGGAACACTGGAACACCGTGATCACGGGCGGCGACGTCCCGGACGCGGAAGTGGAAAAGCTGATTGCGTTGAGTTATGATTTAACCACACCGCCAAAAGGACGGAAATAGAGCTTATTAGAAGGGGAAAACTCAAAAAGAGTTGATAAATCGGGCGAAAAACGGAATTTTTTCGCCGATAGCCGCTTGGCGTATGTATATTTTTCGCATTTACTAAATATAATTGCAAGTTTTTATAATTAATCGTAATTCCCTCTTGAAAGTGCAAACGGTATGTGATATAATTAATCAAAACATAAAATTACGATAGATGGCGGCGCGAAATTGCGGCGGAGGTCGGCTTTTTCGCATTTGTCGGGGACGAATGAAAATAGCGGCAAAGCCTTAAGCAAAAGCTTTCGGCGCAGTAGCGGGAGTTGTGAGGAGAAATGGAAAAGATTGCAATTATAGACTTAGGTTCAAACAGCGCGAGACTGGTACTGGTCAACATCATGGAAGGCGGATATTTTGTCGTCTTCGACGAGTTAAAAGAGACCGTACGCTTGGGGCAAGATATGGAGCTTGACGGCTTTTTAAAACCGCCCCGCATAGCACAGACGATAAAAACCCTTAAGATGTTTAAGCGGCTTTGTGACGCGAACGGCATAAGCAAAATATTTGCCTACGCGACGTCGGCGGTTCGCCGCGCTAAAAATCAGAAGAGCTTTCTTGATGAGGTAGCGGCTAACTGCGGCATCAAAATAAAGGTACTCACCAAAGAGGAACAGGCTACACTTGTATATCAGGGTGCCATAAACTCGTTGGACGTACCCAAAGGCTTTATCATGGACATAGGCGGCGGAAGTACGCAATTTATTTATTATAACCGCCGCAACCTCATAAATTACGAAACGTTGCCGTTCGGTTCCATTACGCTTACCGACCTCTTCAAAAACGACAGCGACGACCCCACCGTGCGCGCCGAAAAAATTGAAGCGTTCATAACGGAAAATCTACAGAAAATAAGTTGGTTGCCGCAGGTTGAACCCGACACACAGTTTGTCGGCGTAGGCGGCACATTCAGGAACTTAGGGCGTATTTCTAAAATGTACCGCCGCTATCCGTTCGACATGTCGCACAACTACGTCGTTCCGGAGGACGAGTTTAAGACCGGCATTTACGACACTATAAAGACCTACGACCTTGACAAGACCATGAAAATCAAGGGGCTTTCAAGCGGGCGCGCGGATATTTTCCCCAGTGCGCTTGCCGCAATCAATTCGGTTTTCAATTACATGAAGTTTGACAAGGTGATTATCTCCGGTTGCGGACTGCGTGAAGGCGCCATGTTCCGTTACGCGGTGCCGACCACCGTGGAGAAGCCTCTTTCGGACGTGTTGGGACACAGCATAATGACGTTGATGAACTACTTTGACATCAACGTTCAGCACGCCGAACACGTGTACTATCTCTCCATGCAGTTGTATAAGCAGTTGAAGGTGCTGCACAAGCTTCCGCGCGCTTGCGTCAAGGTGTTGCGCGTGGCGTCGCTTTTGCACGACAGCGGCATGCGAATCAAATATTACGACCACCAGTACCATTCCAGTTACATCATATTGAACAGCAACCTCTACGGTATTTCTCATAAAGATTTGGTTATGGCGGCGTTCGTCGCGGCGGGGCATCGCAAGGCAAGCTTTTCCTCCGGCGATTTACTGCGTTACCGCGAGATGTTTACTCCGGAGGATATCGACGCTATCAAGAAGCTGTCCGTGATACTGCGCATAGCCGAAAGCTTCGACAGAAGTATGTGCGGTCTTATCACCGGGCTTAACTGCGACGTTTTGGGCGACAGCGTTATAATGAAAACGGAAACAGAAGGGGATTGCTCTCTTGAAATCAAGGACGCGTTGACTTGCGCTTCGGATTTCCGGCGCTCCTACGGGAAAAACCTTGAAATTCTGTAACAGCCGGCGGGTTTTCCGCGTGTGTTTAAACGTATGAGAGTGGTGTTGGCGTCTAAATCTCCAAGGCGGCACGAACTGTTTAAAAAGCTTTGCCGTGATTTTGAAATTCGCGATGCCGAAGTCGCGGAAATTTATTTGAGCGTAAAACCTCATGCCGTCGTGAAAGAGCTTGCGCGTCTTAAAGCGCGTGCGGCGGCTACAACGGGTGCGGACGCTTTCATCGTCGCCGCGGATACGATTGTGTTTTTTAACGGTACGGTTTTGGGCAAGCCCTCAGATAAAAACGAAGCATTTAGTATGTTGAAGTCGATTTGCGGCAAGCGGCATACCGTGTATACCGGCGTGTGCTTCAAAACGGCGTCCGCCGAACACACCTTTTACGATAAAACTTACGTGCGGTTGCGTGCGCTGTCCGACGCGGAAATCCGCGCCTATATAGATAAATATCAGCCCCTTGACAAAGCGGGTGCGTACGGCGTTCAGGACGGCGTTCTCGTTGAAAGCTTTGTCGGGTGTTACGATAACATAATGGGTTTTCCAACCGCAAAGGCGGAGCGCGTACTGCGTGAAATCGGTGCGGACTTGAACCGCTAAAACTGCAAACACCTTGTCGGGTGTTACGACAACATAATGGGTTTTCCGACTGCAAAGGTGGGTTTAAACCCTTGAAAATACGGATTTGATATGGCAAAAATTGAAATCGCGGTCGACTTCGGGTCGGCTTACATCACTATATTTCTTAAGAACGGCGGGCTTGCTTTACGGGAACCGACGCTTGCTGCCGTTGTTCGCAACAAAGGCAAGGTCGAAATTATCGAGTCCGGCACTAGAGCCAAAGCGCTTCTTTCCCGTTCCTTGGGCGGCGCGCATTTGGTTTATCCCGTCAAGGAAGGCATGGCGGCGGATATGGACGTCGCCGCGGCGCTTATAAAGCTGTACATAGCGCGCGTGTTACCCGACGTGTTCCGTACCAAAATTTCCGCGCTTGTGCTTGTTTCCGCCGGGCTTACCGCTGAAGAACGTAAAGACATCGAACGCGTGTTCGTCCGCGCCGGAATAAAAGACGTAATGCTCACGGAGTCGCCCTTAGCGCTCATCGCCTACACCGATAGCATAGGCGGAATTTTCGTCGATATAGGCGCCGGGACCGCTGAAATCGCCGCTGTCACTAAACGCGGTATCGCCTATGCGTCTACCGTTAATATCGCCGGCAACGCTTTCAACAACGCCTTAATTGATATGGCGGCGGAGAAATATCACCTCAAAATAGGCGACTATTCCGCCGAAAAAATCAAAATTTCTTCGGCAAGCCTCTTCCAAAACGATTTCTCCGAAACGGAAGCCGGCGGGCGCGACCTTATATCCGGTTCGCCTAAAAGCGTGCAAATCGCCGCTGTCGATATCCGAAACGCCCTTAAACCTCTCGCCGATTATCTCGTGGAGGTCATAAACACCGTATTTAAATCCACCCCACCGGAACTTGCCGAAGAAATTTATCGTAAAGGTGTGTTCTTCTCTGGCGGTAGTTCACGCTTGCCGGGTCTTAAGGAATATGTCGCCTCACGCCTCGATATGAACGTTACCTGCCTCGAAGATGTCGATAACGCCGTTGCCTTAGGCGGCGGACGACTTCTCTCCGATAAAACTTTCTTAGGTAACCTCCTCGGCATCAAACTTACTTAATGGATTGATTATAGTTCTTTTTGCCTTGCGGCAAAAGAACCCCAAGGTGGTGCGCCTTACGAACCTCACAAAGTCTTAAAGCGGTTCTTTTTGTGTGATACTGCGTCAACGCTTCCTATAATAGCGATGCTATTATCGCAAAGCGTTTTCTTGTCTGACACAAAAAGCCCTACGCTTTAAATCCTTTGCTCGCTGTTCGCGCAGCGCACTCCGCAAGCTTGAAGCTTGACACGGATTACTTAAAAAACGCGGTTGACGTAGGATAATATCATTAGTGTCAACCGCGTTTTCAATGTTACTAGTGTTAATCTCCAGTCTTTCATATTTTTATTTTCTTTCCCGTCTTCTCAATGGGCGCGCGGTTTTTCCCCGATCCTCCGATACTGTTTTCCGGTGAAGCTGCAAAAAACGCCCTCTTACGTTTGTAAAAGGGCGCTAAGCTTTTATTGAGTTTTAACCGTACGTAGGCTTATGACTTTACTTCGCGGCTTTGATTGCATCCGGCGAACCAACGTAAATTATTTTGCCTTGCACGCCACTTTTGCCGTCCTTAAAAAACTTGGCTAACGTTTCTATGTCGTCTTTATGGTCGTTGTAATACTCTTTTGCTTCCTTCGCGGTGGCAAAAACTACTACCGTTATGCCATCGGCATTGCCGCTAATAGCGCCAAATGCATCGCCAATACTATCAACCTTACCTGCTTCAAGTATGCCGACAACGCCAGCTTCCTTGTCATCGTCATCTATCTTTTGAACCTCTACCTCATAACCAGCTTTGTCAAGCTTCTTCTCAACCTTGTCTAAGTCCGACGAGATACACGCGGTCAGCGCAAACGCCATGATTGCGACCGTTAAGATGACCGCAATCGAAACAAACACTTTCTTTCTGCTCATATTATTGCTCCTTTTTCATGTGCGCCGCATATGACGCACGGGTTTAATTTGATGTTTTTATAATATCATATGTGCCTAATATTTGCAACAAATAAATTATTTCTTTTAATAAAATTCTTAAAAATGGCATGTAAGTGTCAGATACTTCAAACTTGTCCGCAAGATTTTTCCAACAATGCACCTTGATAAATGCACTGGCAAGAATTTTGAAAGCCGTGATTATTGCAGTAAAACAGATACACGGAGATATGCTTAAATGGTCGCTTAATCAAAACATAGAATACACCAAAACTTTAATAGATAAAATCAAAGAAGTTGAAAAAGACTTGGGCTTGCCGTTAGAGTATAAGGACTAAAAGTTTTAAGATATTAACGACAATGATTGTGCATAAATATCTTTGATATAATTTTCCATATATTCCCAGTCGGGTTTGTTGTCGCTGTCAATAGGCAGATAAATTATTGTTGCTTTCATTTGCTCCATTGTCCACTTTGAGCCATAACTAAACTGATAGCCCTGATTTTGTATAAGCGGTGCTAAAAATAGGGCATTTAATTTGGTTATCGCCCAGCCCTTTGGATATAAAACATTTACATCATCACTCGCCCAAAACGGCTCTGTTTGATAAAATGTTTTGCCAACACTACCATTATAATTCACAGTTAAGCAATTCGGTTGAAAAATTGCAGGAGCATTGATTTTTTGTCTTATTCCATTGTTTCCGCTTATAGCCCCTAAATAGTTTGTGTCGCCAACTTCCATATCCGCTTTTGTTAAACGCTTGCCTTTGTGAAAGTTAAATAATTCTTGCAATTCAAATTGTTTCCACTTATGCAAGTCAAGATTCGTGTCCGTTTTTGTCCACGGCAACACCTTGTTTACAATACCATTTGATATGTATATATATATATTATTTATATAATTTTCCATATACTCCCAATCGGGCTTTCCGTCTTTATCAACGGGTAAAAATATCTTTTCTTTTTTTAGTTTGTCGCCATTGAATTGACAACTAAAAGAAAATCTTCCATTTGTTTTTACAGAAATTATACTACATAAAAACAGTGCATTATTTTTATTCAAGTGTTCGTTATATAACAAGTTAATGGCCGACCCAGCCCCGCCACGACCTATAAAATCCTTGTCATGCCACAACGCAACACCAGTTACCGGTTCTATTGATATACAATTCCCTTTGCTTATATCTTTATTATTGTTGCAGTCAACGCAACCAATAACACCGTTGTTGCTTGCAGAAGTGCTTACATATTCAAATTGTGCCCCTTGCTCATAGTTATTTAATGACTTTCCTTTCACACTTTTAATTTCAAATAAATCACCTAATGCAAACTCTTTCCACCCACTTATATCAATGGGTTGTTCGTTGCCGTTTTCTTTCATATAACTTAATAAACCCATTACTTTTTCTCCTTTATATTCTCTATAACTATTTTGAAGTCTTGCTCGCTTATTTGACTTTCAAATAAGACATACTCTAACACTTTCTTTTTGAAGTCTTGCTCGCTTATTTGAAAGGGTTTTTCGGGCAATTTATAACTTAAATTTTTGTTTGGGTCTAACCATTGTATGCTATCGTCCCCAACTTGCTTTTTAATTATCTCAACCCAACTGTCCTCAATATCGTTCCATTTGCTTTTTATATCGTGCCTACCTTGATTTTTTACAGTTTCAAAACCATCGTCTTTTATCCAACAAGCAAAGATTTCCGCGTTATTTTGTGGAAGCCCAGCCTTAAAAATAAATATAGACGTTGAAACGCCAGCCATACCACCAAAGACATCGGGTAGTTTAATTATCTTTTGCAAGGTATGTTTAAGCAATAATCGGCGTGCCACTTTATCATTAACAACAAGTTTATTGTCAGGCAAAATAAAGGCACAAATCGCCCCAACTTCAACATTACCTAAAACATTTTTTACAATTTCTAAACAACCGTATCTATTTTCATAGGGTGGGTTCATTAAAACCCTTGTTATTTTCTTTTGTTTTATCCATTTACCGATTTCGGCTGTTCTCGTGTCGCCTTTCTCAATGTTCGTTTTGCCGTCCTTGTGGATAAGCATATTCGCACATGCAAGGGCATAAAGTTCATTGTCAAACTCCACACCATATAAATGACATTGTTTTATAAGTTTCGCATCGTCCGTATTATTTCCGCCGACTTCATTTACCATATTACACATTGCCTTAACCAAAAACGCACCAGAGCCACAACAAGCGTCAAGCACAATATCGTTGCTTGTTGTTTCGGTTATTGCATACATTAAACTTGTGATATGGTCGGGTGTAAACACTTGCCCTTGTTCCGGTTTGCCTTTATATCTTGTAAACTCGTTAAAGAAAATTGCCATAACATCTTCGCCTTGCCAAAAGTCGCTGTTGATATTGTCGCTTATCTCGGCAACATTTTTAATAAAGTTGTTTATTGCCTCTTGATTCTCGGTATAATTCATTTTAATTGCTGCAAAAGTTTCAAGCAACAAAACTAATTTTGTATTTATCTTTATGCTTTCTTGCAAAGACTTTGAAAGTTGCGAATGAATGCAAGTATGAAAAGTGTTATAGTCCATACCTTTCGCAAGCGGTGCACCATATCTTTTGGCAACCAAAGCACACGCTGTAAAAATCATACGGTGATTAAGGTTTTTCATTCCAAAATCAAAATGCAAACTATCATTTATTTTCTTTGTAAGTTCATAAATTTTATTTTTATCAATCTTGTTTTGATTAAACAAATGCAAATAGTATTCTTTATTTTTAAGATTTGTTTGGCTCGGCAATTCAATAAAGTTCTTAAAAACTTTTATCTCAACACCATTATACAAAATGCCAACATGGTCTTTATATTTTGTTTCTACAATTTTAAGGTTCTTAAACAGTTCGTCAATGTGCGGTTGTTTCAATTCCGTGCTTTCGCCTTTTGCTTCTAAAATTATTGCCGGAAAAATTGTTTCATTTGGCAAATACCAACCGTCTGGACGGTCTTTTACACCTTTGAAGTCTAAACTATTAAAAGAAGTTAATTGCCCAACGCCACTTTTTGCGGTTTCTGTATCTATAAAACCCAATACTTGTCCTGCTTGTTCACGAACAACATCTTCCGTTTTTGCCATTGATTTTCTCCTTTGCAAATAGTTTGTAAAACTACTTTTAATCATTGTACCAAAAAATATTATAAAATGCAATTTAACAAACAGTAATTTGACACAAAACTTTGTAATTGTAGATTGTAGAATAAAGAGTCGCATAAAAAAAAGAACTCCATTCTTAGGAAAACGTGTAGAATAAGGTTGCAAAACAAAAAACACGAGGCGGTCATCGGTTGCAGTATTCGGACTATTCAGCGAGAAATCAAGCGCGGTTCCGTGTCATTGGCGTATACAAAACCGGATGCCGTCTTAACCCTTTGGCCGGATTTGCCACGCGAACGCACATACCGCACGGAGTATTCCACAGACGCCGCACAAGTCTTGTACGAAATCGGTTTCTCCGGAAAAGGTCCGCAGCTTAAACTGGGAAAAGACTTCGCATTCGCGGCATACGTTGAGTATAACATTATAAAAAAGCGCATGTCGCCGTATGCAGTTTTGGCACTGGCAAAGTTGGAGAACAAACCGTTTGCAGGGTTAATATGTATGAAAACGTTGTATAATTATATAGATAGTGGCGTATTCCTCAGATTAACCAATGCCGATTTGCCGGAAAAACACAAGAAACGAAAGCGAGATTATAAGCGTGTACGCGTAGCGCATAACAACCGTAACGGACGTAGCATAGAGGAACGGGACACGTCTGTGGAGAGCCGTGAGGACTTCGGACACTGGGAGATGGACACGGTTGTGGGCAAAGGCAGAGCCGCATTGTTGGTGCTAACCGAACGAAAAACACTGCTGCAAATTATCCGAAAAATGCCCTC
>JAITPR010000036.1 GCA_031289315.1 Clostridiaceae bacterium | reverse complement strand
GGGGATTTAACGGAGAAGGAGAAAGAAGCGCATATTTTATCCCGTGAAAACGGCGGGAACGGAATAAAGAGTTCAGTAGCTGATGATAAATCAAGCGACGTTGGAAACGAGAAATGTCCGGCTACGACGGATTATGTATTCTTGTTGAATTCGGCGGCGGCGGCGGGGCTTTATTTTGAGAAAGACGGAGAAACCGCCGACGGCAAATACTATTTGAACCCGTCACGGCAAGCAATAGGAACCGAATATGCGGTAGGGCGCAACTTGTATCAAAGTAAAGGCGTACTTCGTGGAAATACATATGCTGAAATTAAGGGTAAATCATGGTGGTGGCTAAGGAACCGTGGCGGCGGTGGTGGGCGCTTTGCGGCGTGCGTTAGCGGCCTCGGCTCCATCGACGACGACTGCGACTACGACTCCGTGAGCCGCGGCAGTCCCGGCGTGCGCCCTTGCGTTCGCGTGCGGTTTTAATCTAGACCGCGAACGGTATCCGCGTAGACTGTCACCGTATACACGTTGAGTTTCGCGCAGACTGTCACTATATGGGAGCGAGGTTATTTAGACTGTCACCTTGAGCCGCCGCATTGCGGCGTGTCGAAAGGTCCCCGGAATAGGTGCGCAAACTCTTACGCCACACCACCATGCAACGCGCATAAAGCTGTACACGCCCCCATGCAACGCGCATAAAGCTGTACACGCTCCCATGCAACGCGCATAAAGCTGTACATGCCGCCAATAGGAGCGGGTTATTTAGACTGTCACCTTGAGCAGACCGCGAATGCGGTCGTCGTCGAAAGGTCCCCTTATAGGAGCCTAGCCCCTTATGCCACTTCCCCATGCAACGCGCATAAAGCTGTACATGCCCCCATGCAACGCGCATAAGGCTGTACATGCCCCCATGCAACGCGCATAAAGCTGTACATGCCGCCAATAGGAGCGGGTTATTTAGATTGTCACCTTGAGCAGACCGCGAATGCGGTCGTCGTCGAAAGGTCCCCTTATGGGAGCCTAGCCTTTTACGACACGCTCCCATGCAACGCGCATAAAGCTGTACATGCTCCCAATGGGAGCGGGGTTATTTAGACTGTCACCTTGAGCCGCCGCATTGCGGCGTGTCGAAAGGTCCCCGGAATAGGTGCGCAAACTCTTACGCCCCGCTCCCATGCAACGCGCATAAAGCGGTATGGCGACGCGGTATGGCGGCAATGTTGCTTTACAAGCTCCCAAAGCACGAGCTTTTCTAAATTCGAGAAAAAACTTCGTAGATTGTAAAATAAAATGTCAACCGTATGTGCGCGCAAGGTTGACAATGTATGCGTGCGGCGGTATAATCGTGTGTATCAACGGGGGAAAACCTTTTAAGATATGCACGATTATTTTAATATTACGCGTGACGACGCGGCAGACATTTTAAATGTCGACGAAAACCTGTCCGAGCTACTTGACGCGGCGTATACGCTTCGCAAAAAATACAAGGGGAACGTCGTTAAGGTTCAGCTTTTGACAAACGTCAGGAGCGGCAACTGTTCGGAGAATTGCGCCTATTGCGCTCAATCGGGACACAACGACGTAGAAATACAAAAGTACCGTCTTGTAGCCTATGACAAGCTTATGAGCGACGGTAAAACCGTACGCGATAAAAAGCTTGTCAGACATTGCATAGGCTTTAGCGGTATAAGGTTTGGCGACAAGGAGGTAGGGGAGTTCGCCGCCTACGTACGCGGGCTGAAATCCGTGTCGGACGCGGACATATGCTGTTCCGTCGGGTTTCTCACGGAGAGCCAAGCGCGCGTTCTTAAGGATGCGGGCGTTAACCGCATAAATCACAACCTCAACAGCAGCCGGCGTTTTTATCCAAATATTTGTACGACGCATTCCTATGACGACCGCATAAACAACATTCTCATGCTTAAGCGGTTGGGCTTTGAAATTTGTTGCGGCGGAATAGCCGGTATGGGCGAAAGCCGCGGGGATGTTGTGGACATGCTGTTTGAAATTAAAAATATTGCCCCCGCTTCCGTGCCGATAAATTTTCTTGTGCCAATCGACGGCACGGCGGTGGACAGAAGCGGCGTCGCGGAGCTTACGCCGGAATACTGCTTGAAAATTTTGTGTCTTGCGCGGCTTTTGAACCCCGCTGCCGACATTCGCGCCGCCGCGGGAAGAGAAATCTATCTAAAAGGGTATGAGAAGGAAATGTTCCGGGTTGTCGACTCCGTTTTTGCCTCCGGATACCTTACCGTAGGCGGTCAATCCCCGGATGACACCATAAAACTCATCACCGATTTAGGCTTCGATTACGCCATAGAGTAAAGGGGTTTATTATGTGGCGTGAAACCGTGAAGAAACGCCCGCGTTCCAATTTGTGTGTTCGGATAGCTTCCACACTTATCGTGAAGCCGCAAAAGAAACGCCCGCGTTCCAATTTGCCATAATAAGGTCGCTGTCAACGAATTCTTCCATAATATTGTTTAGCAAGTCATTAAGATAGTTGTCGTAACTTGCTCCGTAAGCTCCGGTTGCCGCATCTGCATTAAATTTTGCAATTGTTGTTTCGGCGGTACCGAGATTAGCCATCATTTTTACGATTGAAGCGTTGATAATCGCGACATCGTTATCAAGGCTATATAGCATATTTTCAACACCGTCCGTGAAGTTCCGCGCCATGCCTCCGAAATAATCATTTTCTACGCTGTAGGTTGAGTGGAAAAACTGTTGAATATTTAACACGGTCAAGTTTTTTGAGTCGGTATAATCAATTTGGACAAAGTTCCGTTGGATGCCGTAGGTTTCGTATACGTCCGGACCTTTGTATTGCAATCCAAATCCCGCGCCTCCGATGCTTTCAAAATCGGCTATCGAATAATCAATATCAATTTTAACAAAGCTTGTGTCCTCTACATTTTTGAAATATACTGACGAAAAAGGACGCGCTATACCTTGTTGGCTGTGAGATACCGCCGATATTTGATAGACAATCCATCCGATAGGGTGAATTCAGATTAATATGCGGAAAAAAACTTAAAAAATTGAAAAAAATATTTGAAACGGCACCCATAGAGGTGCTGTTTGCGTTGTATGATAAGGTCATAGCATCAAGGGTGCTAAAAAAAATTAAGGACAGGAGAACCAAAACATGTACAATCCCGGACAAGAATTATCATCGCTAGCATTTGATAAAATCATAGGCGGCGCGCTAGACGCAGTCGTCAATGCGCAGAACAATTCGTCTATGACGACAGTCAACTTTATTAAGAGCGTCGGCTTTGTCAATGACGAGAACGGCAATCCCGTGAAGCCCGTTTATGTAGATTTTAAATATCCCAAAGAGATTAAGCCGTATCTTCCGGCGGTCAGCTCGGAGATATATTTGAAAATCGAAAAGGCGGGTACAGGTTATACTAAGGAGGCATTGGATGATAGCTACGAGTTAGTAGAAGGTTCGGACAAGATAAAAATCGAGTTCGAATTTAGCAGCGACGGCGGCATCTTAGCGGCAAATATAACTGAGGACATCGAGGTAAAAGACGCGTCGAGGGTCAAAAAAGGGGAGCTTATACTGTTGCCTAAGGACGGAGGGGATCTAGGAGCGGGCGCGAAAATCATCGTCGCCCTACGCGAAGCCAAGGCGGCTGAGGCGGCTATCTATCAGGATATGACGCTACAGGTGCCGATTTTAACGATGCTTCCAATTCCGTTTATCCGTATCGCGACGACGGACATAGAATTGAACGTCAAAATTAATTCTATCAGTCAAACGTCGGAGTCGGCGCAGAGCAGCGCTAAGGTCAACAGCAGTTCTTCATTCGGGTACAAGGGATGGGGATTTAACGCAAACTGCTCTATAAACGCGTCGATTTCCAACCAAAAGCAAAGCTCAAGCAGCGAAGAGGTTAAGAAAGAATATTCGTTGAACATAAAGGTACACGCCGTTCAGGATGACGTTCCCGTAGGTTTATCGCGTATTTTGGATATATTAGAGGAATCTATTGTTCCTAAACTCATCGCACCTGTTGCGCAGGGGGCTTAAAAAAGATTTCGTTATCGGCTTTTATTCGGACAATTGAAAGCCGGCATTGCAAGCGTGCGCAGAAAGGCGTAGGGGGTAAACAAAAATGGTTTCATTATCGACATTTATCGGGCAGTTGATAGCCGATATTGCCAACGCGCGCACAAATGCGGACTATTCCGCGGCTAGTGTGAGCGAACAGTATCACGCCGACCCGTTTGTGAAAACGCTGCCGATACCTCATTATATCATCGACGAGGCGGAAATAGAGGTGCCCGTTATGGTGGTCGGCATTTCCAAACAATCGGAGCAGTTTGTAAAACAGAAGGAGCAGTTGTCCGTCGTCATAAAGGAAAGACTGCCAATACTGCTGTTGCGCGGCTACAAGTTCAACTATATACGCGAACGTGAGGAAGTGCAACGGCAGGAGGACGACAAGCGGCGGTCGGAGGACGCAATACGGGCGGAGGCAGGCAAGGACGCTCCCGGACGGCAGAAAAAGAGGATTGATATATCCAAATATGAGTTCTCAAATACGCTTTTAGACGAATTCGCCGAATCCGCCCGTAAGATTACCGATAAAATGGTTGAGCATACGGGGCAGTATATAGAGGGCTATAATTATGAAATCTTGAAGCTGTTGGATATGGCGGAGGATTTCAGCAAACAACTTATTCGCGAAATGAGAACCGATATTCGCTCGTATGCGGAGGAAATGAAGCCGTATTATTCGGAGGAAAGTATAAAACGCTCCGCGGATTATATGGGTAACCTCATGTTCTTTGAGTTTAAAAAAATCATGAAATCGGCGGCGGGCGTGAACGTCGATATAAAAACGGTGCAAATGAACGAGTACGCGACCAAGGATTGTCTAATGCATATCAAGCTGAAAATCAAGGAGCAGGACTTGAATCTCGTGGTTGAGGACGGCGGTGACGGAAAAGAAAAGCGGTATCTTTCGTTGACGTGATAACGCGCACATGCGCCGACTTCCACACCCCATAAGAAACAAAAGCGGTATCCTTCGTCAACGGCGACCGACCGCCGCAAAGGGAAAAATTCTCATGCTGAATTATGCTCTGTATATGCAAATACACGGATTGTTGGCGGAAATATCGCCATTGACGTCGAAGCTGTACGCGTCGTCGGGCAGCTTCGCTGCCGCGTGTCTTGTATACTTCAACAGGTTGCAAGCGTTCGCCGACGAACACAAGCTGTATATTTCCTCCGATATTGCAATCGCGACGGAAAAACTGCTTGTATATAAGGGCGAACCGTCCGCCGCTCCCGGAGTAGCGGTGGGGCGGAAAAATCCGCGCAAGGAAAAGGACGCCTACGCCGTGGCTTGCCTAGACGGGGTGCGCCGTGAAATCAAAGCCTTTTTGGAAAAAGAAATAAAAACCTACGGGGAATGCTCCGATATTTGGCGGCAGGTAGTGGCGCGGCTGTTGTGTAAACGGCGGGACTTCGTATCGGTACCCGTATGGGAACGGGCGGAGGCGGTTTTTACCGCGGTGCAAGCCGACCCGGAACTGATACCGTACTATTCCCACGTGACGGGACTGATCGGCGTGTTTAACGCCAAAGCATTACTTGATACGATATTGCCTCAATTGGGGCTGTAACAAAAATAGAGTGAGGACAATTCGAGATGACGACTTGTTAGACAAGAAAATCTCATCGGCTCTTTTGGGGCTAAGACCGTCCACACTCCAAAAATAAAAATAAAAAAATAAAGGAGCAATACAAATGGATAGCAATTTTCATTATTATGCAATAAAATTATTAGCGTGCAAAGCCGGCTTTACGGAGGCACAGGCACAAAAAATCGCGGAATATTCGCAGTTTATAGACGATTATGACCGTACGGGGCGAATTCATACGGATACGCCGCCGCCCGCCGGAATTTCATATGTCAAGGAAGACGATTTGTATGCGGTGGAAAGCGTTACCACGGGGTTCTCTCCGGTTACGAACGCCGCGGATTTGCTGACGGAAGATTTTCAAAGAAAAGTTGTGGTGCCTTTTCATTTCATCTTACCGAATAAGCTGACCGAGGATAACCGTAATTTCGTCGCAATTCCGGCAAGGTTAAACGACGGGCAGGTGATAACTAGGTTAATGGAGGCGACCTATCGTGAATTTAGTGCCGGCAATCGTTTAAGCGATAAGATACTAATTGCCATCGGCTGCATGGCGCACGCTTTTTCCGATACATACGCTCACGAGGGTTTTTCCGGCTTCCGCACAGAGGCGAACGATTTTGAAATCGAACAGTATGTGCAGTACGACGGCGCAGGCTATAAGGATTTTACGGAGCCGGAACGCAAAATCGGACCGGTGGCGTATTCTACGCTCCCCGCGATAGGGCATACCACAATCGGGCACACGGCGGACTATACGAACGGCATGTTCTCGTTAAAGCACAAAAGCAAACCGGACGTATATCTCCGGCGCGTGAGAAATAATTATGAATATTTTATGAAACCGCTGGCGGAGCTTTTCCGTTATTTCCAACTATTTACTCAAATAGCGGGGAATTTTGACGACATTATAGCGAAGTTCAAACAAGGATTTCTTGCAAATGAAAAAAACGCCGCCGCAGTATGGTCCGCGACGGACGGCGGAATCGTTTTTGCATACGACAAGCGAAAGATATACGATAGACTGTACTCACAGAAGGGCGTTCGGTCGGTCGGCAGCTCATTGGGCGGAAAATATCGCATTACGGTTTATAACTTAACATCCGAATTTTACATCTTTAACGAATGCGCCGCAAAAATCAGGCGCGAAGCTGTCGGCGTTTAGTACGTCCGCAGAGCCGGGCTGGCTGTAAATAGACCGCGTTTATAGTAATGGGGTGTGGGCAGGCGCACGTATTAGTGGTTTTTTGTTTTTTAAATTTATTCCAAACGGTACCGACGGGTGGTGCCGTTTGGAAAATAAAATTAAAACAATACAATTTAGGGGCGTGGACAATCCGCGGTGACAACTTGCTATGCAAAAAAATCTTCTCGGCTCTTTTGGGTCTAAAACCGCTTGAAATGCTAGTCCGTAGCGGAGCTACGGGGGGCTTTCAGACAATTTTATCCTTAAAAATAGCTTGAGAATATTTTGTAACCGCGTATTGTCCAATCCCCAATGTATTGTCCAATTCCCAATTTAAAAGGTGTACCTATGAATGCGAAATATGATAGGCATATAAATTTAATCAATTTTTTGCTTAGAAATCCGAGAACGACTTATGCAAACCTTGCCTTTGAATTCGGCGTAAGTACGAAAACAATCAAACAAGACGTTGCGGAGTTAGGCTATCATTTTCCGATAGATACATTTCAAGGAAACGGCGGCGGTGTTGAAATGAATAAATGTGGCGTTATCGACGGCTTTTTTATGCGCCGCAAACACATCGAATTAATCATAGAAGGATTAATTCTTCTAAGCGAAGGGAGTTCGGACGATAAAGGGGAAATCATTTACATACTTTCACTTATCGCCCCCCGGTAAGTCTGCTTTTGAGGGGAAGTTGATTTTAACGGTAGATTTTAATCTGTGGTTTGTATTTTATGGGAGATTATAGGTATATACAAACCTCAACCACTTTCAATATAAAAAATTTTAAAAACGCATATGAAGTTATTGCTACGCCGATTGATATGGAACTCCCGCATTTTTATAGCGCCGAGGATTATCCTTGTGTTGTCTATGAATTTATTGATATAAACGGGAATAAACGCACTGCACGTGCGTATAAACAAGTCAAAAAAGAACAAGCTGAACAACTTATTGAACTCGCCGCTTCTGAAAAAGTTTTTTATCGCGAATATATATATCCGTCCGACTATAAACCTCAACTTGGTGTGGGTTCGTATTTAACGTTCGTGTTTGCTTTTGTTTCCGTGGCTTCGTTCTGTCTTTATTTTTTTCTTCGCCGAATGAAATACTGACCTAAACCACCCAAAAACAACAGTATGCCGCAATGAAAAAACATTTGCGCGGCGGGGGCTTCTCCCCCCGTGTGACTGATAGCTTGTCCCTCCAAATAGGGCAGACGCATAAAAAAAACGCTCACTATAATTATGTCGTTATTTTATTTGTGTACATGTTAATAATTTGTGTTAAAACGCTTAAATTTTTGTGATAGGTATGTTATAATAAGCAAAATGAAATCAGCTTTGAAATATCTAAAGCCTTACGGCGGGTCCGCCATATGGGGGATGCTCTTCAAGTTCGCGGAGACCGTACTGGAATTATTTTTGCCGCTCACCATGGCTTACATGGTGGAAAGCGCGTCGAAAGGCGCGGAATTTTCGCAAGTTTTGCGGCTGTCCGGCGTAATGCTAGTAATAATAGCGCTATGCATAGTGTTGTCGGTATCGGGGCAATTTTTCGCCGCGAAGGCATCGACGTTTTTCGGGCGCGACTTACGCACCGCCTTGTTTTCCAAAATCAATTCGCTTTCCTTTAAAGAGACGGACTCTTTCGGCACGCCGTCGCTGGTAAACCGCTTGACAAACGATACCTCTCAGATTCAAAGCGCCGTATTCATGGTGATACGGATAGGTTTACGCGCGCCCTTTGTAGCAATCGGCGCGTTGGTTATGGCATTTGCTTTGGACAGCTTTGTGGCATTGGTATTCCTTGCCGTAATTCCGTTTGTGGCGATTGCGATAACGATTATTTTGAAGCGTACGGTTCCGATATACGGTTCCGTGCAAAAAAAGCTTGACGATATAACGGCGGTAACGCGCGAAAACGTCAGCGGCGCAAGGGTAATCCGCGCGTATTCAAGGCAGGAACACGAAAACGTGCGTACTGCGGTAGCCGCCGAAAGCTATAAAAAGGAGTCCTTACGCGTAAACCGCATAGCCGCACTTTTGAACCCAATCAGTTCCTTGATAATACAGCTTGGGATTGTGGGAATTTTGATAGTGGGCGGTTACCGCGCGCAAGCCGACATGTTGGAGCCGGCTATTTTAACGGCGTTCATAACCTATATTTTGCAGATACTTTTAGCCGTCAACATGGTGGCTACGGTGATAGTTATTTTAATCCGCGCGGTGGCGAGCGCAAAGCGTATAGAGGAAGTGCTAAACGCGAAGGGCGTGGCGTCCGACGGCTACGCGGTTACGGGCGGGGACGGGTTGGATAGGAGTGCGCCGGCGGCGGAATTCAAGGACGTGTATTTCGGTTATTCCTGCGCGAATGTGTTAAAGGACGTGTCCTTCGCCGTCAACCGCGGCGAAAAACTGGGAATAATAGGCGGCACGGGCAGTGGAAAAACCACGCTTATAAATTTAATTCCGGCGTTTTACGGCGCGCGGTCGGGAGAGGTGAGGGTGTTCGGACGCGACGTCAAGGACATAGACCCGCGTTATCTCCGGTCGTTGGTGACGGCGGTTTCACAAAAGGCGGTTTTAATAAGCGGAACCGTGCGTGAAAACGTGGCGTTTGGCAGACAAATATCCGATGAGGAAGCCACACGCGCGCTGTACGCCGCGCAGGCGGAGTTTGTGTTCGAGTCGCAGGAGGGGCTGGACAAGCACATAGAGCGTGATGGCAGCAACATTTCCGGCGGGCAAAAACAGCGTATTTCCATTGCGCGCGCGCTTGCCGGCAACCCGGAAATTTTGATACTTGACGACAGCAGCAGTGCGCTTGACTACGCGACGGACGCCGCGCTGTACGCCGCGCTAAGAACGGAATACCCGGAGCTTACCGTGATTACGGTTTCGCAACGCGTCTACGCCGTTCGCCGTGCGGACACGATTTTGGTAATGCATAACGGAAAAATAGAGGCGGCGGGCGCCCATTCGGAGTTGTATGCGGCAAGCCCGCTTTACGAAGAAATTTGCCGGTCGCAGGGGGTGGATTTATGAGAGATATGTTTTCGCGCCGCCCTCAAGCTATATTATCGGACGGCGGCAAGCTTCAAAAGGGCGTTTTCAAGAAGCTTATAAGGGTTACGCTCGTCAAGGAAGCCGGGCTTACCGTGTCTTCCATAGTGTTAAATTTGATTGAAGCCCTGTGTACCATATCCG
This sequence comes from Clostridiaceae bacterium, assembly GCA_031289315.1. Taxonomy (GTDB): domain Bacteria; phylum Bacillota; class Clostridia; order Christensenellales; family CAG-917; genus JAITEJ01. The sequence goes on along the minus strand of JAITPR010000036.1, from coordinate 1,813 downwards.
TCCCGTACATGGTCGGCGCCATTATAGACGAGATTTCCTTAAACGGCGTCAGCACGCAAATGTTTACCTTAACGGCTTTCATGGCGGCAACGGTTGCTATGGCGGCTGCGACGGCGTATTTTTCGACGTATATAAATTACGTTTTTTGTCAGCGCATAATGCTTAATTTGCGCACCGGACTTATAGAAAAGCTCCAACGCTTGCCGCTCAAAACCATAGACGGTTACTCCGGCGGCGACTTCATAAGCCGCGTAAACAACGACGTGGAAGCGGTCGGAGACGGCATATTGCAGGGCTTAAATCAACTTTTTTCCGGAGTTATTACGATTGGCGCGATAATCGGCTTCATGGTATATATAAATTGGGCGGTGGCGCTTTTAATAGTTGCGCTTACTCCGCTTTCGATTATGGTGGCGGCATTCATCACCAAGCGTACGCAAAAATTTTTCCGACGCCAGCAAGCCGATTTAGGCGCGGTTTCCGGCGTAGCGGAGGAGCTTGTTACGGCGGAAAAAACCGTCGCCGCCTACAACTACGGCAAAACTGCGGAAACGAGGTTTTCCGTGCTTGCGGAAAAATTCCGCGAAACCTCCATGTACGCCGGCTTTTATTCGGCGATTTCCAACCCGGCGACGCGGCTTGTCAACAACATCGTATATGTGGCGGCGGGCGCTTTGGGGATTTATTTGAAGCTGTCCGTGGGAGAAATAAGCAGTTTTTTGATGTATGCGAACCGTTTTGCGCGTCCGTTCAACGACATAACAAACGTGATTTCCCAGTTGCAAGGGGCGCTTGCCGCGGCGGGACGCGTGTTTGAAGTGCTTGACGCCTCGGAGGAAACTCCGGACGGCGCGCTGTCATTGGACGCGTCCACGGTTAAGGGAGGAGTGGCGTTCGACGGCGTGGATTTCTCTTACGACAAAAGCCGTCCCTTAATTCAAGACTTTAATCTCAAGGTTGCGCCCGGCAAAAAGGTGGCAATCGTAGGCAAAACCGGCTCCGGCAAAACCACTCTCGTCAATCTTCTCATGCGGTTTTACGACGTGGACGACGGCGCGATTACGGTGGAGGGTACGGACGTGCGCGACGTGACTAGACGGTCCTTAAGGGAGTGTTTCGGCATGGTTTTGCAGGATACGTGGTTGTTTGGCGGCACGGTTAAGGAAAACATTGCCTACTCAAAGCCGGATGCGTCCGACGAAGAGATTGTCGAAGCCGCCAAAGCCGCGCATTGCCACGACTTCATTATGCATACCGAAAACGGATACGATACCGTGCTTGAGATGTCCGGAAAAAATCTGTCGGAGGGGCAAAAACAGCTTATTTGTTTGGCGCGCGTCATGCTTAAAAACGCGCCGATGTTGATTTTGGACGAGGCGACGAGCAATATAGATACGCGTACGGAAATTTTAATTCAAGAAGCCTTTGACCGCTTGTCCGCGGACAAAACCGGCTTTATAATTGCGCACCGCCTTTCCACCGTGCGTAACGCCGATATAATTTTAGTGCTAGAAAACGGCAATATCGCGGAACAGGGCAATCACGACGAGCTGATTGCCAAGCGCGGCATTTATTATGACTTGTACAACAGTCAGTTTATGGGTGTGGACAGTCCGCTTATTTAGACTGTCATCTTGAGCGTAGCGCGACATGCCGCTCCAACTGTATGGGAGAGGGTTTTCCACCCGATGTCATCTTGAGCGTAGCGCGACACGTCGCGCGAAGTCGAACCGAGCCGCTAAATTGCGAATGCAATTTAAGCACTTATCGGAGCGTTAGCGGAGATAAGTGCAGAGAGGCGAGGGAAAGGTCC
>JAITPR010000026.1 GCA_031289315.1 Clostridiaceae bacterium | reverse complement strand
AAAAATACCGCGTTCTCGTTAAACACAAGAGTGCGAATCCGGCAAAACATCTACACGAATATCGCGACTTACCGTTTAGCGTCTTTGATTTTCTATAAGGACGCGCTTGTGCCACTCCCCCCTACCGCAATCGCTTGACAAACCTTGTCCGCATGTGTTACAGTAACTACAAAATATTGTGGAGAAAATGTTATGGAACCACTAATCTTTGCCATCGTTTTTGTGGTATTAATTGTCGCCATCATCGCCCTTGCCGCCGCTAGCTTTGCTAGAAAAAAGAAGAAAATTATCGCAAACGGATTGAGCGACGGGACAATAAGCAACTATGATATATGTTTCGCGGGAACACTTAAAATGAATGCGGGGACGGTAGCCAAAGAGGCGGCAAAAAGTGTTGCAACGGCAGTTGTCGGCGCGCTTTTCGGAGTTGCTGCCATCCGTTCTTTTAGACCGACGCAAGTCATCATGGTGCTTGGTCTAGACAGAATTCTCCTATTTGCGGAAACAAGAGGCGCTTTTTCGAATTCTTTCGACCAGCGTTTTGATTTGCGCAGAGAAATGATACAATCAGTTTCAATCGACCGTCAGGCGAAAAATAAACTATCCTTAACGGTCAGATTGCAGGATGGGCATACGCTTGGCTTATATGTTCGCCCCTTTAAAAAGGATGAAGCCGCTATTACCCGCGCGGTGGGATTATTAAACACCTATCACAATTAGAGTGTGGACAATCGGCGCAACGGGTCTATAATTTTAAAAACGCGATTGACGGATATGGTTGCGGATAACGGGTAAAAGTAAATAAAAAATTCTAGCCTGATGATTTGATACTAATAACTTAAAAAGCGCGGAATACGACAAGGGGTACCTTGTGTATTCCGCGCTTTTTAAGTTAACAGTGTCAAGCTTCAAGCTTGCGCAGTGCGCTGCGCGAACAACAAGCAAAGGATTTAAGCGTAGGGCTTTTTGTGTCAGACAAGGGAACATTTCGTGATAATAGCACCGCTATTATAAGAAGCGTTGACGCGGTATCACACAAAAAGAACCGCTTTAAGTCTTTGTGAGGTTCGTAAGGCACACCAACTTTTATGTTCCTTTGGGGCGCTCAAAGGAAACAAGGCGTTCTGCCGCGTAGCAAAAATAATAGCTGCAAACTACTCTTACGAAGCGCGGAGAGCTTCTATGGGGTCAAGGCGGGAAGCCTTACGGGCGGGGAGGATACCGAACAAAAGACCGATGGCAATAGAAAACGCGACGGCTAAGAAGATGGTAGACACCGACAGCGCGAAGACGGCGCCTATGATATTACACGCGACGTAGGCGATAAAAACGCCTAAGATGACGCCGGCAAGACCGCCTAAAAGACTGATTATCACGGCTTCGACCATAAACTGAAGCATTATATAAACGGGACGCGCGCCGAGCGCCAAACGCAAACCGATTTCATTGGTGCGTTCGCGTACGGAAACGAGCATTATATTCATTATTCCTATGCCGCCTACGAGAAGCGCGATACCGGCGATACCGCCCAGCATACCGATGATAAGCGTGGAAATTGTAATCACGGTATCCATTATAGCCTTTTGATTTTCAATTGAGAAGTAAGAGGAGTTGGAGTTAAACATCTCCAACATAGCCTTTTGCGTGTTGGAATAAACGCCGTCCACGGCATCCGCAGAGGATACTATAAGCTCCAATGTGGTTATTTCGCCCATCAGCATCTGATCGCGCGCAACCGTGTACGGGACAAATACCGTAGAGTTATAGGCAAGGTTGACGCCGGAAATGGGTTCAAGCACGTCGATAACGCGGAACTCGTATCCGTTGATGAAAATCACCGCCTCCTTAGGGTTGGTATTACCGAAAATTTCTTCCGCCAGCGACGCGCCTAAAATGCAGTAATTCATCTTGCTTTCGACATCGCTTGCCGTAAATCCGCGCCCGTAACGAAGCTTTATCTGCGCTTCGGCATGAAAGAAATAGGAGCTTGTGCCACGCAAGGCTTTTTTAGATGAACTTACGTAGCCGTTCGTTTTTGCGGCGCGGTCATCGTTGCTTATGATGGTTGCCGTAGAAACCAATAGCGGCGACACTGCGGCAACATCCTTAATCTGCGCAAACTCCTCTATATCCTCGTCCGTAAAACTGCTTTTTACCGTATAATTTCTTATGCGGACTACTATTTTATTGCCGCCCAACCCGGAAAGTTGGTCCGTGACGGAGGTACTCACACCCTGTCCCAACGTCATAAGTGCGATAATGGAAGCAATACCTATAAGGATACCTAAAATAGACAGCGCCGTTCGCAATGCGTTGCTCCTTAGGTTTTTAAATGCCATTATCAGTGTTTCTTTAAACATCTATCTATGCCCTTTAGCCGGATTTTTTTAATCGTCGTACAGACGACCGTCTAGAATACGCACGGTTCGCTTTGCCTCGCGCGCTATTCCCTCGTCGTGGGTTATCATGATAATAGTCTTGCCGTCTTCCTCGTTAAGTTGTTTCATCATGTCGATAATTTGCCGCCCCGTGCGTTGGTCAAGCGCTCCGGTAGGCTCGTCGGCAAGCACAATAGACGGGTCGTTGGCCAGCGCGCGCGCTATTGCTATGCGCTGCTGCTGTCCGCCCGAAAGCTGTAACGGAAAGCTTTTCAGCTTGTCGATAAGCCCCACCTTGTCAAGTAACGTTTCCGCGGCTTGCACCCTCTTGTCGGACGGCATATGCGCGTAGACCATGGGAAGCATGACGTTTTCCATCGCGCTCTGTCTTTTCAAGAGATTAAAATTCTGAAAAACAAAGCCGATTTTGCGGTTTCTTAGCTGCGCCATGCGCTTAGTACTTAGGGAATATACATCCTCTCCGTCTAGATAATACGCGCCGGAGGTGGCTCTGTCAAGACAGCCGATAATATTCATGAGCGTGGATTTACCGCTTCCGGACGGTCCTAAAATGGATACGAACTCGCCCTCTTTGATGATAAAATCCACATCAAAAAGCGCCTGAAAGGATATTCCGCCGGACGTGTAGATTTTATTTACGGATTTCATCAGAAGTAACGGTCTTGCCATATCCTTTCTTTTGCGGATTACGCCGCGGCGCGGTTTTTTCGTATCGCATCTTAATTTAGATGCGGCTTTTAAGGTTATTCCTCTTAAATTCCTAAGGAGCTTAAGAAGCTGTCGCTCTTTTCGTAGTATACGCTTGCTCCGGATTGTATTCTTTCGTCTACCGAAGTAATTATCGCCTTCACGCCGTCAGAATACTTAATTTCCACGTTAACTCGGATTAGCTGTTCGCTCTTCTCCGAACGCTTCATCAACACATAGTCGTCCGCGCCGTCGTTAAAAATCGCGTATACCGGCGCGACAATTCCGCTCTGGCTACCCAACTGTATACCCACCGCCACTTGCGCGTTGCCTATTACGTTGTATACGTTAACGGCGGCATTGCGTGAATCGGGTATCACCAAATCGGCGTAAGCATCGGTAGAATTACGCGAAAGCGGTTGAAGCGTACCTTCTAGCCCGCCGCGCGGAGATGTAAACGATACGTGCACGGTCAAGGGCACGGAGCTTTCCTTTTCGGCGTTTTTGATGTTGTTAACCTCGTAAGCGGATATGTTGAAACGCACGCGTGCGGACGTATAATCCGTAACCGTAAACAGCGTTGCCGTCGTCGTGGTTATCGTCTGTCCGACTTGTATGTTTACGTAACTTACAAATGCGTTCGCAAGCAAGGCTTGCACCGCTAGCGAGGCGCTTGAGTCCTCTTCGGTTTCCGTTATGATGTCTCCGGCGCGTAACTCGACAATTTTGCCGACCATATCGCCGCCGTCCGCTTCCCACGGAGCACCGGAGGTATTGACGCATAGCATGGACATTAGCACAAAATCCGGAGTTTGTTCTATCAAATCAAGCAGTTTAACGTCGTTTTTTATGTTAACCTCTAAAATCCGATAGCCCCTGTTCTTTTTGACGGACTTGCCTCCGATTTCCACGGTTTCATCAAACACAAAGATGTCGGGGGCAAACGAAGTGGGTACCGGTGTGGAATTATAAAATTCCAACGCGCCGGTAGCATTTACGCTCATTGTTATTTTGCCGTTTGTGAGGTATGCGACCGCATAGTTTGAGGCGCGGTTGGCAAGTACGCCGGGAAGCACTATCGCAAGCACTATACCCGCGACGACAACCACCGCAAGTAGCAAAAATATAATGTGTTTAGGTGAAAGCTTGGACTTACCCGTCACTTTTTTCTGCACGTTACCCGGGGTACGCAAAAGCGCGGAGTAGTCGTCCTCCTCCTTGTTATCCTCCGACATAATATCGCGGAAAAGCTCGTCTTCAAGCGAAGTCTTTACTATAGGCTCCTGCTCTTTGATTTCAACGGTAATGCTCGGCTCTTCAATTTCTTCCGCCGCGAACACGGTAGGAACCGCCGCCTTTGTATTTTCGCCTTTCTTTTTTGCCATTTATATCTCCCGACGCTAAAAGCGTGTTTGTTTCAGTTTATGGGTGTGCATAATTCGCAGTGACAAAAGCTTTTCTTGCGTAGCAAGTCGTCACTGAGGATTGTCCACCCCGCAGTTTATCTTGTTTTGCGGCTTGCCTTTAAGATAAGCGGCAAGATTAGCTACGGATATGTCGATTAAACGACTCCTTGCCTCACGTGAAGCCCACGCTATATGCGGCGTAATTATCACGTTCGCGGCGGTTAAAAGCGGATTACCCACACGCATAGGCTCGACGGATACGACGTCTAAGCCCGCCGCCGACAGAGTACCGTCGTTTAAGGCGTCCGCTAAGGCTTGGTCGTCCACCAGTCCTCCGCGGGCGGTGTTTATTAAAATCGCACCCCGTTTTATCTTCGAAAACGCCGTCTTGTCAAGCATACCTCTGTTCACCGCCGTTAGGGGACAATGCAGAGAAACCACGTCGGACCGCGCTAAAAGCTCGTTCAGCGGCGTCGCGCCCTTTTTGGTAGGCGAGTAAAAAATTACGCGCATCCCAAAGGCTTCGGCAATTTTTCCTACCGCCGCGCCTATTTTACCGTAGCCCACAAGCCCTATGGTTTTGCCGGCAAGCTCTGTCACCGGCGCCATACGGTAGCTGTAGTCGGGAGCCTTCACCCAACCGCCTTTTAACACGGACTCGGAATGGAGCGCCGTCTTACACACGATTTCCAAAAGCAACGCGAACGTCATTTGCGCGACGCTTAAGGTGGAATAGCCCGGCACATTACATACCGTTACACCTCTTGCCGCTGCCTCGACTATATCAATGTTGTCGAAGCCGGTGGCAAGTACACCTATAAATTTGAGGTTTTTGCAAGCGGCAAACACCTCTTTGGTGAAGAAGACCTTGTTTGTGAAGACTATTTCCGCGTTGCCTACGCGCTCCGCCACAAGCTCCTTAGGGGTACGGTCGTAAACGGCAAGCGCTCCGAACGGCAAAAGCCCGTCCCAACTCAAATCTCCGTCGTTAACCTGATAGCCGTCAAGAATTACTATTTTCATACATTCGATTTCTAAAGCGTTGCCGCGTCTTCGGGTATTTTATCAAGAATTTCCCGCGCGGCACGGCTCTCCGGATTTTCCGCAAGCGCAAGTTTCGCATAAAAACCCGCGCCCTTCGCGTCATGCATTTCGATGCGAATAAACGCAAGGTTGACAAGACAAGAACATTTGTTCGCGTGTTTAAATTTGTTTGTTTTTAGCGCATGCGCAAACAAGGTAGCGGCTTTTTCGAAGTCTTTTTTGCCGAACGCCTTTGCGGCGCGGTCAAAAGCGCGGTCGCTAAGAGGCATCTTTAAATACGTCCTAACCGCAAAATAAGCTATGACGGCAAGTATCAGCGCCATTAACGCCCATAATATACCGACAAAATACTCTCCCTTCATTTTCAATCCGTTTTACGCAACGGTTATTAAACAATGCGCCGCGCCTTTTTATTGCTTTATTTTTAGACATTTAACAAAAACGGGGTTGTGGACAAATTCCATGATGACGCCGAATTTGGCACAGTCAGTTCTTGTAAAATTTTGTGTTTTTTTGTTGTTTTTATCGTAATTACCCACAAGGGCGCAACTCACGTTACGCCCTTGTAGTCTTACTTATCTTCGGTTAAGGGCTTGTCCGCTATACTAGCAAAAAGCGCCCGGCACAATATTCGCCCGCGTTCGTCAACCTAATAGGGTTATTTCTCCTCGTCGAGATATGTACCCAAAGCGTAATACGCAACGGTAAACATGAGGTTACCCACGGTACCGCCAAATTCGGGCGCGCCGTCTACGAACAGATTTTCCTCGCGGATATACTGAACCATGTCCGCTTTAGACATTAAAATATCCAATGCAAGCGACGGGTTTTTAAACTTCATCGCAAGGAACGGCTTACAGCGCTTGTATTCGCCGCGTCCGGACATTGTTTTGCCGGCTTTCATTCTTATCCACGATTGAAGCTCCGGATAGCCCTCTATGATGAGCGCGTACGCCCTGTCAGGGCTTATACCGGTAACCGCCTTTACATCGGGATGTCCCAGCTTGTTGAGCTGACTCATGCCGTTGGGAATCAAGTAAAGGTAAAGCTTACAGAGCATAATTTGGTCTTCAAACTTTTCGGGCTTGTCCTTAGCCTGCATAAGCCCCGCCATTCTGAGTAACGCCATCAAGACGGGAACCAGTATGCCAAGCTTTAAGATGCCCTTTATTTTCGGTAAGGGCATGCCCTTGCCAGTAAAGAAGATGATAAATTTTTTGAGGTCCGAAAACTCAAATTCAACGTCGGGTTTTTCGTGTATTGCGCCGACGTGAGTAGTCCATTTGCCGTCCTCTACAACGAAGTGGGTGGCGAATTTGCCGCCTTCCGCCTTATCGTAAAGAGCGCTTATTTGGAACACAAAGTTTTTACCGATAAATTTATCACCGAATTTAGGTTCACTTTCGCAGATGACCTTCAATAAGGGTATTGCGGCGTAAAAGAAAATTCTTGCCGCGTATAAGTCACTTTGTGTGATTTTAACTTCTTTTGCCATGATTTCCTCCTATACGGGAAGTGCGTAATCTCTAAAGAATTACGGAAGGACGGTATTCTTGCCGTACAATGTACGGTAAGCGGAGCTTTAAACCCGCGCGCCGGATTTCCGTTATTACTAAAGCCTACTTACGCCTAAAGAGCGTTCGGGCAGAGGTTGAACCGCCTATATATTTTTATGCGCCGACGGCGGTACGGGGTTTAACCGCGCCGCGTAAGTTCAAGCGAAAACATAAAATTTCTTAAGGCGGACAACAAAACCCGCGCGTTCTTAAACTTCGTCGCCCCAGTCCTCGTCCGCCTCAAAGTCCATTTTCATGACCTCAAGAACGTTCTTGACAATGCCTTCGGCGTCGATTTCGTGCATAGCCAAAAGGTCTTCGTGCAGACCGATTGCCGACCACTTGTCTTGTAAACCTAATTTCCTAAACGCGCAAGCCTTGCCGCCTTCGACGACAACCTCCGCAACCGCGCTGCCCAAACCGCCTATTACGGTGTGGTCTTCCACGGTTATTATCTTTCTGGTTTCCTTGACCGCCGCAAGCACGGCTTCGCGGTCAATAGGCTTAATAGTGTGCATGTTGAGTACGCGTATGCTCAAACCTTGATCGTGTTTCAGCATGCTTGCCGCTTGCATCGCTTGATAGACGCAAGAACCGCATGCAATAATCGTAAGGTCGGTACCCTCGTTCATCACGACCGCCTTGCCAACCTTAAAGCCGTAATCCGGCGTGCTGTAGACAACGTTGTCAAATCCGCGGTTTATACGGATATAGAAGGGTCCGGGAGTTGCCGCCGCCGCTTTTACCGCGTTTGCGGTCTCTATTCCGTCCGCGGGGACGATAACCGTCATGTTGACTAGAGGTCTTATTACGCCGATGTCCTCGATTGCGTGGTGAGTGGAACCCGCCTGCCCGAACGACGTGCCGCCGTGCGTACCGATTATCTTGACGTTAACGTTTTGGTAACAAACGTCGGTATGTACCTGATCCAACGCGCGCAAGGACGCGAATACGGAGAAGCAAGACGCAAACGGAATGAGTCCGCTTTTCGCCATGCCCGCCGCGATGCCTATCATGTTTTGCTCCGCGATACCCACGTTATAAAATCTCTCGGGATATTTTGCAAGGAAGTCCGCCATTTTGGTGGAAGTCGCAAGGTCGGGGCTTATACATACGATATTGGGGTTTTCCGCGCCCAATTCCGCTATAGTACGCCCGAAGATTTCGGCGGTTGCAAGCTTCGTGCTGTCAACCGCGGTAAAAGTAATTCCGCCTGCCATAATTATTTGCCCTCCTTGTTAACTCTTTCCAGTCTTTTTGCACGGAACGCGGCAAGGTCCGCCTTAGCCGTATTGTATTTTTCCTCGTTCAACGCGCCGTAGTGCCACTTGTAGTTGCCGGCGGCGAATGAAACGCCTTCGCCCTTAATCGTATCGGCGATAATGCAGTAAGGCTTGTCGCCATCACCCTTATACGCCCTTTCGATAGCCTCCGCAAGAGCGGGTATATCGTGTCCGTTGACGACGACGGTTTCAAAACCGAACGCCTTCCACTTGTCCGCAAACGGCTCCAACGCCATGACGTCCTCGGTGTTGCCGTCTATCATGTTGTGGTTTCTGTCTACGATTGTTATGACGTTCTTGCCGCCGCGCTTGGCAAAGTGAGAGGTCGCCATAGCGGCTTCCCAAACGGAGCCTTCGTCGCATTCGCCGTCACCCAAAACCAAAAAGGTCTTGTATGTCTGCCCCTTGAGAGCACCGGCAAGCGCCATGCCTAAGGCAAGCGACGAGCCGTGTCCTAACGAACCCGTTGAGGAATCCAAACCCTTGACCTTGTTGCTGTCAAGGTGAATCCCCAGCTTGCTACCGGTTAGGTTAAACGTTTTGAGTTGTTCCTTTTCGATAAGTCCCAAAAGTGAGAACAGCGGCGCCAAAAGTATGCCGACATGCCCCTTAGAAACGACAACTCTGTCGCGGTCGGGGTCCTCCGGATTTTTGGGGTCGAACTTAGCGAATTTGCGGTAAATCAACGTTACGATGTCCGCGCTGCTCGAACTTCCGCCCCAGTGTCCGCTACCCGCCCAGTTAACGGTATCAATCGTTAAATCTCTTAGGTCGGCGGCAAAGGTCTCAAGTTCGAACCATTCTTTTTTTGATAAAGCCATAATTATTCCTCCTGTTTGCAATGTGGTTGTATACGGCGTTACGTTCGGCGCGGCGGCTTCCGCTTAAAACCGCGCCTGCGCTTCACCGCTGTTTAGCGCAAGTAAGGCGACGAGATTGTAAAACCTTCGCCGCCTTAATTGCGCAAATTCCTTAAATAAGTTTGATTTTCCCGGCGTCGATATCCGCTTGATGGTTTGCTTTGACAATCTTGTAAGCCTCGTCCGCAACCGCCCACGTATAATCAATATCCTCGTCGGACAACGCTTGGTTGATAAAGTGATTGTGATGGCTGGTAAAGAACACGCCGCGTCTTACGCATTCGGCGACAAACTCTTGATGACACAGCGTGGAGGGAAGGTCGTTGCCCAATCTCATGTACCACATGGAGGGTTCACCGGTAACTCTCAAATCAAAGCCGTGCGTCCTTGCGACCTGCACTAAGCCGTCCTGCATTTTTCTGCCCTTTGCATTTATGACCTCTTGCGTTTTGGTCTCTTTCATCTTTTTTATACACGCGATAGCGGCGGCAAACGGCACGGCGGAAAGCCAATAGCTACCCGTGTACATGATGTCGCCGATGGTGCTTTTCAAGGCGTCCGTGCCGCAGATAGCCGACACGTTGTAGCCGTTGGCTATCGCCTTACAGAAGCACTCCAAATCCGCCTTGATGCCGTAGTGATAATCCGAACCGGCAATGTCCAAACGGAAGCCGGCGCGTATGTCGTCGAATATGAGCACAATACCGTTCTCGTCGCAAATCTTTCTGATTTTCTGCCAGTAGCCTTCCGCGGGAAGTTTGTTGTCCTCAAATATGGGGTGGTAGTACGGGGTGGAAATGAAGCCGGCGATTTCACCGGGATATTTTTTAACTAAAGCCTCAAACTGTTCGGGGGCGTTCCAATCTATGTAAAGATTATTACAAACATCTTCGGGTATCACGCCGCCGTATCCCAACTTCTGCGTCCACGGAGCAACGCCGTGATAGAAGCCCTTTGTTAAAACCATCTTCTTTCTGCCGGTCGCCTGACGCGCAATCATTACCGCGAATTGCGTCACGTCGCCGCCGTTTTTCGCGAAGAAAGCCCAATCTGCCATAGCGACGGTATCCACCATCAGCTCCGCAAAATCCACCAACACTCTGTCGGGGTTGGTAACACAATTGCCTTTCTTCATCTGCTCAAACGCCGCCGCGTCAACGTCAGGGTCGTTATAGCCCAACACGTTCGGACCGTACGCGCACATATAGTCGATAAAACGGTTGCCGTCCACGTCCCAAAAGTAAGCGCCCTGCGCCTTCTCCGAGAAAATGGGGAACGCGCTTACGGGTATCGCGCAGCCTTCCGACGGACCTAAATGTCCGTAGACGCCCATCGGAATATATTTCAGCGCTTTTTCGTAGAGCGCTCTGTTGTTAGTGTAGGAATTAATCTTGATGTCCATAGTAACCTAAATCCTCCTGCCTTATTTAAGATAGAACGCTACTTGCGCCAAAAGCTTCGCCATGTTTTCCAACATCGGAACAAAGCCCTTTATTGCGAATTTGCCGGTGCCCATACCGGTAAAGGTATCGGTTTTTCCTCTCAATATATCGGAAGCAAACTGCATGTCGGCAAACTCCATAGAAGCGCGCCAGTCGGAAACCTCGCCTAATGCCGCCGTCATAACATGATCCTTACCTACGGTTATATTGAGCGCGGGACCGCCCTTTACCGTACAGCTGATAACGCCGTCCGGAATTCTAGCGGCGGTAAGCTTGCCTATAGGGTCGCTGTTGCCGACCTCGCAAAGCGCGAAGAACGCCGTACATGCCGTAAGCGTGGTGCTTATGTTAAAATATTCTTGGTCTTTCAATAATTCCGCAAGCTTCTCCGGTTGGTCTTTAAATGCCGGGGTTTTTTCGGGCTGTAAGTAGTAAGACAATCTGTCCGCAAGAGTGATAAAGGTTTTTAGCAAGAATCCCGCTTGAAATACGTTAAAGAAAATAGGAATTGTTTTGCCGCCGTCGATGAGCTTATTGAAATGCTCCGCCGACAGAAAGATGAGTTTTAACGACGACTTGCTGTCCCCCCTCCTGAACGTACACTTGCCGTCCTTAAAAACTAGCGTTGCCTCGCCGACCGAAGGAACTTTAAATCCCACTGAGAGATTAGCGTCCTTAATAGCTTCCTGCGATGCTTTGTCCAATGTGCAAAGCTCTTGCAGGTTCCGAAGAACCGCGAACAAGTTTATCTTTGCTCTGGTAACAATATCCATAAACACTGCGCCTCCTTAATATAGTTGAGTTTATTAAACGTAAGAATATCATACCACATCAAATTAAATAATTCAAGTAAAACTTTTAATCTTCTGTTTTTTTTACTTAAAAATATATTTTGTCACATTTTTCACGCGGAAATTGCGCAAGATTGTTGCACTTTGCGGCGTTTTTCGCCGAAATTCGTTGCGCGGCATTCACCCTTGCACATTTTCGCCGTCGCGCCGGTCGAATCTCCCCGAAGGTACTTATCCAAACTTCGCATTATATACTCGTTATCCCTCTTTTGAGTGTATAGACATTGTATTCGAATTATCGCAAAAAGGCTACCGCATAGGGTTTTGAACCTTTTCATATGGGAAAACGTTGCCGCTTGTAATTATACTGTACTCGCTGTTAAACGGCTCTACTTTAACCGTCCTTTGATAGAATACGGGGTCTTTTCCTAAATGAATATTGCATATATTAAGCAAGTATTGATTGTCACCTACGGCATTTATTAGGTAGGCATTGGGAATATAAGTTTCATTAAACAGAATTTCCTTTATGACCTCAATGTAAAAATCTTCTCCGGAATACTGAAGCAAGTCTTCCGTTCGGGTTACGAAAACCGCATTATCTCCCTCTAAAGTTTTGCCATTTATGCGGGTAATAATTTTTTTATCGCCCATTATCAAACGCACCATATTAGTACTGTCAAAGGCGTGAAAATAAAATTTGTCCGCACTGAATATGACGTAGTCCTCACCCAATACTTGATAGGTCAATTGAATATCGGCGGCGCCCTTTTCCAACGATAAAATCAAGACGTCTTTGTCAACGGAATAACCGTTCTCCCCATTCTCATATATGGTGTTTCCGTGGGGTACCGTCGCTTTAACCGCGACCTTAATAGTTGCGGAAAGCGGCACCGATATAGTCTTTTTTTCCGCTTCTAAATGCAATGTGCCGGTGGTCTTATAGGTTCTTTCAAGCGGACCTACGCGTATAACGTCGGCATAGTCTGCCGTCGATAAAAGGTTCGGAGTTTCATAGTGCGCCGTAACGCCGATTTTTTGACCGACGGAAAATCCGAATATCGCAATAAAGGAGATACCTACGGACAGCAGTATACTTGCGGTGATTATTATTTGATTTATAATGATTTTTCTTTTCATGTTAAACGAACCTCAGCGCATTAATTATTTTAACATGCCGCGCAATAAGCGCGGGGATCAACGACAGAAACGTAACTATCGTTATTGAAAATAGGGCTATGAGCAATACCGGAACGATTGTGACGTTTACGAAGGAAAACCCGTAACTTGCACCGCTCATCAGCATGATAAGATTTATAAAGAAGCCCACCAAACAGCCTATAACGGTTCCTATACCGCCGAGAACGGCGTATTCGGTAACAAACTGAACGGCTATTTCGTTATCGCTTGCCCCTATAGCTTTTCTTATTCCTATCTCGCCGACCCTTTCTTTAATAGCAAAAATCATAAATATGGATAATGAAATCATTTCGCATACCACTATGATAACGATAAGAGAAACGAATTCCCTTACAAACATAGAATGATTTTCTTCAACGGCGTCTTTTATATCCGCATAAGAATAGACGGACACCGAGGAAGAAGGCAAATAATCCGCGACTCTTTCCTCAAGAAGGCTTAATGACATATCGCTTACAAACAGTAACGCGTATCCGTATGAATTGCTTGTGGTGACAATGTTTTTTTCGGTGGTGTATATATTTATATCGTACTCTTCCTTTTTGCCATCTAGATAACTTACATAGCTTGACGCAGAGTCATAGGAGTCCTTTATAGTACCTATAATAACATAGCTTTTTATCTCTCCGTTTTCGGCGGACAACAAAATACTTTTTCCTAGCGGATTATCGTTTCCGTACAAGTAAAAAGCAACGGAATCGTTTATAATCACCGCGCTTTCCATGCCGGCAAGCTCGTTTTCGGAAAAGAGGCGTCCGCTTGTAAGGGTAGAGGAATACACGCCGGTATTTATGGACAAATCCAAAATATATGTTTTTAAGAAATTATTATCCACGCCTAAGACATGCGTTCGTATCCGTTGGTCGTTATTAGTTTGCAGCGTGTAGTCGGGCGCTTTTTTATAGGTTACCGCGCCTATGCCGGCAAATGCACTTCTGAAATATGAAAACTCTTCCGGATTTATGTCGCCCCTTAGTATCGCCGTATTTTGGGGCATAAAGGAAAATTGCAGACGTAATTTTTGGAACGAGGAGTCCATTCGCAATACCGAAACGGTTAGAACGAGTACGCAAACAGAAATGCCCGCAAGCGTCAACGCCGCGCGCAATTTGTTAGCGAAAATCACTTTGAATATGTGCCTTAATCTACGGAAGGCGAACGATATTTCTTTCTTCAATCCCATAAATCACCGCTCCTTGTGTTTTAGCGCGCTCAATCAACGCAGTATCGTGCGTAACCATAACGATTGTTTTACCTTTTTGGTTTTCTCCGCAAAGAAACTTGAAAATAATATCTGCATTTGCCGAATCCAAATTTCCGGTGGGTTCATCGCAGAATATATATTTAGGGTTATTTATTATCGCGCGGACAAAAGCTACACGTTGCATTTCGCCGCCGCTCAAAGTTTTAACGGGCATTTCCGCAACGGATGTCAAGCCAAAGCCGTTAATAATTTCGTCTATTTCCATGTCGGAAACGCCGTTGTCCTTGACATATAAAAGCGGAAGAGTTAAATTGTCCCTTACGGATAAGTCCTCCAACAGATAGAACGACTGAAAAACAAAACCGAACAAACTCTTTCTATATAAATGATGCTTGTTTTTTTCCGTCGCCACGTTGTTGCCGTCTATGTAGTAATCGCCGGAAGTAACGGTATCAAACAAACTCAATATGTTTAAAATTGTGCTTTTGCCGGAGCCGGACCCGCCGACAATGCAGACAAAGCTTCCGTCCTCTATAACTAACCCCGTGTTTTCCAACACGGTATTCGCGCCATAACTTTTAGTTATCCCTTTAAGTTCCAGCATGTGCTTAATCCTCTATCGGAATGCATAGGGACTTGCCTTCAAGCCAAGTGCCGCTTATTCCGATATAGCTGTCGCCTATTACGGCACAAAAAATTTCCGTCCTGCCGAGAAAATTTTTTTCGTCTTTAATTATGACCGAATACATACTGTTAGCTTGAAATTGCTTGTATGCCAACACACCCTTTTCCACGGCAAGCATTTTATAGGCATCGATTTTGATTGTAATATCAAATACACTATCCGCAAAAATATACGTTTCTTTCGTTAAGCCATCCACGATTGTAAATTCACATTGAAGGTCGCTCACCTCCGGATTATATCTTACGGCTTTCAATTCCAAAACGAGGTCTATTCTGTTCAGTGACGTACTATAAATTTGCCCGACCTTTAGCCTCCCTGCAAGCTCCGGATTGACTAACGCGAAAACGGAGGTTTTGCCATAATTTAAAGCGGTTACGGTTTTTTCTTCGGAGTCACCGCTTACCGAAAGCACCCGTCCGGTAAAACCGGCTTTAATATCCGTACCGCCGGAATCCTTTCCTATAACGGTATCGGCGGTTAAAAAATCTCCGTTTTTGACCGCAGGAGAAAACACGGCGGTTATTTCATATGAAACGTTATCGTCTATATAAGGCACACCGTTTGCAATAGTTGTAGCGATAAAATTTCTTTCGGATATCTGATATTCCTTATAGTTGTATATGACAATTTCGTTTTCGGGAATAAAGTACTCGTTAAGGTTGTTTATCTTAAAAGCGTTGACGTAAAAATATATGCCTAGAACGCTTGCCGTAATTAAAACGACAAGCACGGCAATTCCCAATGCTTTCTTCCATGTGGCACTCATAAATTTTCAACTCCTCATTAGGGCTGTTATCATTATAACATTATACAAGCTATATTGCAATATGGCAGGCGTTATCAGAATTACCCGGCACTTACCGCTGATAGCGGAAGACTATCGGCTTAAAGGGACAGTCGCTTTTTATTTTTAAGCTTTCGTATACCTTGAATGCTCAAATACCACAACGACGCTGCCGCCAATATAAACAACGGCACTAGAACGTAATTAAGCGGATAGAACGCTAAGCCTTGCTGCTCGTACGCGCCGGTTTTCAATAGCGGCGTCAAAAAGTCGAAGAAGACGCTATTATATAAAAATCCGTTGAATTTCGCCACGTTTAAATCTATTCCGTATTTAAAGTCAATGAAGCCTATTAGGTTTCCCAGCCCGCCCATAATTATTTGAGCGACCGCTTCAAACAGTACGGTGTATAAAACATATTTATATTTGTTCACCTTAGAAAAAGAGAACACCGTTAAAGCCACCGGAGTTATATAGAGATGGAATAAAAACGAGTCCATTCGTAAATATGTAAATAGGTTGCTTCCCGTCAACTCCACGAGCATAAAGACATAAACTAGCGACACCCAAATAATGAACACACCTAAGTAATAGGCAAACGTTTCCTTTTTAAACTTCAAAAAGAGCAGGTATGCCGCCGGATAAAAAGCGCACGGGGAGTCCAACAACACGGACAAGCCAAAGTTATATTGATAGAATATAGTCGCCCGTCTGACGTACGCAGTGACGAGAACCGCCAATAGAACCTTGTAGACGAAGCCCCGTTTGTCCTTGCACACCTTATAATAATAGAGCAAGAAGAGGACTGTGTAGACGACGTAATAAAGTAAGCAGTACCAGTATGCCCCTTGAAACAACGCGATAGGATTGAACCCGTGGTTCCCATAAAAATCGACCATGCCGTAAATAGAGAATACCAAATCAGTTCTGCTAAACAACACCGTGGGGAAAGCTATCAGAAAAATGAATACCAATTCTATGCCGGTTCTAAAGTCAATCTTTTGCCTATGCTTGAAAAATTTAAACCAACTATATATGTTTAACGCAAACAAAAAAGCTATGAAGAAGCAATACGCAACCATGGACAAATAGTTGAGCCATATATCTTTTACACCGAAATCGTATATTATCATACCCATGTTCACGGCTTGATAAATGCATGCTGGCGTAAAAATAAAGCATGCTACCGAAAATTTAGAGCTACCGCGGATAATGCCCGCCGCAAAGTAAATTGCCGCAATAAAATTGATGTACATCACAAAGAGGTTTAAGCCGGAATTGATAAATTCCTCTTTGGCATTGTGGAAAACGTACTGCGTTATAATTGACGGATTTAATATGTATAAAAAAAGAGAGGCAAGTAGCAAATACCCTATCGCCTTTCTCAAAACGACGCTTCGTGAAAAAAGCAAGGCGGCAAAAAGCGCTATACCCGCGGCAATCGCAAGCATGTGCCACTCACTGCCGTTGCCTATATTATAAAGTAGCTTTTCATCTATGTTCACGTTTCGCTCCTATACCCAACAGCATTTACTCAAAAAACTTAATTGATGCGTCCGAAAAAACAACTCCCGGCATACTGGAAATAATCAAGTTTACATTGCTATACCACGTAATATCATGAATGCCGTCAACCGTCACATTAAAATCAATCGCTTCATCGTAAAACCCCGTCAGCCTTGTATGGTCAATTGAATACATAAAATCGTATTCACAGTATGCTTCGAACAC
>JAITPR010000022.1 GCA_031289315.1 Clostridiaceae bacterium | reverse complement strand
ACCTTGAGCAGACCGCGAATGCGGTCGTCGTCGAAAGGTCCCCTTATGGGAGCCTAGCCTTTTACGACATGCCCCCATGCAACGCGCATAAAGCTGTACAAGGTCGGCGGCATTCGCCGTCTCCAATGCGGGGGCTGTCGCCGCAGACGGAAAAGTTTTCATCTCCGATATAGGGGACCTTTCGACTCCGCTCAAGGTGACAGTCTAAAGAAACCGCTCCCATTGTGGGGTGACAGTCGGCGACAGCCCCCGCATCCAGCGACAGCCCCCGCATTCTCCTCCCGCACTCCCAAACACAGAAATGAAATAGGGCAGTCGCATTTTCGTGCGGTTGCCCTAGAAATCAATGTTTTTGTTGCATTTGCCGCGCCGGCATTATATAATATATATAATATCACAAGTATAACGAGCGAGGTAACCGAAATATGATAACAAAAGCGTTTATTCCTTGTGCCGGGTTCGGTACGAGGTTCTTACCGGCGACAAAGGCGGTTCCCAAAGAAATGTTGCCCATTGTCGATACGCCCGCGTTGCAGTACATAGTAAGCGAAGCTGTGGAGAGTGGCATAAAAGAAATATTGATACTCATATCGCCCGGCAAAAAGGCGATAGTAGAGCATTTTGCGCGGAGCGGTGAATTGGAAGCGTTGCTTATCAAGACGGGCAAGCGCGATGTCGCCGAAAAATTAAAGGCGATAACGGCGCAGGCGGAAATACGTTACGCCGTGCAGGACGAGATGAAAGGAACGGGAAGCGCGGTTGCTTACGCTAAATCGTGGGCGGGAGGACAGCCGTTTGCGGTGCTTTTTGGCGATGACGTAATAGTTAACGACGGCGGCGCGCCCGTGACCGCTCAGCTTATGGAGGCGTACGAAAAGACCTTCCGCTCCGTTATCGGCGTTCAGGAAATGCCGGAGGAAATTGCCCGGCGTTGCGGCGTCATGATACCCGGCAAAAGTAAGGGTAAATACCACGAGGTGCGCGACATCATGGAAAAGCCGGGCGCGGGTATACCGTTGCCGTCTAAGCTTACCAGTTTGGGACGGTTTGTGCTGTCGCCGGATATTTTCGATTTTATAGACAGAACGCCGTCCTCCAAAAACGGAGAAATATATCTTACCGACGCGCTTGCACTGCAAGCTAAACATTCCGGGGTTTTTGCCTACGAATTTGAAGGTAAACGGTATGATATAGGCAATAAGTTGGGCTATATCATCGCTAACATCGAGTTCGGTCTTAAAAATCCCGAAACCGCCGAAGGCTTAAAAGCTTATCTTAAAGAGTGGAATAAATTATAGTTCCTTTTGGGTGTCCAAAAGGAATGATCCAACTTAAGCAAAAGGGGTTTTATTGGATTTTAGGCGAACCTTTTGGGGGAGGAGTAGAGAGATGAGCGCGGAGGCGAGGCTTATTGAAGCCATAACTGTATAATAGGTTTTGAAGGGAATAAAGAAGGTCATGAGTGCTAGAGTTACTCCGGTAAACAGAAAATATTTTGCGTTACGCCGCGCGAAAACGGTATCAAGAAATGCGCGCAGACCGGCGGATTTTCCGCTTTTTGATACGGACGCAGTGAGGGACGGGAGCAACCCGTTTTTTTGCATGAACGACATCAGCTTATACGGTCGTACGAAGTTTATCGTTAGGGGCAGCCCGCGGCAGAGGATAAGGGCGTTTCGGTCAATGCCTTTTCCCAAAATATGCAGTACGGTTATGTCGTTATCGCGGCAAAACCGATAGGCTTTGGCGATGTCCTCTTGATTTATATCGCCGAATTTAAATAGGGGTAGCACGGCGCAGTCGTATAACATTATATAGCCGTCCTTTATTTGTGCGCCGAACCGTTGCGCAAGCGTACGCACGGTTTTATCGTTGCCGTCAAGCGCCATTTGCCGGCAAAACTTGTCTACGGAATACGGGCGTTTGCCGTCGCGCTTTTTAAATTTGAGAACGAGCATTATTAGCATGGCGGTGAACATTCCGGCGGCAAGCGCGGCTTGCCAAAGCTTATCGAAAAATCCGCTCGTAAGCAAAAGAAAAAGAAAAAACGCCGTTAAGCTTAAAGATACAAGGTCACCCGGTTTCATGTCCGTGATTATTGCCAAAAACGCCGTCTTTTATACGCGGAAAAAAATCGTTGCGTAAAACCGGGACGGCACCGGAACGCTGAGATAATTTTCGTACATAGTTGTGCCGTGTACGATTCGCAATATATGTACGGAATTTTCATCGGCGGAATGTATAATCAAATATTTTTCAACTATAAGCATTCGATAACCTTTCGCCTATAAAAATTCGTCTTTCAATTTTGTCCCCGACAACGGAAATTGTTCAAGGAGTTCGAAGGCTTTTTCGAACCTATCCAACATCATATTGGCATTGCGGATATTATCTCCGGAGATATATGTAAATATGGCAAGCATATCCTCTTCGGCTTTTCGGTGGATAATTACTTTAGCCATTGATTTTTTCCCGTATACCTTTAATAACCGCTTTGTAATCCTTGCCGACATCACCGGTCGCAATTTCCGCTTCGGCTTCCGCAAGTTTTTTATAAAGCTCAAACATCGCAATTTGCTTATCGTAATCTTCAATGCTTAAAACAACCATTGTGCCGACGCCGTTCTTTGTCAAAAAAACGGGTTGATTGCGGGTCAAAGTTTCAATTTCCGAAAAATTGTTTCTCAATTCTGATACAGGTCTTATAATAGGCATAATACAACCCTCCATATTATCTCGTTGTCATCATAATATTATCATGATTGTGCCTATTTGTCATTTTTTTTATTTAAGGGCTTAAATAATTTTGCCGATTCGCTTTTCATCAAGAAAAAATGCAACGTCACGCTTGTTCTTACGGGCTAAATAAGTTATAATATAATTGATAAGCAAGCGCATTCGGATGGGATTGCGTATAGAGCGGTCGAATAAGGATATATGATAGGCATATTAGGAGGGGCATTCGACCCCGTGCATAACGAGCATATAGAATTGGCGCGTGCCGCCGCGAAAGAGCTTAAGCTTGACGCGCTTTTAGTGGTGCCGACTTTTTTTCCGCCGCATAAAAACGTCGCGGAGCTTGAGTTTGCCGATCGCGCGGAGATTTTACGGCGTGTGTTTGCGGATTTCCCCGTTGCGGTGACGGTATCCGACGAAGAAAAAATATATTTTGAGGAATGCGGCGGTTACTGCTATACGGCGGAAATTTTGCCGCGTCTCAAAAAAAAGTACGGCGACGCGGTGTATATAATAGGGGGCGACAGCTTCGCCCAACTGGAAAGTTGGATGCGTCCGCGCGACATAATCGAGTGCGCGCCTGTTGCCGTAGCCGCTCGCGGTGGTTACGAAAATCCGCGTGAGGTAAAAAAACGCTTGTTTGAGGGAATATTTAAGGGAGTTCCGCACGGGCGCGTCAAGCTGTTGAGATTTGCCGGCACAGACACGTCTTCCATGGTGACGCGTGCGCGGTTGCTTGCGAATTTGCCGGCGGATATTCCCGAAGCCGCCGCGCGGTACATAGCCGAACGGGGACTTTTTTCAAGGTATAAGCCGATTTGCGACAAGCTTAAAACAATGATAACCGCCGAGCGTTACAAACACAGCTTGTCCGTAGCCGTAACCGCCGTGGAAATAAATATGAAGTGCAAGCTTAAACAGGATTTCGACAAAACGTTGCTTGCCGGGTTGTTGCACGATTGCGGTAAAAACAGCGTAAACGGAGTGAACACGGCTATCGGCGCGGACGGCGTAAGCGGGGCGAATACGGCTATCGGCGCTGATGGAGATTGGTTCGCCGGGCGGGTGCCGCTTGACGCGGTAGGGACAAAAACCGAACATCAATTTACCGGAGCTGTTATCGCGGAAGAAATTTTCGGCGTGACGGATAAAGAGATTTTGAACGCCATACGCACGCACACCACCGGCGCGCCCGATATGACACTATTGCAAAGGCTCATGTATACGGCGGACGCGGTTGAGCCGCTAAGGGATTTGGAGTTCGCGGATACTGCGGATTTACGAAGGTCCGTTTTTGCGGACTTTGAGGGCGGCTTTAGGGCTACGCTTAAATATACGCTTGACAGTCTTATCGCACGTGGAATAAAAATATATCCGCTTACCGCCGACGCGGCGCGCTACTATTTGGGTGCGGAGTAAAGCCGAACACGGGATAAAAAGCATGTGCGTAGATAAGCCAAACACGGGATAAAAACTGTGTGAAGTAAAAATAAAATGTATAGAAAAAACAACGCTTGTAGTATAGCGAAGAGCATAGTAAAAACAAAATAAAAAAAAGGTGCGGGCAAGTTGTCACAGCGGATTGTACACACCAAAAAAATAAAAAGCGGTTACTAAAAAAACCGTTAAGAGGTATTTATATGAGCCCTACGGAGCTTAAAGACGCAATTGTAGCAATTTTAGAGGACAAGAAGGCAATAGACATAGCCGTAATTCCCGTAGGTGAACGTACCATAATAGCCGATTTTTTCGTCATTTGTACCGGACGTTCAAGCACACAGGTAAGGACGCTTTCCGACAACCTTGTGGAAAAAATGGAGGAGAACGGCGAAATCGTTTTGCGCACGGAGGGCGTACGTAACGGCAAGTGGGCGGTGCTGGACTACGGTGCCGTAATAGTGCATATTTTCAACGACGAAACGCGGCTGTTTTATTGTCTGGAAAAACACTGGACGGAAAAAAATCCGGACTAAAAGCAGGGGCTTTTCCGCAGTAAAAATTTATCGGAACGCCTAATCCGCGCCGCTTATTCTCGTTCACGGTATTAGTGCCGTGCGCGGGTACCGGTATCAAAGATTTGCATGGCTTTGCGGTTGAGTGCGGGCGCGGTTTTGCAAGCTTCGGCATGCCGATAAGTTAACCTATACCTTTTCAAGAGGTTTACGGCTACGCTTGCGGCGGCAATTCACTTGTGTTTTTAGCGGTTTTTTTGATGATTTCCGCCGCCGCTTCGGGGCTTACGGCTTTTAAGTTGCGAGCCTTGAAGTATGTGCGCGCATCAAAAGAAACGTAAGCCGTTTTATAGCCGCAACCGTTCAAGCGCGCCACTAGCTCCGCATAAATTCTTTCGCGTTCGCTCCGCAGGTATATGGGCGCGGTCAACACCGCAACGGCAATATCGCCTCCGCACTCCACAACTTCGGCGGCTATTATATAGTCCGTTTTGAGTACGGCAAGCTCCGCCGAAGATGCCGACGACGCGGACGTATAGCATGGTTGCGATAAAAAATCCCTTAAAATACCGGCGCTCTCAAGGGCGGTACCTACCGGATTTTCGGGCATGCTATCCGCATAAAAAGCGTTGTCGACATTGAAAATATTTCCGCCAAGCGGCACGCAGTCACAAATAAAAAACATGTGTATTTCCTCTATGTATTTACGGTTATTCCGTTTGCACGGCAAAATCTCCTAAGGTTCCTTGCCATCGGTAGTATGTAAAAAAAGGAAATTTTAATACCGGCAAGGAGGTAACAGTTTATGCGATATTCGGCTTTTGAAATAATAGATAAAAAAAGGCGCGCAGAGGAGTTGACCGACGAAGAAATTCGTTTTTTCGTTGCCGGCAGTGTTGCCGGGACGATTCCCGACTACCAAATATCCGCGTGGCTTATGACCGTCGCCATAAACGGCATGAGTTTTGAGGAAACCTTGGCGCTTACCCTTGCCATGCGCGACAGCGGCAAAACCGTTAAACTTTCCGGCGGCGTGTACGCGGATAAGCACAGCACCGGCGGGGTAGGTGATTCCGCCACGTTTGTGGTTCTTCCGGCGGTGACGGCGGCGGGTTGCAAGATATTGAAGATGTCTGGGCGCGGTTTGGGACACACCGGCGGAACGCTGGATAAACTGGAAACCGTCAAGGGCTTTAACATAGAATTAACGGAAACGCAGATAAAAAATCAACTCAAAACGGTAGGCGCGGCGCTCATCGGGCAGTCGGAGGACATTGCGCCCGCGGATAAAATATTTTACGCGTTGCGCGACGTGACGGCTACGGTGGACAGCTTGCCGCTGATTGCCTCGAGCATAATGTCTAAAAAGCTTGCGACCGGCGCAGACGTCATAGTAATCGACGTGAAGTGCGGCAACGGTTCCTTCAACCAAACGCGGGAAAAAGCCGCTAAGCTTTCGGATTTGCTGGTGCGCATAGGGAGTGCGGCAGGGAAAAAGGTGGGCGCGGTGATAACCGATATGAACCAACCGCTTGATGCGTACGTCGGGAATGCCTTGGAAATTCTCGGTGCCGTAAAGGCTTTGAAAGGGGAGCGCGGCGCGCTTTACGATGTTTCACGGGCGCTTTCCGCCGAAATTTTGTATCGCGCGGATAAGGCGGATAGCTTAAATGCGGCGAGCGAACTTTTCGATGAAGTGATTGCCTCCGGTGCGGCGCTTAATAAGTTTAAAGAAATATTGGCGGCGCAGGGCGGTGACGCGTCCTTACTCGACGATGAAAAAAATTTTTTGACGGCGAAGTACCGCCGCAATGTCTATGCGGACAACGCCGGGACCGTTACCGAAATGGATACCAAACGGCTAGGCAACGCGCTTGTTCGGCTTGGAGGCGGCAGACTAAAAAAAGACGACCTCATAGATGTAAGTGCCGGGTTTAAGATGGGCGTGCGCTTAGGTGATAAAATAAAAAAAGGCGGCATAATAGCCGAAATGTTCTATAATTCCACCGCTCAAGAATGCGTTGCCAACGAAATCAAAACCGCAGTCAGGATTGTTTAAATATAGTTCCCTTGGGGCGCCCAAAAGGAACGCGCTTGTTCTTTTTGCTGCGCGGCGCATAGCGCAAGCGTGACGCTTGAGCCGCTGTTCTTTCTTGCATGTGCAAGAAAGAACCAAAGAAAACGCAAGCTTGAAGCTTGACACTGATTACTTGAAAAACGCGGTTGCCGCAGGATTATATCCTTGCTGTCAACCGCGTTTTTAAATTTATTAGTGTAAAGTCACCCTTTCCGTGTTTTCTTTTTTCTTTTTTCCTATCTCTTTCCAAAACCGCCGTCATAATGGATTTTAGCCGCCGTAGGCGATTTGCGAAAACTTTTAAAATTTTTTACAACTTGTCAATAAAACTATTGCGATAATACACTGTGTAATATATAATATTACACAGCGGACGGCTAGAAGCCCGAAAAAAAGGGTCTTGACAGTTTGCGGTGCGAAAGGGGGCGATGCGGGCTTATGGACTTGCTGAAGCTTGACAAAAACAGAAAACTCGATTTAATTTTATTGGGGCGTGTCGCCGTCGATTTAAACCCGACGGATTATTTCAAACCGCTTTCCGAAAACAAAGAGTTCCGGAAGTATTTGGGCGGTTCGCCCGCGAATATCGCCGTGGGATTAGCACGCTTAGGCGGCGCGGCGGGCTTTGTCGGAAAAATATCCGACGACGGCATGGGCGACTTTGTGCGGGATTTCTTTGTGCGCGAGGGAATAGACGTGTCGCACGTCACGAGGGCGTCGGGCGGCGAAAGCTTAGGCTTGACGTTCACCGAGATACTGTCGCCCGACGAGAGTAACATCCTCATGTACAGAACGGGTGTTGCAGATTTGGCATTGTCGCCCGCCGATGTGGATGAGGCTTACATAGCCTCCGCGAAAATGTTGCTCATTTCCGGCACGGCTCTGTGTCAAAGTCCGTCGCGTGAAGCCGCGTTAAAGGCTGTCGCGCTTGCCAAAAAAACGGATACGAAAATCATATTCGACATTGATTACCGCGCCTATAACTGGAAAAATGCGGACGAGATAGCTGTTTATTATTCTGCGGTCGCTGAAAAAAGCGATATAATCATGGGTAGCCGTGAGGAATTTGATTTGACGGAGGCGTTTTTAGGAAGCAACCGTACCGATAAGGAAACCGCCGATTACTGGTTAAATAAGGGCAACAAAATCGTCATCATCAAGCACGGGAAACAGGGCTCTACGGCGCATACGGCACGCGGCGATTACGGCATTAAGCCTTTCCCCGTAAAGGCGTTCAAAAGCTTCGGAGGCGGCGACGGCTACGGCTCGGCTTTCATATACGGACTTTTAAAGGGCTTGCCCGTCATAGATTGTCTGGAGCTTGCGTCCGCGTCCGCATCCATGCTGGTGTCGGCGCACGGCTGTTCCGAATTCATGCCCACGGTCAAAGAATTGAAGAATTTTATCAAAGCCGAAAAGAAATTATACGGCGAAATGATTGCGCGCGTATAAAATCGCGAGGAGAAAAATGTTTGATTATCCCGGTTTCGATAAGAACGGCGTGAAGGTTCTAACGTCGGAAAAAGACGGAATTAATTCCGATATGCTCATGAACATATCCGTGCGTAAGCTTAAAGCGGGCGCGCGTGAGGTGATTTATTGTCCCGACAAGGAAACGGCGGTTTTGTTGTTAGGAGGTTCGGTTCGCTTCGTTGCGGCTGGTTTTGATAAAACGGCTTCGCGGAGCGGTGTAAATTCGGATTTATCTAAAGCGGCGGCTAGCTTTGATGAAACGGCTTCGCGCGGCAATGTGTTTACCGATTTGCCGACGACGGCGCACATACCCGCCGGTTGTGAGCTTACGGCGGAGGCGGTCACGGACGCGGAAATATTGATAGCGTCTACCAAAAACGAGATATATTTTCCTCCAAAGGTTTACCGAAAGGGCGATGTGCTGTGCACCGTTTCTTGCGATGGGCTTTGGGAAAACACCGCCGTTCGCGATGTAAACACAATTTTTGACTATGATAACGCACCGCACTCCAATTTGGTCATAGGAGAGGTGCTTGCGCGTCAGGGGCGTTGGTGGAGTTATGTTCCGCACAGCCATCCGCAACCGGAGGTTTATTATTATAAATTCGACCGTAAAGAGGGTTTCGGCGCATGCTTTATTGATGACGAGGCGCACACGGTCAAGGATGGAAGCGTGGGTTGCTTCCCGGGAGGGAAGACGCACGTTCAAGTTACCGCACCTGGATATCCAATGTATTGCTGTTGGATAATACGCCATTTACCGGGCGACCCGTGGCGCAAAACGCGGACGGTTCATCCCGATTTCAAGTGGTTGGAAAAATAGAAAAGCCGCCGGCATGAGGCGGAAAATTGTCAAGAGGGGGAAACTCCGACGCAGGGTAAAATTATGACGGAAACAAAACGCATATCTACGGGCGAGGCGCTTATAACCTTTCTCGACAATCAATACGTGTCCTTTGACGGCGTGGAAACAAAGCTTGTCGAATACGTATACGCGCTGTTCGGACACGGATGTGTTCTGGGCTCGGGTGAGGCGTTGTCAATGACGCGGCACGGTCTAACGGTGCTTCAAGGCAAAAACGAACAGGGTATGGCGCACGCCGCGACGGCATACGCTAAACAAAAAAACCGCCGCGCGATAATCCCTTGCTTTTCGTCGATAGGTCCGGGTGCGGCGAATATGGTCACGGCGGCGGGAACGGCGACGGCAAACAATATTCCCTTGCTGCTCTTCCCGGGCGATACCTTCGCCACAAGACAGCCCGACCCCGTATTGCAGCAAGTGGAACACGAAGGCTCACAAAGTATAACCACGAACGACGCCTTTCGTGCCGTTGTCAAATATTTTGATAGGGTTTCGCGTCCGGAGATGTTAATGTCGGCGCTTTTGAATGCAATTCGCGTGCTTTTAGACCCGGCTCAGACGGGGGCGGTTGCGATAGCCATGCCGCAGGACGTACAGGGGGAGGTTTACGACTTTCCTTTGAAGTTTCTTTCAAAGCGCGTACACAGAATAAAACGGCTTGTGCCGTCGCAGGAGGAATTGGACGACGCGGTAAAAATCATCAAAAAGGCAAAAAGACCGCTTATTATTGTCGGCGGCGGTGCGCGCTACAGCGAGGCGGGCAAGGTCATTGAAAAGTTTGCGGCGAAGTGCGGCATACCTATTGCCGAAACGCAGGCGGGGAAGTCCGCCGTTTCGTCGGATTACCGCTTGAATTTGGGTGGCGTTGGCGTGACCGGAAATGCGGCGGCTAATGCTATAGCCGCAACCGCCGACGTGATTATCGGCATAGGCACAAAGTTTTCCGATTTCACAACCGCGTCGAAGTCGCTGTTTTCAAGGGCTAAGGTGGTCACGGTAAATACTGGCAACCGCGACGCGTCTAAGCTTGATGCGGTTAAAATCGTCGCGGACGCAAAAATTACCGTTGAAATGTTGGAAAAAATAATACGCGCCTACCGTGTAGGAGAAGCGTACGAAGCGGAAACCGCCGCGGCTAAAGCCGATTGGGAAAAGGAATATGCGCGCCTTGCGTCGTTGGAGTTCGGTGCGGGTTACGTCCCTGAAAATGTCGAACGGGCGGAGGATACCATTGACGAGTTTATTAAGTCGTCCGGTTCAGCGCTTACACAGACGCGCGCGCTAGACATAATAAGAAAGGGAATAGCCGAAAACGCTGTTGCGGTCGGAGCGTCCGGTAGCTTGCCCGGCTGTATGCAACGCATGTGGGAAACGCGCGCAAGGGACAGCTATAACATGGAGTACGGCTACAGCTGTATGGGCTACGAAATCGCCGGCGCATTCGGAAGCAAGCTTGCCGAGCCCGATAGAGAGGTGTACGCGTTTGTCGGCGACGGAAGCTATTTAATGTTACATTCCGAAATGGTCACGGCGGTGCAAGAGGGCGTGAAGATCGGAATACTGTTGTTTGACAACGGCGGTTTCGGTTGCATAAACAATCTGCAAATGGGGCAAGGTATAACGCCGCTAGCCACGGAGTTTAGGTTTCGCGACGGAGATAAGCCCATAAGATACGGCGCGTATGTGCCTATTGATTTTGCAATGTCGGCGCGTGCGTACGGGTTCGACGCGTATACCGCGAAAAACTCCGAAGAGCTGGAAACGGCGCTCAAAGCGGCAAGAGCCAGTGATAAACCGTTTTTAATTGATATAAAGGTGTTGCCGAAATCCATGACAAGCGGCTACGGCGGTTGGTGGAACGTAGGCTGCACGGAAAACCCGCGCAACGAAAAACAGAAAGCCGCGCTTGCCGAAAAGAAAGCAAAGCTTGCAAAAGCCGGTAAATACTAAGGTGTGTCAACACGCAGTGGAGAAGCTTCACATCGGGTGCCGAAGCCAATGCCTTTTTAGGCGGAGTAAATAAGGAAGAATTATGGACAAGAAAAAAATTAAGCTAGGCATCGCGCCCATAGCGTGGACAAACGACGATATGCCCGATTTGGGCGGCGGCAATACCTTTGAGCAGTGCGTAAGCGAAATGGCGCTTGCGGGCTTCAGAGGCTGTGAGGTCGGCAATAAATATCCGACAAAAATAAATCTGCTTAAAAAGGCGTTGAAACTAAGAAGATTGCAGATAGCAAACTGTTGGTTCTCGTCCTTCCTACTGACGCAAGATTACCAAACAGTGGAAAGTGACTTCCTTAAAAAATGTAAATTTTTAAAGGCTATGGGCGCGAAGGTAATCGGAATTTCCGAACAGAGTTACAGCATACAGGGGCAGATAAACACCGCCGTTTTCGACAATAAATACGTAATGAACGACGACGAGTGGGAGCGGCTGACAAGCGGTATGAACGGACTTGGCGCGGCGGCAAAGGAAATGGGCATGACGCTTACGTATCACCACCACATGGGAACCGTAATTCAGAGCAAGGCGGAAATAGATAAGATGCTTGCGCTTACCGATCCCGCGCTTGTGTTTTTGCTTTTCGACAGCGGACACCTTGCCTATTGCGGAGAGGATTACGCCGCCGTGCTTAAGGATTACGCCACGCGCATAAAGCACGTGCATCTTAAAGATATACGCCCGGAAATCGTGGCAAAGGTTAAAGAGGAGGGCTTGAGCTTTTTGCAAGGCGTGAGATTGGGCGCGTTTACCATACCCGGCGACGGTTGCATAGACTTCCAACCGCTTTTCGATATACTGGACGGAGAGGGATACGAGGGTTGGTTTATAGTCGAAGCGGAACAGGATCCGGCAACGGCGAATCCTTTGGAATACGCGATTAAGGCAAGAAAATACATAAAGCGCACCGCAGGGCTTTGATTTTGCGGAGAAGGATAAGGAAAGTTTGAAAAAAGACTTAGTATAACGTGAGGCACGGGGGCAAGCCCGCCCGAGCCGTCGAATTGCGTCATCAATTTGTAAGGGCAAGGGATCCCTCGTGCGGGGAATGAATGCGGAGTTTACGATGTAGAAACCGCACGACTGTGTTGAACTGGATCCACATATCGCCTTCCTTAAGAAAAACTATAATAAATTATTTGTGCGCCGAAAAGCGTATGGGGGTAAAAATGGAAATATTGAAATATTTCACCAACAATGAGTTTAAAGAATCTAAATGCAGGGATTATTACGCGGTTTACGACCCGAGTACGGGAGAACAGATTGCAAAGTGTCCGCGCATTACGCTTGACGAGTTGAAGATGGTTATAGAAAATGCGCACAAGGCATACGCGTCGTGGTCGCGCACACCCGTGGTAAAACGCGTTCAGGTGCTTTACCGCTTGCGTGAGCTTTTGGATAAAAACCTTGAGGAACTGTCGTTGCTTGTCGCAAGGGAACACGGCAAGGTATATGATGAAGCCAAGGGTGACGTGTTGAAGGCTAAGGAGGCAACGGAGCTTGCGATTTCCATGCCAAATCTCATGACGGGAGAGTCGCTTGCCGATACATCGGCGGGTTATGATACCGTGCTTTACCGTGAATCGTTGGGTGTGTTCGCCGGCATATCGCCGTTCAACTTCCCCGCGATGATACCCATGGGCTGGATGACTCCGCTTTGCGTGGCGTGCGGCAACACTATTGTATTGAAGGTTTCCGGTTCGACGCCGCTAACCTCTATGCGCATAGCTGAGCTTTACAGAGAGGCGGGGCTTCCCGACGGCGTTCTGAACGTCGTAAGCTGCGACAGAGTAGAAACGCAGGAATTATTGATAAATCCGCTTATAAAAGGCGTATCGTTTGTCGGTTCGACGGCGGTCGGCAGACACATATACGAAACGGCGGCCAAAAACGGCAAGCGTGTACAGTGTCTGTGCGAGGCAAAAAATCATGCGCTTGTGTTGAACGACGCGGCACTTGACAGGACGGCGGCGGGCATAGTAAACGCCGCGTACGGTTGCGCGGGAGAGAGATGCATGGCGCTTCCTGTGGTAGTCGCGGAAAGCGGTATAGCCGACGCGTTGGTGGAAAAAATCAAGAAAATAGCCTCTCGCTTAAAGGTGGGTCCGGCATGTGATAAAACCAGTGGTTTGGGTCCGGTGTATTCGCCGGAGCATAAGAAGCGCGTTTTAGAGTGGATAGAAAAGGGTATTTCCGAGGGCGCAAGGCTTGTTTTGGACGGCAGAAAATGCAAGGTTAAGGGCTATGAGAAGGGCTTTTATTTAGCGCCGACCATTCTTGACTTCGTAACGCCGGAGATGTCCGTGGGGCAAACCGAAATCTTCGGACCGGTTCTGTGCGTGAAGCGCGTCGAAAGCTTTGAAGAGGGTTTGAAGCTCATGAACGCCAATCCGTTTGCAAACGGCTCCGTCATCTACACCCAAAGCGGATATTATGCGCGGGAGTTCGCCCGCCACACCGACGGCGGCATGGTAGGCATAAACGTGGGCATACCCGTGCCGGTGGGAGTGTTCCCCTTTTCGGGGCATAAAAACTCCTTCTTCGGCGACCTCCATTGTTTGGGTAAGGATGCGTACCGCTTCTATACCGAAAGCAAGTGTGTTACAACGCATTGGTTTGACGAGAGCGAAAAGAAGAGCGTCAAGGTTTCGACTTGGGACGGCACGATTTAAGCTTTAGAGCAATGTAAACAGCGGTTCGACGAGAGCAATAAAAAGGCTTTTAAGGCGTCACCCGATATTTTGGTTCAAGCTTTAAAACAAACGGCGGCTCCGTAATACGGACGGCAAAAAATAAAAATTAAAACTCAAAGAGGTAGAAAATAATATTATGATTAATGTTGGCATCATAGGATTCGGAAGAATTGGAAGAGTTCATTTAGAGTCGCTTGCACACTATGTGAAAAACGCAAAAGCGGTTGCGATAGCCGACCCGTTTATAGACTGTATCGACGCCGCCGTCAAGGCGCAGGCAAAAAGCTTCGGAGTAAAGGCGTTTTATGCCGATTACCGCGAGATACTGAACGACCCCAAAATCGACGCGGTGTTTATCTGTTCTTCGACGGACACGCACGCTAAAATATCTATAGAGGCAATAAAAGCCGGCAAACACGTGTTTTGCGAAAAGCCCGTAGACCATGAGGTAAAGGCGATTAACGAGGTTAAAGCCGCATTGAAAGGCTCAAAATTAAAGTATCAGGTGGGATTTAACCGCCGCTTTGACCACAACTTCCGCGCCGCTAGAGAGGCTTATTTAAAGGGACAAGCGGGGGAATTGACTACGCTTAAAATTACGTCGCGCGATCCCGGCGCGCCGCCGGTAGCCTATATCAAGGTAAGCGGAGGCATCTTCCTTGATATGACGATACACGACTTTGATATGGCGCGTTACATCTCCGGTGCGGAGGTCGAAGAGGTTTTCGCGTACGGCACCGTGACTGTGGATAAGGCTATTGCGGAAGCGGGCGACATTGATACCG
Organism: Clostridiaceae bacterium; assembly: GCA_031289315.1. Taxonomy (GTDB): domain Bacteria; phylum Bacillota; class Clostridia; order Christensenellales; family CAG-917; genus JAITEJ01. The sequence continues at coordinate 144,802 of JAITPR010000022.1, read as the reverse complement.
CGCTCATAAGCATGAAATTGAAGGGAGGCGCGCTTGCCGTAATCGACAACTGCCGCCGTGCTAGCTACGGCTACGACCAACGCATAGAGGTGTTCGGAAGCCGCGGTCAAATAGACATCAAAAACGACAGCGCGTCCACGGTTACGGTTTCCGACGCGGACGGCGTTACCTCCGAGAAGCCGCTGTATTTCTTTTTGGAACGCTATATGCAAGCATATGCCGCGGAAATTATCGAATTTGCGGAGGCAATCGAAAAGGATACGCCCGTTCCCGTAGGTATAGAGGACGGCTTACAAGCTGTTCGCATAGCCCTAGCCGCAAAAAAATCGCTTGCGGAGGGGCGCGCGGTTAAGCTTTCGGAGATAGAGGGATAGAATATCGTCGTGGTGGTGCGCCGTTCGTCGGGTTATATACGGCGCATCGGACGCACCTGTTAAGGGCAAGCTTAAGGTTTTAGAGCCAACGTCATCAAAACTGCGTTTTCAATTCCGCCGTAGTAATTTTTGCGTAAGCCGGTTTCCGTGAAACCGAAGTTTTTGTAAAGCGCACGCGCGGCAAAATTGCTTTCCTTAACCTCTAAGGTAAGCTCAAAAAGCCCCGCGGATACGGCGAATTCCAACATGGCGTCCAGTATTTTTGAGGCTAAGCCGCATCTGCGCTTATCCTTTTTTACAGCGACGTTTGTTATTTGCCCCTCGTCCGCCACCTCGTGAAGCCCTCCGTATGCCAATACAACATCGCTTTTTACGCAGACAAAATAATGCGCTAACGGGTTGCTTAACTCGTCAAGCAACATCTTTTCCGACCATGCCGTATCGGGAAAAGCTTCCTTTTCTATGGCGGCTATTTGCGGAATGTATTCCGCGCGTAAAATATCGGTTATTTCCATAATTAAATCAAGGATTTTCGCGTTCGGCTTGCGACTTGCGGAGATAAAGCGGTTGCAATGTCTCCGAAAAATCACCGGCAAAGGCTTTTTTGCGTAAGATTGCGGCAAAATTTTCCGCGTAATCGGTGCAGTTTTCCATGTAGACCGGCGTGCGTACGCGGGCGTTTAAACCGTCCGCAATAACGGAGCGCGCGTTTAAATCTGCGCCGCCGTCAAGCGTGGAGGGGGCAAGGGTTAAATCCGTGTCGTCGGCGGCAAAAAAAATATTTTTTTCAAGCGCGGTTAGGTCAAGATTTTCTAAAAAAGCCGTTTCAAGCTTGCCGTTTAAGTAGCGCCCGGCATAGAAATTTCCGTGCAGTGCGTCTATCAGCGCAACGGCGCTTTTCTCCTTGCCGCAAAGCATGATTTCAAAAGCGGAAACACCTATAAGCTTACGCGAAAGCGCGAAGCCAAAGCCGGACGCGGTGCATACGCCCACGCGTATTCCCGTAAACGAGCCGGGTCCCGTAACCGCCGCGAAGACGTCTATTTCGCCTATATCCAATCCTGACGCGCGTAACGTCTCGTCGATTTTGGGTATTATTTCGCGATTGTGCTTAGAAAAGCAAGCGCTTTCCGCGAAAAAAACTTTTCCCTTGTCGCAGTCGTTAGCGTTTTTTATAACTGCTATCAGCAAGCGTTCCCTTGCGGAGTCTATTCCTAAAATGTTCATGCAAACATTATAGCACGCCTTAATTAAATAATAAAATATTTTTTATCGACACATATGAAAATGTTTGCATAAAGCGGTTGTGCGTTGTATAATAAAATAAATAAAGCGGATTGCCGGTTTTGTTACGCGCTTATGGGTGCTTAGCGGAAAACGGAATTTATCCGCCGTATTTAAAAGCTTTGGGGCGGGGTGTGATTCCCCACCGGCGGTGATAGTCCGCGAGCACGGAGCAAAGCCGAATATTATACCGCGTGAGAGATAACTCCGCGCGATTAAATTCCCTTTAGCTTGGCTGAGTAGGTGAAATTCCTATACCGACGGTACAGTCCGGACGGGAAAAGCGTATTCCGCATTTTTGTGCTTTGCGTAGGCGGTGAAATTTATTTCATGCGCGGCGAAGAAAAAAAAATCGGAATAATTTTCTTATAATAAGTAGAGAAATTTACGCCCTTGAAAAAGTCTTTCGGGGGCGTTTTTTTGTGCTTCGGAAGCGGCAAAAATAAAAAATCCGTCGTGCGCAAAAAGCCGTGTGCGGCAAGGATTGTAGGTAAAAATAAAAAAAATCCGTCGCATGCAAAACCCGTGTGCGGCAAGGATTTCAGAGGAGCGGTATATGCGAACGCAAAAAAACAAGGAAAGCAGATTTAAAACTAAAAAAATTCCCGTAAAGCAGCTTTGCGTTATGGCGATATTCGGGGCGATTGCCACGATTTTCAGCATATATTTCAAGTTCCCGATTTTGCCGATGGTGCCGTTTCTGAAATTTGAGGCGCTGGACATTCCCATACTGTTTGTAACGTTTATGTTTGGACCGGTTTCGGGAGTTGCTTTAACCTTTATCGTTGCATTGTTGCACGCCGTAGTGTCGGGCGATTGGATAGGCTCTTTAATGCTTGCGATTGCCAGCGGCACATATGCGGGCTTTGCGGGCTTGGTATACAAGAAAAAACGCACCTTTAAGGGGGCGGTAGGTGCGTTGCTATGCGGCTATTTGGCTTCGGTAATAGTCATGATACCCACCAATCTGATAATCACACCGCTTTACATGCACGTGCCGTTGGACATACTCGTAAATGACTATCTTGGCTATATCATAGCGTTTAACCTCATAAAGGGGCTGATAACGGCGGCATCTACGCTTATATTCTATAAGCACATACACCGGCTTATAAACGCCGTCGCACGCGAATTTGCCAAAAACGCCGCCGCGACAAAGGCGAAAAGCCAGAATAAAGACTTAGACGAAAGCGACGCCGCAACGGATATAATTGCCTACGACGCCGAAAATATTTCCGCCCGTGCAAGCGATGCTGCAACATATTTGCCCGACTATGACGCTAAAAATAGTACCGAAAACCCATTAAATAGCCCTCAAAAATCCTTAAAATTTTTCTTCAAGGGCGGGCAAGCCGATTTGGATTTATCGGTAGTACATACCTTTGAAACGGAATCCGCGGTTGAGACGGAAGAGGTTGGTTGCGCTTTGGCGACGTTGCTTAGGTCGGGGGACATTGTGCTTTTAAACGGAGATTTGGGCGCCGGGAAGACCACATTCACAAAGGGGTTAGCGCGCGGTTTGGGGGTGAGCGCGGAAATAACAAGCCCGACGTTTACGTTTATGAACGTGTATGACGACGGGGCATTGACCTTGCGTCACATTGACCTGTACCGCGCGGAAACTGCGGAAGAGGTGTTTGAACTGGGTATTGAACAAGCGGTGTTTGAGCCGGGCGTTTCCGTAATTGAATGGAATAAGCTTGATACCGGCTCCGCACGAACGGTTAAGGTCGATATTGCCCGCACCTACACCGGACGTACAATTAAAGTTTATAGTTGATTGAATTAAAATAGAGTTCCTTTTGCACCACAGGTTGCGCGAATGCGCCCTTCGCTCAAGGTGACGATCTGCGCGCAATATACTATCCCCTAATAGATTGCAATGGGATAAAAAATTTAAAAACACAGTTTTGATAATTGGACGGAAAGAAAATAAAAATACGGAAACGGGGAGATTAACACTAACTAAATTTAAAAACGCGGTTGACAAGCAAGGTATCTTGCAGCAGCCGCGTTTTTCAAGTAATCAGTGTCAAGCTTCAAGCTTGCGCGGTTTTTGGTTCTTTTTGCCGCGTGGCAAAAGAACAAGCGCGTTCTTTCTTGACGTCAAGGAAGAACTTTGTTTTAATCCACAATCACAAAACTCTTGTGTCGGGCATAGTTTGATGCGGGGGGTTTTTTATATTTTAAGCCATATGACATTCGGTAGGGGGGCGCACGTGATTTTCTTGCACGGTTGGGGCGGAAGCACGGAAAGCTTTCGATTTGTCGCGGATAAGTTATCGGAGCGGTTCACGGTGACGTTGTTGGACTTTTACGGGTTTGGGGACACACCGGAACCGGAAACGCCGTTCGGCGTGCGCGACTGTGCAGAGGGCGTTGTAGAGGTGATGAACAATCACGGCATAACCTCCGCAACGTTTGTATGCCATTCATTTGGCGGACGGGTGGGCTTGGAACTAGCCGCTAAAAAGCCGCACTTGATAGACAAACTGGTGCTGATAGACGCGGCAGGTCTGAAACCGCGAAGAAAACCGACTTATTACGCGAAAATATGGCTACACAAGCTGTTAAAAGCGTTCGGTCGCAAGGGCTTGAAAGGCTCAAACGACTACCGTGCGCTGACACCCGTTATGCGCGCTAGTTTCGTGAAGATAGTAAATTATCATCAAGATGCGTTGTTAACGTCGGTGCGACGACCCGTCGCGGTGTTTTGGGGCAAGCAGGACCGCGAAACCCCGCCGTACATGGCACGACGGTTTAAACGCAAGCTTCCCGACTGCGCGTTGTTTTTTCTGAACGGAGGTCACTTCGCTTACGTCGACGACTTCGGTCGATTTCTTGCGATATTACAGGCGTTTCTAGGTGAAACGGAAGCAGGTAGTAAGCCATGACAGAAACTCCACGCAAGCCTTATAAATTTTTTATATTGCACCTCTTTGTCGCAAGCGTTTCTAAGTGAAACGGAAGCAGGTACTAAGCTATGACGGAAACTCCCGCAAGCCTTATAATTTTTTTGATATTACACCTCTTTTCGGCGTTGCCGGTGACGCAGAGGCTGTTGCACGGCTTGCAGCTTGACGGTTACGCGTTCCGTCTGCGTTCGCTGAAAAACAAGAGGTTTTTAAAGTCGTATTTGCCGGCGTCCGCAGTACCGTTAATCGGAATCGCGGTATTGGGCGTTCTTTACGCGTGCGGAGTCGGGCGCGCGGCGGGTTTTTATACGGCGTTATCCGCGGTCGTTTTAGGGGGAGCATCGGCGTTTTTCGCCAAACCGGCGCCGGCAAAAAAGAAACTCGTCTATACCAACAGGGTTAAGCGTCTTACCGCCACCGCCACGGTGTTACCGCAAGGCGTGCTTGCCGCCGGTGCATTCGGCGCATTCGGGGGGGCGGGCGGCTATGCGGATTTATTTTTGATTTGCCTTTATCCTATCGTGTTTCCGCTTTTTTTTGCCGTGGCGCATCATTTGGTTTTGCCGTTTGAAAACCTCAACCGCCGTCGCTACGCCGTGCGCGCCGCAAAGACGTTAGCCGCACGCGGCGACCTCATAAAAATAGGCATTACGGGCAGTTTCGGCAAGACTTCCGTTAAAAATTTTCTCAACGCCATGCTACAAAAACGCTACAACACGCTTATGACGGAGTCAAGCTATAACACGCCTATGGGTATTGCTCTTACCGTCAAGGAGTTGCAGCCGCACCACGAGGTGTTTATAGCGGAGATGGGCGCGCGGAAAAAAGGCGATATAAAGGCACTGGCGAAGATGACTCGCCCCGACCACGCCATAATTACCGGAGCGTATCCGCAACACATGAAGACGTTCAAGACCTTTGAAAACGTCCTAAATACCAAACTGGAGCTTGCCGCGCACATGAAAAAGGAGGGAGTGCTTGCGGCGGTATACGATTGTTGCGCGCTCCGGGAAAGAATAGAATATTTGCGTGAGGCGGATGACGGCGCGGAGAAAGCCGGATTGATAGGTGCAGGCGGTGTGCAAAAAAATCCGCGCGGCGGACACGGCGTTAATAGCTCGAGTACGGACACGGCGCAAAGACGCGACGCACGTGTAGTTGAAAGCGGTGTGCGGGAAGGTGATTTTTCGCGCGCGGGCAAGGGCAGAGTCGGTACGCGAAAAGCCGGACGGATAGGTGCGGGTGACGCGAAGGTGCGCACAGGCAAAGGTGAATTGCGGAAGGGCGCGGGCGGTGTGCTTCCGGAAGACGTGATATTCGCGGGGCTGTCGCCGGAGGCACACGTATACGCCGATAACATTTCCGCGTCGGCGGAGGGCAGTCGGTTCCGGTTTGTGCATCCGGGCGGCGAAACCGAAATGCAAACACGTGTGTTGGGGCGGCACAATATAATGAACATTGTAACGGCGGCGGCACTTGCGCTAAAGCTGGGCATAAGCCCCTTCGAAATAAGAGAGGTTGTGGCGGAATTGAAAGCTGTGCCGCACCGATTGGAGCTGATAGACGGGGGCGGCGTCACGGTTATAGACGACAGCTTTAATTCCAACATAGAGGGCACAAAGGCGGCTTTTGACGTGATAGGGCTTTTTTCTGCGCGAAAGGTGTTGTTAACTCCGGGCTTGGTGGAACTTGGCAACATGGAGACGGAAGCCAACGAGGACTTAGGCAGACGCGCCGCCGCCGTTTTTGACGCGGTTCTCTTGATAGGCAAGCGTGCCACCGCAATCAAAAGGGGGTTGCTAGGGGTGGGTTTTGCGGGCGAAATAAAGGTATACGGCAGTCTTAAGGAGGCGCAAGAGGATTTCAAGCTTACACTTGAGCCGGGCGACGTACTCCTTATAGAAAATGACTTGCCGGACAACTATGATTGAGCGGGTTACCGTTATTTCACCCGGTCTGCGCGAATGCTCCCTACTCTCATGGTGACGGGGCTGTGCGGAATTTGTTTCTACTGCTCAAGGGAGAGATATTTCGTGCGGAATACAACTCCGCTAACGGTGAAAGCAATGTAATCCACTCTCATGTCGGTGCATGCGGCGGTTAGTGGGGCGTGCACTAATCGCTGCGACGCGAACGGCAACGCCGGTTTCGGTATATGCGCGGAAAGTGGTGTGCGCACCCAAAACAATAAAAATTTTTTTAGGGGTATATTATGTCAAAGAAAAAAATTGCCGTTCTTTTCGGGGGTAGGTCCGCAGAACACGATATTTCCGTTCTTACGGCGGTGCAAGCGATGTCCGCGCTGAACCGCGCCAAATACGACGTGTACCCGGTGTACATAAAGAACGGCGGCTTTTACACCGGTGACTTGTGTTCAATCGGAGCGTTCACGCCCTTTGAAAGCAGAAAGCACGCGGAGATTTTTTTAGAGCGCGGCGCGTTCTATCAGCGGAAACGCGGCAAGCCCACTCTTGACCTTGTACCGGACGCGGCGCTGATGTGTACGCACGGCGGAGAGGGTGAGAACGGCGTACTGCAAGGCGTATTGGAATTTAACCGCATTCCGTACACCTCCGCCGACGTCAAAAATTCTGCGGTCGGCATGGACAAGCTACTGCAAAAACAACTTTTTTCGGAGATGCTCCTAAACGTCGTGCGCTATATCCGCGTGGAGCGTGACGACTTCGCCGCCGATAAAAACAAAACCGCCGCGCATATAGAGATGTTTTTGGACTATCCTGTTATTGTCAAGCCCGCCGGACAAGGCAGCAGTATAGGAATCCGCCCCGCCGCCGACAGAAACGAACTGTTCGATTGCTTAGAGGCGGCGGCATGCTTCGACAAAAACGTTATCGTGGAGCGCGCGTTGGTCAAGTTTACGGAGGTAAACTGCGCCGCGTTCGCGCACGGCGGTGAAATAATAGTCAGCGAAACCGAACAGCCGCTAAATTGGCGCGGATTTTTATCCTTTGACGACAAATATATCGGCTCAAAAAACGGCTCCGATAAAAAGCACGCCATGCCCGCACCGATAGGCGGCTTGAACGACGCCGTTAAAAACGCCGTAAAACGCATCTATGCCGAAATGGGGTTGTCCGGCGTGGTGCGCATAGATTTTCTTGTCGATACCGTGGAGAACAAGCTATACGTCAACGAAATAAATACCATTCCCGGTTCGCTTGCCTTCTATCTGTTCGAACCGTTGGGCATAACCTTCTCCGAACTGCTGGACAAAATAATCGAAAACGCCCTTGCCGTAGCAGAGGATAATAAACGTAACATCGTTGAGTATCCCTCTCGCGTTCTAGAAAACTTTGCCGCCGGCACCGGCACAAAACACCAAAAAAGATAAGTAAAAAACGCGGTTTTTAGGCGGTTTTAGCTAGTTTTTAGCCGCTTTTTTGACACCTGAAATGAGCCTATTTTAGTTACTTTAAGGTTGATTTTTGGTGCTCAAATTTTTTGGTATCAAAAGAAATCCGAAGTCGGTTGCGTCGGTTTTACGCAAGACATACGCCCCTCCTTACATTTGTGAGGGGCGTATGTTTTAGATAGAGTATTTATTTTTAATTGAAGTCCATTGTATCCGATGTTTTACTATTTGTTGCGGATTAGCGGGACAAGGTTATGCGGATTTATAGCAATCCTATTTGCTAAAAGTCAATTTTATGTTTATCGTGCCGGCGTACCAATCGTCGTTCACCCTTCCGTCCGCACCGTAACGCAGAGTGAAATAACCCAAATCAAAGGTGCCGATAGCAATTTTGTCAAATCTGAGAATATGTTCTCCCCAATTTGTATTAGCCTTTTTCCCGGGAGAATGTTCGAATTTTATGGTCGAAACGAGATGAGAATTGTTTTTTGCCGATGAATTAAATAAAAATAAATATTGATTTCCGTCATCATCACTTTGTTTTACGTCCAAGTGTACTTCAAAGGAAATATATTTGTATCCGCGCGCAAGCATTTTTGTCAAGGCAACGCTTTCTCCGTCAATAGTGAATTTAGTAAAATTAATATCATCGTGGTGTTGATTAAATCTCCCACCGTCATCAATTTTGTAACTGCCGCCACGTATCCACGTAAGGTCGGTAGAAACCGAATCTGCGGAAGTGGCGGGTAAAAATTTTGATGTGTTGCTATCGTATGCTTCATTGGCGTAGCTGACGAACGCTTGCTCCATGCCCGACTTTAAAAATGAGTATTCGGAGGGGAGAATATCCCACAAAGGAACGAGTCCGTTATCATCGGGAATATCGACTAAAACGGAAGTACTTTCATTGGCGTTGAATGACTTGTACCAATCTTCGTAGCTACTTGTAAAGGAATTCATGTTCAAAGTGCTGAAAGCGTTGCCGCCTTGATCTATGATATAGAGGTCCTCAATATAACTGCCTGCATTGCCCGAAAGAGCCTTAGAAATATCAAAATCAATTGACGCTCCTGCCGCTCCGAAGTTTTTAATACCTGCGCTTACGGTGTTATGAAGATTGGCTTTTACGGAGGAGGTAAACAGAATATCGTTTGATAAAACCTTATAGTAAACCGAAATTTTTCCACCAAAAACGCCCGCTGTTATCATGTGCGTGCCGTATATATCAAAGAATTGCTCAAAGGTGATGCTTCGGTTGTTTAGCCTTTTCAAGTCGTTTATGTAGTTATCGGACAAGACATTAGAAAAATTTTCAACGGCGGTGAACGAGTAGGGTAGCATCAGCGTATATCTGCTTATATTCTGCGTCATCGTGTAGAAAAATTGATTGCTGTAGGAAGCAACCGTTCCTGACAAACCTACTCCAAAACGTTTTGAAAGAGAAGCGGAAAAAATGCCTTTTATGGCAGCGGTAAGTCCGGCTTTTCTATTGAAGTTGGCAGAGAAATTTGCCGTCAGTGTTTCGTAAGAGGTTTCCGAATAAGCTCCGCCCGATACCCTTATATCTGGAGTTTTAGTTAAGATTTCATCATTGATCAGTTCCGGTTTAAAGACCGGAGAACGTAGCTTTACACCATCAATGTAATCCGCGGTTACCACGTTTATTGAATATCCCACACCCGTTGTCAATCCAATAGGGGGATCGGGATCAACGGTAACTGTTTTGGTTTCGGTTTCGGTCGAAGGACCGTTGTCGGGGACTTCAGTTGTAATGTCGCCGTCGTTGTCGTTGCCGTCACTGAGAGGTTCCTTAAAGTTGCAAGCTGTAAGTGAGAATGCGGTTATAATTAATACTGCTAATATCAATAAAATTGAAAGGGTTCTTTTGTGTCTGTTAAGCATGATTGGTATCTCCTATGTAATAGTTGCTTGGTTTTGTCAAAAGACATTTGTGTTTGCAAGCGTGAATTGCAATATGAATAAAATTTGATACGGTATACTAAACCTTAATAAGACACCTCCTTTTATAATTGGCTTCAACACGCCCTCGTCCAAAGGCTTTACCTTAGGATTAAATTCTTTGTATAAAGAGTACTTTATTAGGGTGTGGGCAGTTCGCGATGACGACTTACTTGCCAATAAAATATCTTCGGCTCTTTTGGGTCTAAAACTGTCTGAACTCGTACGTATCGGTGCTACGACTGTGCTTTCAGACAATTTTATTCTAAAAAATAGCTTGAAAATATTTTGTCACTTCGAATTGTCTACATCCCTTTATTATATTGTATCCTACTATATGTAGGAAGTCAATAGTTTTTCTAAAATTATTCTTTTTGCATGGCAACATCATTTTATCCGTTACATCTACATATGAAACATGAGGTTAAATTTGTAAATCCTACGCTTAGTAGGAATTAAACAAATCGTAGGAAGAATAATTAATAATAAATTATATGAACGCAAATCAATTTGGAAAGAGGTTAAAAGAGTTGCGGCTTGCCGAGGGCATGTCGCAGCGTACGTTAGGGGAGATGCTTACCGTGTGCAACCAGACAATCAGTTTTTGGGAGAGCGGTTGTCGCGAACCCGGGCTTGACATGTTCGTAAATATTTGCAAATTTTTTGATGTTTCGGCGGACTTTTTACTGGGAATAGAGGAATAATTTTTTCGATTTTAATAGACGCTAAGCGGTCGCGTGCGGGGTGTGAACGGTAAGGTTGACAAACTGAAAATCGAACAATCGTTATTGATAAGCACATGCGTGTGTCACGCAAACAATGAGTATAATCGAATATTAAGTTTATTTTCGAATTGACGGTAAAGGCAATGGACGCCGTGCAAGCAATGAGTATATAAAATACTCATCATGTTTTCAAAAGAAAAAACCGCATAATCATGTGCCGTGCAAGCAATGAAGTACATCAAATACGCGTGTGAAAAAGTGTTATGTATGCGGTTGTGCGAACGGAGCGGAAAGAATTTAAAGTTTGCCGCAGAGAAGAAAACCGGGACATGGAAAAATAGCAGAATAATGGCTTTTATATTGGACGAGGAAAATAAAGCTGTGAAAAGTAATTAAAGAAAGGGAAGAATAGTGATTGAATACTAATAAATTTAAAACGCGGTTTTGGCAAGAGGAATACTTATTATATGAGGTAATCTAGTTTCTTGCCGAAAGCGCGTTTTTCAAGTAATCAGGGTCAAGCGTCACGCTTGCGCGTTTCTTTGGTTCTTTCTTGCGTGTGCAAGAAAGAACGTTAAAAAGAAAGAACTTAACTAAAATCCGCTTAAAAGGCTAGACCGTGCGGAGTTTTTATATTATAATATTAAGCGCAAAGACCGACGGATGCGGCTTATTTTGGGTAGTGTAGACAATCTACGGTGACGAACCTTGCTATGCAAGAAAATATTTTGTCACCGCGAACTGGTTACAACACTTATGGTGTGTTCGGGCGGATTTTTTTTGAGAGGTACATAATTATGGCGAAGATAGCGATGAAGTCACCTATTGCGGAGCTTGACGGCGACGAGATGACGAGGGTGCTTTGGAAGTGGATTAAAGAAATTTTGATTGTTCCGTACGTCGATTTGAAGAGCGAATACTACGATTTATCGGTAGACGAGCGCGACCGCACCGCCGACAAAGTAACGGTTGACGCGGCGAACGCAATCAAGCGTTTGGGCGTAGGCGTGAAATGCGCCACCATTACGCCCAATCAACAGCGGGTGGAGGAGTTTGGTTTAAAGCAGATGTGGAAAAGCCCGAACGGCACAATCAGGGCTATTTTAGACGGCACTGTATTCCGCGCGCCGGTAATCGTCAAGGGCATAACGCCGCTTGTGCCGACGTGGAGAAAGCCGATTGTTATAGCGCGTCACGCTTACGGCGACGTATACCGCGATACGGAAAGCTACGTGAAAAAGGGCGAAAAGGCGGAGCTTGTAATAACCGGCGCAGACGGCGAAAAACGGCATACGGTGTTCGACTTTTCGGATTGCGGAGGCGTGACCTTGGGCATGCACAACACGGATAAAAGTATCGGAAGCTTTGCGCGCAGTTGTTTTAATTATGCCGTAGATTTGAAGCAAGACTTGTGGTTTGCTACAAAGGATACGATTTCTAAAACCTACGACCACCGCTTCAAGGACATTTTTCAAGAGATATACGACGCGGATTACGTTGATAAATTTAAAGCGGCGGGTATCGAATATTTTTATACGCTTATAGACGACGCGGTCGCACGCGTAATACGAAGTGACGGCGGCTTTATTTGGGCGTGCAAGAACTACGACGGCGACGTTATGAGCGACATGGTGGCGACGGCGTTCGGTTCGCTTGCCATGATGACGTCGGTGTTGGTTTCGCCGGACGGCTTTTACGAGTTCGAAGCTGCACACGGCACGGTTACGCGGCACTTCCGCCAGCACCAAAGCGGCAAGGAAACCTCCACTAATAGCATTGCCACCATATTTGCATGGACGGGCGCGCTTAGGAAGAGGGGACAGCTTGACGGTCTTAAAAAGCTTGTCGACTTCGCGGACAGACTGGAAAAGGCTTCGATTGACACCATAGAAGCCGGCTTCATGACTAAGGATTTAGCAAGCATATACGAGGGCTCCGCGGTAACGCTTAGCAGCCGCGATTTTTTGACGGAGATTGCAAGCAGGCTGTAAATAGTATGCCGAATATGAAAAAAGGCGTAAACAAGAATACGAACAATAGGCGTCTTCTTAAAGTGCGCCAAAACTATAATACTGAAAAGGACGTGGACAATCTTGTTTTGCGTTAAAGCGAAATGGACAACAAAGGAGTTGAAACATGGGAAAAGATACTTTAAACTGGCAATTTGAAACAAAACAACTACATATAGGGCAGGAAACCGCAGACCCGACGACTGATTCGCGCGCGGTGCCTATTTATCAAACCACCTCGTACGTGTTTAAAAACTGCCAAACTGCAGCGGCACGGTTCGCGCTTACGGACCCGGGCAACATATACGGACGGCTTACCAACTCCACGCAAGACGTTTTGGAAAAGCGTATAGCCGCGTTGGAGGGGGGAGTTGCCGCGCTTGCAGTAGCTTCCGGCGCCGCGGCGGTGACGTACGCGTTCATGAACATAGCGTTCGCGGGCGACCATATCGTATCCGCCAATACCATATACGGAGGCACGTACGCGCTCCTTTCAAATACGCTTTCGCAGTACGGAATTACTACGACGTTCGTAGACCCCGACAAGAAAAATTCCTTTGAAAAGGCGATAAAACCAAATACGAAAGCGATATTTATTGAAACGCTGGGAAATCCGAATTCCAACATAATCGACATAGAGAAAGTGGCGGAAATAGCGCATAAACACGGTATTCCGTTGATTGTAGACAATACCTTTGCCACGCCGTATCTCGTAAGACCCATTGAGTACGGCGCCGATATAGTGGTGCATTCCGCGACGAAATTCATAGGCGGACACGGCACCTCTTTGGGCGGAATAATCGTCGATAGCGGTAAGTTCGACTGGGTGGCAAGCGGCAAATTCCCCTCTCTTGTGGAGCCTAATCAAGCCTATCACGGCGTTTCTTTCGTAAACGATGTGGGCGCGGCGGCGTTCGTAACCAAAATACGCGCCATTATACTACGCGATACCGGCGCGGCTATTTCACCGTTCAACGCGTTTTTGTTGCTTCAAGGCACCGAAACTCTGTCGCTTCGCGTGGAACGCCACGTCGAAAACGCACTCAAAGTGGTGGACTATCTTAAAAAACATCCCAAAGTGGAACGCGTCAATCACCCGTCGCTTCAAGAAAGCGGTTGCCGCCCGCTCTATAAAAAATATTTTCCGAACGGGGGCGGTTCGATTTTCACATTCGACATAAAGGGCGGCGTGGCGGAGGCTCAAGCCTTTATCGACAAGCTGCAAGTATTTTCGCTTTTGGCAAACGTAGCCGACGTGAAGTCGTTGGTAATTCACCCCGCGACCACAACGCATTCGCAGCTTACCGAAACCGAACTTCTAGAGCAAGGCGTTCGTCCCGGCACTGTAAGGCTTTCCGTGGGTACCGAAAACATTAAGGACATTTTAGCCGATTTGGAGCAAGCCTTCGCGGCGATTTAGGTAGGGTTATGCGTGGCAAACGCAGGAGAATGCGTTTGCCGCATGCTTGTGCGGGCGGGCTAGTGTCAATCGAAGAACTGCGCATAAGCTTATCTATGCTTTAGTATGCCTTTGATATGGGTGGATTAGTGTCAATTGAAGAACCGCAGGCAGGCTTATTTTTGCTTTGGTACGGGCGGTGGGTATCCGTAAAATGAGGAGAATGTTATGGTAAAACTTAAGCTTGTTTGCGATAAGGGATACAAATATTCGCGCAAGGTTAACGGCAGTAGGATAAAATTGCCCAAAGTTCCCGCCGTGTCCGACTTTGAAACGGATACCTATTTTGCAGAAATACCCGGAAACCGTAACTATGAAATAAGCGCAAAGAAAAAAGTCGGAAAAGAAATATTTAAATTTATTTTTGGTGAGATTTTTTTCTTCCCCATAGATACGCAAAAATACGATAAGGTCGGCAACAAATTTAAAACTACGGTTTCGGAACCGCTTGACGCAAGCCAAACGATAGTAATATTTTTAAGACGGATAGTAACGCCTAAAATCGGCGCGTACTATAACAATAACGTAGGCATTGCCGACTCCGACGGAAAAATACTCCTTTAAGGAGTTTAGATTGTGGATTACGCTCTATGCATCACTTTGAGTTTGATAATGTGTGTGGACAAATCCGCAGTGACGACTTTTGGCTAAGAAAATTTTTTCGCCTCTTTTTAGTCTAAAACCGTCTAAAATGCTCGTCCGTAGCGGTGCTACGCCCTGTGCTTTCAGACAATTTTATCCTTAAAAATAGCCTAAAAATATTTTATCCCCTCGAATTGTCCACACCCCTTGATAACAAAAAACCCGACCTAATTAGGTCGGGTTTTTATGTAACTACGCTTTTGTCGCCGATTTTAACATCGTATTGCGATTTTCTTTCCACACGGGCAGTATTACCTGCCGCTTGAAAATAATATGCGTCAGTGCGGCAAGCTTAAAATAGTAGCCATTTAATCTTGCGGTTGACAATGAGCGAAATAATGTCCACAAGCCAGAAAATGAAACCGAAAAGGAACGGAAGCGCCAATATTGCGGAAATAATTTTTCCATTGAGGAGACGATGAATAAACGCGAATATCCATCCAAAGAATATCGCCAAGATGAGAGATACGATCCAACCTAATCCTAAATAGGTACCGTAGCCTCTAGTTCTAGTTCTGCTTTTTTGTTTTTTTGTTGCCATAAGTGTAATCTCCTTACTTGATTATCAATATTGTATCACTGTAACCGCTAAAAAGCAACATATTTATTTAAATTTTTTCTCTTTTGGTAATATTTTTAAGCCGTTGGCGGAAAAAGCCGCTTTAGACGCCCAATTATCGCAAATTATCAAAGATAAGTAATTCCGAATATCCTAAATATGGGGGCGTTTAAAACATATCCCTTACGGCAATAATTTTTTTGGCGCGACGGTAGACAGTTCGTTCTAGTATAAGTAACGATTTGCAACCGGCGGCAACGCTTGCTACACGGTCGTTGAAAAACAGTCCGTTCGCGGGATAAAGAACGACTTGCAACCGGCGGCAACGCTTGCTATATGGTAGTTGAGAAACAATCCGTTCGCTACATATAAAACGATATGAAAAAAGGAGTGTACTTAAATGATTAAACGCGGCGATTTATATTTTGCCGATTTGAGCCCCGTTATAGGGAGCGAACAAGGTGGGGTGCGTCCAGTGCTGGTGGTGCAAAACGACATCGGTAACCGCTACAGCCCTACCGTAATTGCGGCGGCGATAACCAGTCAACTGGGTAAGTCGCGATTGCCTACGCACATACCCCTGCCGTCGGAACGCTTCGGACTTCCCAAGGATTCCGTGGTGCTTTTGGAGCAAATCCGTACAATCGACAAACAACGCCTTAAAGAAAAAATCGGCGAACTACCCGATAACCTCATGACGCGCGTCAATGAGGGACTTATGATAAGCTTAGGATTTTATATTTGATTGTATCTTAAAGGGTGCAAGTACGCCAAATTATAAAACCCTCCGGAATTTATCCCGGAGGGTTTTATAATACTGTGCGCTGCCTTTGACAACGCCTACCGATTCGACACGACGTTCCGCTTGCCTAAAATCAAACCGCTTAGTTTGAAAAAAGCGGGGCGGCACACCCAAAGGGCGTGCCGCACAACGAGCAGCACTCAAGCCTAGCGGAAACTGTCGTCGTGTCTTCATCGGAAGGTGGTTCTTCGAAGAGTAGAGTGTAATATTATAAAATGCCCCGGCGATTGCCGAGGCATTTTATAATACTGTGCGCTGCCTTTGACAACGCCTACCGATTCGACACGACGACAGGTGACTCCCCCAAAGCTCCCTCGTGGCACACGCCGCAAACTGCTTAGTGCTGCTGCGGTCAAGCTCTGACACGGTTCACAGCGCAACGTTGCACAAGACCTTGTTATCAACATTCCTTATCGCCGCCGGTCACCCATAGGACGCGCCGGGGGCAGTGTTCGATACTGCTGTAGCGGATTGCAGTTTACAGGGCACCGCTAGCTCCCCATCTAGCACAGCTCTATGAGTATAACACGACTTTCAATCTTTGGCAAGATATTTCAATTGACTTTTTTTGTCGTTATACCTATAATAGAATAAAATAATACTAGAATATGAGTAATACGCGTAGTTTTGGTGACAAAATGTGTTTTGATTCAATCGGAACGACGAAAAGTTCGTTTTGAGGCGCGCGTAAACCCGAAAAGAGAGAATAAGTATAATGTACAAACCGGTCAACACCAATCTAAACTTTGTCGAAAGAGAGCGGGAAATAACGGAGTTCTGGAAAGAGAACCAAATTTTTGAGAAGTCCGTTAAGAAAAACGACGCCAAGGAAGAGTTCTGTTTTTATGACGGTCCGCCCACTGCGAACGGAAGACCGCATATAGGTCACGTTTTGACGCGCGTCATAAAGGATTTGATTCCGCGTTATAAAAACATGAAGGGCTACCACGTTCAAAGGAAGGCGGGGTGGGATACGCACGGGTTGCCCGTGGAGCTTGAGGTTGAGAAAATCTTAGGGCTAGACGGCAAGCAGGACATCGAAAAATACGGCATCGAGCCGTTCATCAAAAAGTGTAAGGAGTCCGTTTGGAAATACACGCGCGAATGGGAGCAGATGTCCGATAAGGTCGGCTACTGGGTGGACATGAAACATCCGTACGTCACCTATGACGACAATTATATAGAGTCGGTTTGGTGGTCGGTAAAGGAAATCGACAAAAAAGGGCTTATCTACAAGGGGCATAAGATAGTTCCGTATTGTCCGCGTTGCGGCACGGCGTTGTCTTCGCACGAGGTTGCGCAGGGCTATAAGGACGTGGCGGAGACCTCCGTGTTCGTCAAGTTCCGCGCTAAGGGAGAGGAGAATACCTATTTTCTTGCGTGGACTACGACGCCGTGGACGCTTCCCTCCAACGTCGCGCTCTGTATGAACCCCGCGGAAAACTATTCTAAAATCAAGGTCGGCGACGCTTATTATTATCTTGCCGACGCGCTGATTTCTTCGCTGTTTACCGAATACGAGAAAATCGAAACCAAAAAGGGTAAGGACTACGAATATAAGGAATACCTGCCGCTGTTCGACTTCTACACGGGAAATGCTAAGGCATACTATATTACTTGTGACAATTATGTTACGCTTACGGACGGCTCCGGTATAGTTCATATTGCGCCGGCTTTCGGTGAGGACGACTCCAACGTCGGAAAGGCGTACGGGCTTCCGTTTGTGCAGATGGTTAACGAGCGCGGACGGTTTGTCGCGGGTACCGGCGATTTAGAGGGCTTGTTTGCCAAAGAGGCGGATAAGGTCATTATTTCAAGTCTTAAAGAGCAAGGATTGCTTTTTAAGGAAATGCAGTTTACACACAGTTATCCGTTCTGCTGGCGTTGCGATACGCCGTTGCTGTACTATGCAAGAAGCTCATGGTTTATAAAAATGACGGCGGTCAGAGATGAACTCGTCAAAAACAGCGCTTCCGTCAACTGGTTGCCGCCGGCTATCGGTGCGGGACGGATGGGGAACTTTTTGGAAAACGTCATTGATTGGGGCTTTTCTAGAGAGCGCTATTGGGGTACGCCGATACCAATTTGGGTTTGTAAGGAGTGCGGGCATACGCACACCGTAGGAAGCCGCGCGGAGCTTAACGAGTTAGCCGGGCTTAAGGAAAATATTGAACTTCACCGCCCGTATATTGACGCGGTGACGTTTAAATGTCCGCATTGCGGCGGTGAAATGAAACGCACGCCGGAGGTTATGGACTGTTGGTATGACAGCGGTTCTATGCCGTTTGCGCAGTTGCACTATCCGTTTGAAAACGCGGACGTGTTCGAAAAACAACTTTTCCCCGCCGACTTCATCAGCGAAGCCGTCGACCAAACACGCGGGTGGTTCTATACCTTGCTTGCGATTTCCACGCTGTTGTTCGGGCGTTCGCCGTTTAAAAACTGCATAGTTTTGGGACACGTCAACGACAAGGAAGGCGTTAAAATGAGCAAACACAAGGGCAATGTCATTGCCCCGGACGAGGTTTTGGATAAGCAGGGCGCGGACGCCGTACGGTGGTATTTCTATACCGCTTCCGCTCCGTGGTTGCCGTCGCGTTTTTCACACGAGGCGGTAAGCGAAATGCAAAGGAAATTTTTGGGTACACTTTGGAATACGTATGCGTTTTTTGTACTGTACGCCGAAATAGACGGCTATAACCCGTCGGAATATAAGCTGTCGGAGCAAGAGCTTTCCGTTATGGATAGGTGGTTGCTAGCCGAATTAAACAGCCTTATCCGTTTTGTAGACGAGAATATGGCGGAATATAAGCTAACCGAAAGCGCGCGTAAAATACAAGAGTTTACAGACAATCTGTCGAACTGGTATGTTCGCCGTTCACGCGAACGGTTTTGGGGAAAGGATATGACGCCCGACAAGGCGGCGGCATATACTACGCTTTGGACGGCTTTAACGGAGCTTTCCAAGGTTGCCGCGCCGTTCGTACCGTTCATGACCGAAAGCATATATCAAAATCTAGTTACGCCGTTCTTCAAGGACGCGCCGGAAAGCGTGCATCTTTGCGATTTCCCGACCGCGGACGCGCGTTACGATGACGCCGCGCTGGAAATCGGTATGGAGTCCGTGTTGAAAACGGTGGTTTTGGGGCGCGCCGCAAGAAATAAAGCCAATATCAAAAATCGTCAACCGCTGTCGAAGCTGTTGTATAAGGGCGATATAAGCGGGCTTACGCCGGAATTGAAGGCGCTTGCGGAAGACGAACTGAACGTACGCGAAATCACGGAGGTTGCCAACGAACGCGAATTTATCGTGTATGAGTTGAAGCCGCAATTGAAGACGTTGGGTCCTAAGTACGGCAAGCTTCTCAATCAAATCCGCACCTATTTGGATACGGCGGACGGCGGCGCCATTGTGGACGCTACGGAAAACGGAGGCGTGTTCACGGCAAGGGTAGGCGAAGCGAAATTTTCTCTTTCGCGTGACGACATTCTCATTTCCGCCAGAAATAAAACCGGCTTCGCCTCCGAAAGCGGAGAGGGCTTGACGGTAATTCTCAACACGAATATCACGGAAGAGTTGCTTCTAGAGGGTATCGAGCGTGAGCTTGTGTCTAAAATACAGACCATGCGCAAGGAAGCCGGCTATGAGGTAACCGACCACATCAAGCTTGCTTACGCGGGGAGCGGCAAGGCGTTGGAGGTTTTGGAAGGTAAAGCCTTCTTCGACGACGTGCTTGCCGACGGCGTTTTGAAAACGCTTAACGGCAAGGAGCGCTACGTTAAGCAGTGGGATATTAACGGCGAAAGCATTACACTGTCCATAAAAAAAGTCGTAAAACGCGCCAAAAAACGGCTCTAAACCGTTCGGATTTTATTTTTTGAGAACGGCAACCACTGTTTTCGGGAAAAGCACATATAAAAAATTAACGGAAATTTTTAGATTTCCGTATACAAGAGGTACTGCATATGTTTATCAACAGGGAATGGAAGGATTATAAAATCGTCGCTACCGGCGACGGCGAAAAGCTTGAGCGTTGGGGCGGAGAGCATTATTTGATAAGACCCGACCCGCAAGTTATTTGGAAGCCCTCCCAACAGCCGCTAAGGGCGTATAAGGATATTTCCGCAATCTATGAAAGCACGGGTTGGAATTACATTCAAAGCGTTCCCGAATATTTTACGGTGAGTTGGCGTGACCTTAACTTCAAGCTAAAGCTCATGAAGGACTTTAAGCATACCGGTCTGTTCCCGGAGCAAGCGGCGAACTGGGAACGTATGATTAAGGTTATCACCAGAGCCAAGGATAAAAATCCGGGGCGTACGGTGAAGGTTCTCAATCTCTTCGCGTATACGGGAGGGGCGACGGTCGCGTGCTTGTCGGCGGGCGCCGAAGTGACGCACGTGGACGCCTCGCGTCCGATGGTGGAACGCGCCAGCGAAAATGTGCGTATTTCCGGTTTAAACGGTGAGTTTTGCCGCTACATAATAGACGACTGTATGAAATTCGTAACCCGCGAAATCAGACGCGGCAATAAATACGATATTATCATTATGGACCCGCCTAGCTTCGGACGCGGTCCTAGCGGCGAAAAGTGGAAGATAGAGGACAACCTCTTTGACCTCGTTTGCGCGACGTCGGCAATTTTAAGCGACGACCCGATTTGTTACCTCATAAATTCATACACGACGGGCTTGCAGCCGATTGTCATGACAAACCTAATGAAGCGCGGTTTAGCGGGACGCACCGGCGAATATGACGCCGACGAAATCGCCTTGCCCACCGAAGAGGGCGACGGAATATTCCTCCCCGCAGGCGCTGCAGCATGGCTCTATTTTGTGAAGTAGAAAGGTTAAGCGTCGTCGCAAGAAAACGCTAAGCGGAAAAAAAACGAAAAGATTTTCTTGCCTAGCAAATCGCCGCCGCAGATTGTTCACACTCTAAATCAATCGGCGCAAGAAAATAAAATTAAGCGGCGGAAAAAATAAACGCCTAAAAAGTAAAAAAACCACAAAGATTTTGTGGTTTTTTTCTATGCTCAAAGTGATAATCACGCAGAGTAGGATTGTAGTGTTCGCCGCCGGTCGCATTTGGGACGGACGCACGAGGTTCGATTAAGACGGCGCGTGCAAAGCGGATTGCATTGTTTGTCACCGACGCCAATAGCGGCGCTCTAAGCGCGTTGTGGGTGCCTTTAGGCAGGAACCTCAAGCTTTATAGCTACAATGAAGCGGAACATTGAGTGCATATAGGAAATATCACTAAATGGAAACACCTCTATTTGCTCATAGGGCTTTTCTTCCTCGTCGTAAATATCGTCTATTTCGCCTTGAACGATTTCCTCCCAAAGGCGGTAATCGGGTTCGCCCAAGAACACCAATTCAAGTGATATAACATAGGATGTTTCTCCGGTAGGCGGATTAATATAGCCGCCCAAAGCACCCACGGAAGGGGCTTCACGTGCGAAGAACTTATCATCGGGAGCATACAGCGTATTGTTATCGGGTAGACCGACAACGTGATAGGTCAAGCGCCACGTGAAGAATTGTTTTATGTCTTCGTGCGAAATATTTATCTCAGAGCCGTCTTGTTTAGTTATTTTTGCCGATTCAATGTCGATTGCGATTGCCGCGTTGCTACCCATGGTATTCGATACGGTAACCTCTAAGATTTTTTTGATGCGATAGGGCGCGTCCTCGTTGCCCGGAGCGCCTTGTCCGGTTTGTCCGCTGAACAGGTCGATTTCATCGTCCTCTATGGAGTCAAACACGATATAACTCGGCACACCCGCAGTTACGGTGGCTTTAGATACGTTGACCTCTTTATTTGCACTAAACCACGCATAGGTAGTCAATACCAAAACGAGAGTCAGAGTTATAACCGCAAGCTGAATTATTGCAAATGCTACTTTTTTCATGCGGCTACCTCTTTAAGCGATACCTTAATAGAAACGCCGTCCGCGTAATACTTGAAGTATTCGGTTTCTGAAATTTCGTCGAGCTTCGCATAAATCTTGTATCCGTCGTCAACGAATGTCCCGAAGAAGAGCGCGTCGACGGAAGTAAACGGCGTGGATTGCGGAAGGTCTATATCGGCGCCAAGCTTGAAGCTTGCGAACGGGAGCGTAACAAGGAGTCCCAATTGATTCCAGTTCGTCAATACGATAGGATTGCTTTCGGTACCTAAGAAGCCCGATGTGTTTATGTATTTGTTTACGATTTCGGCTACGATAGCCAAATTCAAATCCGCCATTTCGCCGTAGGTAAAGCCGGTACCGCCCGTGCTTTCCGTTTGTATGCCGGTACCCAACAGGAAGGAGTTTTTGAGATAGTATATGTCGTCGCCCAAAGCCGTCGAACCGCTTGCGGTGACGGGGGAGGCGGTTGCGCCGTTTGCTATCATTGTCGCCTTAAGGACCGCCGTCATGAACGACTGTACGTTGCTTATAGAGCCGTCCGCCGCTTCCGACGCATCGCCGGCAATACCGCCGAACAAGGCGTATTTGCCGCCGTTGGTTACGGTGTACTTGCCTGCGACCAAACAGGCGGTTATGCTTGATTCCTCTCCTATAATGCGTCCGACCAAACCACCGATATAGGCGGGAGATGCCGCCGTCGCATTGCCGGTAACGTTTATGTTGCCGTGGAAGGAGCTGTTTGAAAGCGTGGAGTTGTTAAGTGTGCCGACCAAGCCTCCGGCAGAAGCGCCGGCGGATATCACTGTGGTAAGCGATGCGTTGACGAGATGTAAATTCGATATCGTCGCGCCGTTTACGCTAGCAAAGAAGCCGGATGTACCGACGATTTGCAAGCCGCTTATGGTATGAGGATCGCCGTTTTCATCAACGCCGCCGTCGAACACGCCGTCGAAGTTGGCTATCGGTACGAACGCAATCGCCTTGTTGTCCGACTTGACGGAGTTCATGGATTGCGTTTGGGTTATTGTGACGGGTTTGCCTATGCCTAATTTGGTACGTGCGTTGCTAAGCCCGTCTATGTCATTTTTGAGCTGTGCTAAGCCGTCCGCGACCACAAGGCTGACCATGTATTCCTCGGCGTCGGATACATGGTTGTAGATGAGCTGTAATATGACCTGTGCATAGCCGTAGTTGTTTTCGTCAAGCTCGTCGTCGAAGGACACGCCGAAACCGTTGTCAACGCCGCTAGTGAACATCTTGTATTTTTGAAGCGTGACCGCTTCGTCCTTCCAATTGTTGATAACGTCGAACGCCGACATATTGATTGCACCCAGTTCCGTAAGCAAGCCGTCTTTTTTGAGGAGGGCTATAAACGCAGCCAATTGTTCTTCTTCGGTTTCGCCCGGCAAGTCCGTCAAGACCTGATAAGTTACGCCGGATATCTGCACGTCGTGGAAGCCACCGACAAGCAAGCGGGCGCCGGTTGCATCTGTCAAACCTTGCAACAGGTTTATGTATGAGAAATTAAGCACGCGCTTAGCTATGGTGTAGTTGCCCTTTTGTACGAAGTCTATGGCGTCAATCAAGTAGTTTTCGGCACCCTCCTCGTCCTCGGTATGAATATCATATCCGGGAAGTAAAACAAATCTGTGTTGTCCGGCTTTTGTCGCGTTGTCTGCCAATCCGATGGCTCCGCGGAAGCTGTTCGCATGTGAGGGACCGACGAAGATACCGACGATGTTCTCCTCGATGACTTTATCGTATATGGAAACGAAGGCTCTCATTGCCGCGGAGGTGCTTATGGGGTTGCCGTTTTCAAAGCTTAAGGTGTAGTTTTCTATAAAGGACAAGCCGTTGTAGATATGCCCATCGTCTTCCGAAAGGGTGAGTGTCAAGGGTCGCGGTTGAATTTCTACTTCGACGCCGCGTAACTGCGCACCCTCTTCTTCCGTGAGCTGATAGTTGATGTGCGAAACGCTGTTGAGGACAATACCGCCCGTTTTGGCGTTTACGTTTGCTTTTTCCGCAACAGCCAATGTAAGGCTGAACATCAGATTTGCATCATTTTTATCCCCTTCGATTATGTTGGAGATGCTCCACAATATGAAGTTATTCGTACCGTCGGTAAGAAGTTGCGTGGAGTAGGTGAAGATAACAAGTAGGGGATTGTTTGAATCCGCCACGATGGTTTTAGTGGTTTCGCCTAAGGGGAAGCTTGTGCTACCGTCGTAAACCTTAGTCATTTTGGAGGTGCTTATGGCGAATGTAACCGTGCGCTTCAATATTTTCCATGTAAGCGACAGGCGGTTGGCGGCAGGCAGCTGATAGTTGAGATAGAACAATGCGGGGTCATAGCCCTCAATGGTCTCCCACGCGTCCATGGCGATGCTTTCAACCTTGGCTAGGAATTCTCCCGCGTTTTCGCTGGAGTAAAGGTAACCGGCAGTCTGTAAGGATACGAGAGGAATTTGCGCGTTGTTAAGTCCTAAGCCTATTGCTACGACGCCGTGTATAGTTTTGTCATAGACGGCGGGGAATAGGGGATTATACGCGACTCCGGTGCTGTCGCCGTTTGCGTTGGTGTTGTACCATTCGAAGTCCACGGACAGCTTTTCCATGACCCAATTCAAGTATTCCTTGCCGATATCTATATTATAGTTCAGTCCGTAGAGATAAGCTGCCTCGTCCTCGTCGGAGAAGCGCGCTGCGGAGCCGTATGCGCCCGCTAGGCGGAACTCGTTGTCGCCGCCGTTGCTTGCCGCATAATCTATTGCCGAGTCGCGGTAGGTTATTATAAAGTCAAGGATTATTTGTTGTGACGAGCCGTTGCCGTCCGTGCCGCGCGCGCCTATGATTGCGGATATTCTGCCGCGTTGGTTTGTGCCGTTGTAAATAGTGTCGGCGCTCTTTGCAGGGTCGCCGTCAAGACGCCAGCTCACCGTAGATACATACGGATTAATTGTAATTTTGGCTTCCGTACCGTTTGCATTCCATTCGCCGTCGCCGGTAAGAGGCCAACCCTTGTAGTTTTTGGTTTCACGAACTACCGCGGTTACTTTGTAAACGCCGCTGTTTCTTGCGCCCAAGAACTGAGCGGGGGTGGTTACGTTTAAGAGATTGTACGCGATGTCATACGCAGTATAGGTATAGGTGTATTCAACGCTTACGGACATTCCGTCGGTATAGCGCAGTTCCGTAAAGGTGATTGACGCACTGCCCGTTTCGGTTTCGTAGACGTAGATGAATACGTCGTCGCCGATATAGGAGGTGGTGTAGTCATGTGCAAACAGCAATGACAGCGTACCCTTTACAATCGTTATGGTAACGGTGCCGTACCAATCGACGTAGTCGGAGTTGCCGGTTACGGACGCGGTTATTTGATAGGTCGAAGCGCCTGTGCGAACCTCGCGCGCTCCGTTGTTGCCGGTAACGTTCAAACCGGATATGTCGCCGCCGTTGTAGACTATCGACATGGGACCTTCCGCATACGGATAGGCGAAGGTTTCCGGCATTGTGTTGCTGTTGCCCAGCGTGTAGCCGCCGCTGTTTCCGGCTTTGACGTAGAAGTAATACGAGGTGCCGTCATATACGACGGTTTCGTGAGTGCCGTTGAAGGATATGTTGTCGATTTCCGCTTTCTCCACGGTCACTTCTCTTTCGTAGTCTATAAGGACGTAGTTGTCGAGAAGCGTAGGCGTGGAGAACGCCGCCGAAAGCGTGTATTGACCCGCGTGTAGCAGGGTAGCGGTATCTAAGAACGAATGGTCGTATGTGAGTATGCTTACGATTAAAGCGTAGAGTCCGCTTTCGCCGGTAAAGTATGTTGTTCTATCGTCGCCTACCAACGTTATTTGGGCAAGTATGTCGTCCAAATAATCCACGTTAGTGTAGGTGAAAGACGTAATACCCGTCCAAACCACGGTTACCTCACGCTTTGCGATAATCGCCGTACGCGTGAGCGTCGTGGAAATGTTGTAATCGGTCGCTATTTGAGTGTCGCCGTCATGGAAGGCGGCATTGATGTAATAGGTTCCCGCGTTGCGGTAGGCAGTCGCCGCTACGGTGAGATTATCGTCCGTCCAAAGCGTCACTATCATTTGATAAATTCCGCTATTGCCGTCGGTTATGTCGCCGCCCACAAGAGAGAACGAAGCGGTTACGGTGTTGTTTACGCCGTTGTATGTGAAGCCGCTTGCGTTTTCGCTCCAAAGCAGATTTACGGAGAGAGGCTCAATGCGTATGCTTGCACTTTCCGCAAGGTTGTCAATTCTATAGTTGCCCGCCTCCAAGCCGTCAAGAACGAAGATTATTGTGTTTGTCGCGGATACGTGACGGTTTCCGTAGGAAGCCGTTACCGTGAGGTCGCCTCTGTCATCTTCAAAGACGTCGTAATTTGCTAAGAAGTCGGTGTAGTTTGAAAGAGCTTTCGCCAATGTCGTGCCGTCGTAGGTCTTAACGGTGGTGAGTGCGCCCGCCTTAAGTCTTAATTCGCGGGCGGTGATAACGCCGGTGTTGACCGCCGCTACCGTGTAGTTGTCCGCGGACACCTCGCCGTCGGTGGATACGATTGTAAAGGATATAGTCTTGTTTGTGCCTACATTCTTGTCGTTGTAGCTTGCGGTTACATTTAAGGACGTACCTTCACCGGAAACAAATCCGCTGCTTACGGTGAATTTTGCTTCGGTCGTCGCGTCGTAAACCTTTTCCCAATTGTTGTCGGGGGCAATCGTAAGCGTAGCCTTTTCTATCGTAAGCGTCGCTTGCGCCTGCCAATTGATATTGCTTTCTTCCGATACGGTTGTGTAGTTATCCATGCCGGAAACGACCGCCCTTATGAGGTAGGAGGTAAGGGCATTTTTAACGCCGTTGTAGGTACTCCAAGTCGCGCCGCCGTCGACGGAAACCGTATAGACGACATGGGCGGTATCGGAACCTAGCAAGGCTATGTCGGCATCGAATATCGCTTTGGAAACGAGGCTTGCGGTTTGCGTGTCGCCTACCGCCAGATACCAAGTCGAACCGTTGTAAACGGTGGTGTAGTCCGTGAGATATTTGATTATTTCGGCTTTAGCCATGTATGCCGTATCCGTATCCGATTGTAGGGCATAGTTGGAATTGGTGTTGTTTTGCGCCTCTACGGAGTATTCGCCGGCGTTAAAGAATTGAACGGTTGAGCCGCTTTGGTTGAAGATTACGGTCAAGCCTAAGCTGCCGCCGCCGTCGCCCGCCAGTAAGGGGATAGACGCCGTTATCTTACCGCTTTGGTTGCCGCCGTTGTAGGTGAAAGCTTGTGCGGCGACGCTCGATACGATTTCGCCGTCAACGCGCCATATGACGTCCTCGTAACGTTCGGTTATTTGCAGCGGAGCAGACGCCGTAAGCACGTAATCATTGTAATTCGGGTTGGAGAGGACGGCTCTTATTTGATAAGTGCCGACGTCCTTCTTTCCGCTGAATACCGTGCTTGTGTCGCCTAAGTAGTATGCGATTGCCGCCGTGTCCGCGTTTTCAAGTGAAATGTTGTTTGCGGGGACGATTGCCGTTAAAAGCAACTGTGAGCCGGATGAAACGCCGATGTTTTCCAACAAACGCACTATGTTGACGTAATAATTGTAGCTGCTGTACGTTACGGTGCCGCCGTTCAAGTAGAATATACCGTCGTTTGCCGTGTTGTCGGCGTTGAACATGTCGGCTTTTTCTATGGTGAGCATTCCGATAAGCGTCAACGTGTTATAGTTGCCGTTTTGGGTATCGCCGGCGGCGTTGAGCACCGCGGTAACCGTATATGTGCCTACGTTCTTAGCGCTGTTGGTAGATTCGCCAGCGGGAGTTATGGAATAAGACAACGTTACGGAGTGACCGAATTGCGTATCCGTTCCCGTGACGGTTACCGCGTGGGTTAATCCGTCGTAGGTGAGCGTTACCGCTCCCTCTAAACCGATGCCGGAGATTTCTGCGGGATTTATGACGATTACCGCGTGTATTTCGCGCGCGATATAGTTGGAACCGCCGTCTATGTACGCGTATACGTCGTATGTGCCCGCGTTGTTCGCCGTAGTGTCGGTAAAGGTTGAGATAGAACCGTTGTTGTATTTGTAGGTGTAGGTTATCGTTGCGGTGTCGCCGGAATAGAGCGCCACGGAGGATACTATTGTATAAACCATGCCGGTGCTTGTATTGCCGTTTTTAGACACGCCTATGCTATAGAACACTTCATCGCCCGCGTATGTGGCGGTGTAGCCGTGCATGTATAGGTTCATGTCATTGT
This sequence comes from Clostridiaceae bacterium, assembly GCA_031289315.1. Classification (GTDB taxonomy): domain Bacteria; phylum Bacillota; class Clostridia; order Christensenellales; family CAG-917; genus JAITEJ01. The sequence continues at coordinate 116,518 of JAITPR010000022.1, read as the reverse complement.
CGGCAAGGTTCTTTTCAACGATTTGCAACGTAGCCGTGCAGGTCACGGTTTCGTAGTTTTTGTGAGATATTATCGCTTGCAAGAAGTATGTGCCGACGTCCTTTAAGCCCTCAAATTCGTAGGGGTAAACGCCGTTGTTAAATGTGCCGTAGAAATATGTTACGGACACCTCGTCGCCTGCGTAGCCGGGAACGCCGGAGGGTCTTACGGTGTAGAGTATCCGTTGTGCCGTTTCCGGATTTGTATCCGAATTCAGGTTGAAGAAGAACAACGACGCGCCGTAGGTGACCGCCACGGATTGATCGTTAAAGAAGTTTGGAGCGTCACCGGTACCGGCTAACACCATAACCGCTTGGTTTATCTTAAGCGTACCCGTGAGTACAAGCGTCTTATAGTTGCTTCCCGCGCTTACCGTGGCGACCAATGTATAGTCGTCGGCATCCGTTGCGGAGTATCCGGCGGTCTGATTAACGGTGCGGACAATGCTTATAATGTTGTCGGACAGTTGAGTTTTCAGGTTGTCGGAGAGGAGCGTGTTTTTGTTTCTCACGTTAAACACATAGGCGCCGCCCGAATAGGTAGTCGTGAATGCGTTGCCGGAAACAGTTACGTTTTCGCCGCCGCTGCCGCTTACGAAAAGCTCAAGATTGTCTATGTCGGCTTGCGTGATGTTGAGTATCGCGGTAAGCTCCTTGCTATTGTAGTTATCGCCGGCGGTCAAGACCAACAGTACCGTATAGGTGCTTACCGTGCTGCCGTTCATGGAAACGTTTGTCGCAGAGTTGCCGGCAACGTACGCGGTATCCAATAGGTGCGATTGTTTGATGTAATACGTCGCCGTCACCGTGTCGCCGAAAGCCGATACAAACTCAAAGGAGGATAATATATCGTTTGAAATAACGGGGGTATCGCCGTACACTATTGAGGTTCTTATGGCGTGTTCCGCCGTATCGTAAGTGGCGGTTACGCCTATAAGCGATATGTTGGATATGTCGGCTTTCTTTATTTCCCAATTTGCGCTTATATTTTCGGCGTCCGTAAGCGTATAGTCGGAATTGCCCAGTGCGGTTATGAGTGCGGTGTAAAGTCCCGCACTCGTTGCGCTAGAGGCGTACTTTCTGTCGGGGTCGGTGCCGGTGGTACCAGTGGTTTTGTACGTCAACACTAAGACGTCGCTTCCTACGGGATTTGTTACGGTTGCGGTTTTGGACTTAGGAGTTTTGTCGTAGACGAATTCGGAGCCTTCCGACCAAGCTACGGTAACCTTGCGTTGTGCAATGTTCCAAGCGTGTGAGCGCGACGCCAAAACGGGTAATTCGTAGTTAGCAGCTGCCAAACCTATCAAACCGGTTATGCGGGATATGTAATTGCCGGCGTGTACCGCGCTGTTGTTGTAGAATACGTCGAAGCCCGTGGAGTTGCCGGAGTTGTCGTAGACGAAAGCCACGTCGTCGTCGATAACCTTATTACCTAAGGTCGCTTCGTACACATATTCGCCGCCGTTGTAGGTGTAGCTTACGGTAGCCCATTCGGCGGTAAGCAAGAGCTTGCTTATCGTGAACTGCTTGAAGTAGTCCTCTGTGGGAAGTGCGTAGTTTCCGTTGCTAACGCCGTCCACGGATACCTTGTAAGTATCCGCGTTTATGGCATCGAAAGAGTAAGGCGTACCGTTTGCGATAACGGTCTCTCCGGAGATAATGCCGGTGCTGTTAAAGGAAGTGCCCGTAAGCGTCAAGGTAAGCTTTACAGTGTCGGTTGTGCCGCCGGGGCTGAGTATGCCGCTTACCGTGAGGGTAAAGCCGTGCGTCTCACCGTCGTAGGTGATAAAGCCGCTTGCGTCTATACCGTCGGTGTAGGCAAAGGTAAGCGTAAGCGGAGCGGGGTTTACCGTTAGCTTCGCGGAATCGAGCGTCAAATCTTGATAGTTGCCGTCGGCAGTTGCAACGGTTGCGGTCACGGTGTAGTAGGACACCGCTCCCAAAATTCTGTGTACGCCGGATGCGGCGTTGCCGTTGGATATGCTTCCGTTAAGCGGCGTAATTTTATAGGTTATGGTCGCGGTATCGCCGAACTGCGTGGACACAAGCGCGAAATTGTCGTATACGTCCGTGAACAGCGCGCCGCTTACGAAGGTTCTTATCGCTTGTGGCAAGCCCGTGTAGGTTACCGTGCTGTCGGCAATGGAGATACCCTCTATTACGGCTTGATTGATTTTCCAATCCGCGCTTATATTGTCGACGTAAACGCTTTCGCTGACCTTGAGAGTGTAGTTGGAGTTGCCCAGAGATATTATACGTGCTGTGTAAAGCCCGGCGTTTGTAGCGCGCGCGGCATACGTTCTATCGGGATTTGTGCCGGTAGTGCCTACGGTTTCATACGCCAACATAAAGGTATCGCTATCTCTCTGCTTATTGATAATGTTCGCGTTTACGGCGTACTCGGAGGAGGTGTATGTGAAGTTTAGATATGCGCTTGCGTTTATCCATTCTATTTCAACAGCCAACGGCGCTATTTCCCACTCTAAAGAGGGGATACTCTGCGATTGCGGTAACACGTAGTTATCCTTGTCGGTGCCTTCAAGAGCGGCGGCTATCGTAGCTAAATATTTCTTAGCGTCCGTTGCGGTTACGTTGAGATAACGGCTACCCGAAAGAACTCCCGTGTTTACGTAAGTCAAATTAACGACGTCGTCATCTTCAAGATTGGTGGCAAAAGCCGCTACGGAATAAGGAGTTCCGTTGTAAGAAACGGTATAGCCTGCCGATTGGTTCCACGAAACTGAAAGCGTTTTGCGCATAATCGTGAACGACTGCGAAAGGTTAACCAATGCGGGTAGGGCATAGTTGCCGTTGCTTATGGCGGTCACCGTCACCGAGTAGCCGCTTTCCAAAGCGTTTATTGCCGTGAAGGCGTAACCATATCCGTTGGTAAACGTGAAAGCCTCACCGGAGGTCAAGCCTAAGTTCATGGCGGCGGTTGTAAAGGTTATTGTAATGTCGCATATATCGCTGCCTTCAAGACCGGATATGACTAAGCGTTTGCCGTAAGACTTCTTATTGTAGTCCACGGAATATGTAACCGCCGGACGGTTATTTCGTGCATCCTCCGCCGGGAATATATCCGTCCACGTGAGCGTTAACGTCTTAGGCGTTATGCTCCAATCGGTTTTGCGGCTGTTGAAGAGCGCGGTGCCGTCAGTAGCCTCTTCGGGCAGACGGTAGTTTGCTATTGAAGCCCCGCTTATGTCGGAGATGAATGCCGTGTAGCTACCGACGAGGGCTTCAGTGTTTGTGTAACCGACCGTCGAATATACGGGAGTTACGCTGTCGCCGCCGACAAGGTTGGTAAAGGCCGCCGTCACGGAGTACTGAGCGGTGCTGTATGTAAAGGTCAAGGGCTGGTTCCACACGATTGTGAGTACGCGTCGGATTATCTCAAAGCTGCCGTCCCTGTCATTTATGGCGTAGTTGGGATATTCGGGTAAAACATCCGCTATCTTCACGGTGTAGACGCCTACGGCGGTCGCACCGAAGACTAAGTCGGATATTTCTGAAACGCCGGCGCCCAATTCTACCGAGAACCCGATGCTGTCGCCTAAACAGAGCCTTTCTACAACAAGACGTAAGCCCTGCGCGACACCCGAATAGGTGTAGACATAACCGGAGTGGTCGTTTGTGTAATACGCTTCAAAGGACAGCGTAAGAGTGCGCTTGGTTATGTGCCATACCTTCGACGCGGAGTCCGTCGCTATCACGTAGTTCGGGTTATTAGATGCGGCAGTCGCGGTGTATTGCGTCGCGTTGACTCCCGTGGTTCCCGTAAGAGTGAGGGAGAATGAGGCAAAATCGGACGCGTAAACATTGCCGTAAACGTCGTCGCCGTCGACCTCTCTCCAAACCGCGGAGAGTTCGTGGGTAGCCTTATCGTATTCCACGCTGTCCTTGTTTTCGGTGTCTAGCCGCCATGCAAGAATTACTTCCTTCGGGCTTATTACGAAATCGCGGTAGTTACCCGAAATCGAGTAGTTGCCGGCGCCTGCGCCTTGAATTCCGGTGATTGTCACGCGGTAGTCGGCGCCAGCGTTAATAGCCGTGAAGGAGTACCGACCGACCGCAAACGCCGCCGTCAGTCCGCCCGATGTCGTTAGATTGCTTAAGGTAGCGGTGCCGTTGGTAAATGTGAACACAAAGCTTATTGTGCCGTTTGCAAATGCGGCTATGTCGCTGTCGCGTGCCGCGATGTTTCCCGCAATAAAGGATTTTCCTAATGCCGACGCTCTGTAGACCTCGGTATATACCGTCGTATCGGTGCCTAAGACGCTGCCGTCATAGTCCTTCCAAACAATCGAAAGGGCGCGCGGGATGATTTCCCATGCAACGCCGATTTCACCGGTGATACTATAGTTTTTCCATGCGTCGTTGCCGGCGTCACTCTTGTCAAAGTCTACTATTTTAGCGTAGTATTTGCCTGCGTTAGTCGCCTTATTTGTGTATGTTCTTTCAAACCCGCCCACGGTTATAGAACCGGTATATTCATATATGAAGCTCACGATTTCATCGCCGATAAGGAGATTAATTATAGATGCATAAACGGATTTTTCCGTCCCGTCGTATTCGAAGGAAACGGGGGACGACCATTGTACTTTAACGGGAGTAACCGTTAAGGGGTCAATTCTGCCGTATATCTCTTTCAATTCCGCATCGTAATTGTCGCCGACATCACCGACGAAGCAAAGAACATAGTTGTTTGCGTCCGCGCTACTTAGCGTAAAGGTAATAAGGTTGTCATAAGCAGTAGTTACATAAGACCATGCGTAAGCCGCGATTAACGTGAACGATGTGCCGGTTATGAAATTGCCGTTTAGGTCGGCATATTCGCCGTCGGTTTTCGCCGCCGCCGTGACGTAGGTGAAGCCTTGCGCGCCGTAAACGTACACGGTGCCGCCATCGTATATCTTTACCCTTGAATTGACTGTGATATTTACGGATTTAGGAACGATTATGCGTTCTATGGCAAAGCTAGGCGCGGTACCCGTTACGTAGTCGCAGGAAACGTTGTCGCCCGCCGCTTGTTCGTCGTTGTTTACGAAGTCGATACGGTATTTGCCGACATTGCGCACGCCGGCTCCCGCGCTCAAACTCAAGTATTCTTGATATGTGTATGTGGCGATGGGAATGGGATTGCCCGGATTTGTTATGTCGGTTATTACCACAGATATGGTGGATGCGCTCCAGCCGGTGTTGATGCCGGGTGCCGCGTGATAATAATCGCCGTTAAACACGATAGTTTCGGAGGACTCCATATCCTCGCCGGGGACAAACGCACCGGTAGCCTGATTGACGTTAAACTGCAATACGAAGCCGCTCGGTAAGCTCTCGTTCGACGCGAGTACGGTGCCGGCAAGGTTGGGGTACTTCAAATAGTAGTTGTCGCCTGATTTGTCGAAATACTTGCCGTCGGAGTAAGGCGAATTTGTAAGCGTAAAGTTTTGGCTGGGGCTACCGAAAGCGGAGTTCGGGGTGAGTTGAAGAGCCAACCAATAATATCCTGCGTGCGTAGGTCCGTTAAAGGCATATTCGTACGCGCCGTAGCCGCCGCTTCTAATCCAATTTCCATAGCTGTCCGTAAGCCACTGATGTTGGTCGCCGTCCTCATGATGGATAAGGTTTATATCGCCGTAAAGACCGCAGGTGCAAAGACCGAATATATATGACGCGTAGACGTCGAAGGTCGAATTTGATATTAAGCCGTTACCGTACAGGTATTGCAATACCGTATCGTTTGTAAATATGACCGACGCGGTGAGAATTTGCGGGGTTTCGTATTGATAGGTAATAGGCGTTCCCCACGTGTGGTTGCTTCCGTTCAGTGTAAACGCCAAGTCGTTTGCGCTTAATGCGTGCGGCTCAATCCAAAATTGTATCGACGTATTTATGGGTGCTTCGGTCATGGGGTCAATGTCGTTGAGCACATAATTTGTGTCGTTAAGTGCGGAAATACGCACAAAGTAATCCCAAGTGCCGCCGAAGTTTCTATTTGCGTTGACGGGGGTTTCCTCCCAAATGGTATTGCCTTCAATGTCGCGGCTGAACAAAAGCGTTACGTTCGGATTATCTCCGGCAACCACGCCCGTCAGGGTGTATTTTATGTCGTAGGCGTTTGTCGAACCCACGGTTACGGGGGTTCCCGTATAGATTATACTGCCGTCGACAACCTCATAGGACACTGCCGTGATTATAACCGGATTTATGCGCCAATCGGCATAAAGCGTATCGTCGGGCATCGCGTAGTTACCGGTGGGGTCGGTGAGTGACGCTACGTATACGCGGTAATCGCTACCCGTGCGTACGTTGCGCATGTTTTGTTCGCCCGCAAACGTGATTGACAAGCCTAAGTCATCGGCGCAAAGGTTGGAAATTTCCGCCGTCAAGGAATGGTTTCCGCCGTCGTAAATGCGGGCAAACACGGTGCCTTCAAGGCTCCAACCGGCATCTACACCGCTCCATGTTACGGAGATGGGACGCTGTGAAATCGTCCATGCGGAGCTGCCGGATACGGAAAGGGTGTAGTTATCTACATCGTCGCCGCCAAGTGCCGACAAGGTTACGGAGTAGGGGGCGGCGTTTATGGATTTAAACACGTAAGAGTTAGTGCCGCCGTCGTTGTTTACGAGGGCTACCGCGGTACCGGAGGCGAAGCCGGTGGAATTGAATGCACCGGTAATCGAAGCCGCAAAGGTGAATGCAAGAGTAAGATTGTCGCCGCTCACAATTCCGTCGACGGTTGCGCATCTACCATGGTAGTCCTTGTCGTAAATCACGGAAGCTAAGTCCATATTGAAGCTTTGCCACGTAAGGTATACGGTGCGCTTGCCGATGGAGAAGCTTTGTGAGGATTCGGAAATAGAGTAATCGGTATTCGTCGTCGAAAGAATTTTGACGAGGTAGGAAGCCGCGTTTACCGCCGTGAAATCAATGGTCAACGAGGTGCCTACGACGTTAGAGAAGGTCTTATTGCTTTCCGTATCCGCTAAGCTTGTCGCGAAGGTTAGAGAGTCGCCGGAAACGATACCGCTCACGGTAGCGCGCGCGCCGTGTTCCGACTTATCGTATGTGTATACGAAGTTGGTACCGTCGGAAATTTGCGACCATACCACGGAAAGGGGCTTAGCTGAGATTGTCCAAGCTTGCTTCAAGTCGTCGGCGCTCACATCCTCTAAGGAGTAGTTGCCGGCGTCCGCGCCGGTAAGCGTTCTAAGCAATTTAGCTTCATAATTTCCGGCGTGTTTAGCGGAGTTAACGCCCGCGGTATCCCATTCCAAAACGGCGACGTCGCTGTTTGCAAGGTTGCTGATGACGGGGCGGGGTAGGTCTTTGGTAGTGCCGTCGTAAACGAAGGCGGGAACCGTCCATGAAATTTGAGCGGTACGCACGGTTATTGCAAAGGTTTTATTTGTTTTTCCGTCGACGGCGGTCATTTCGTAGTTGCAGTTGTCGCCGGAGCCTCTGCTGTCCGACACGCTCACGATTTCCACGGTATAGGAACCGACGTTGTGCGCCTTAAAGGCGTAGCTACCGTTGCCGATAAAGGAAGCGGAGTTAAAGCCGACTACCGTCAAGCCGCCGGATACGGATACGGTAATTTCAACGCCGTTGATTTTGACAAGGAACTTTACGCCGTTTGCGTCGAAGATATTGCCTATAGTGAAGCTTATACCCTGATTGCTTCCGTCGTACGCGAAGGAGAAGTCGCCGTCGTTGGACGTGCCTGCTTCCGTGACGTTGTCGAAGGATATAACGGCTTTACTGATGACCCATTCTTTGGATTTGGAGTTTTCGTCTATTATGTAGTTACTGCCTTGCCCAAGAGATGTGTTAATGGACGCGCCCGCGGTATAGGCGGCGGCGTTGGTGTAGGAGTTTTGTTCGGAGATTACCGTTACGGAGTCGCCCGCATAGACGCCTGCCCAGCTAGACAAGCCGCGTTCGCCGCCGGTGCTTTCGGGAGCCGCGAAGATACCCTGCGCCGTCGCGTTGTAGGAGAGCGGAGAGTAATATTCGTTTGACGTGCCGGTAATGAACCACTTGACGGAAATAGGCTTAGGTGCGACGGTTACGCTTTGCGAAAGCGAGGAGGTCGTGTCGAATTCATAGTTAATACCGTCGTCGCCGGCGATGTTGCTAACGTAAATCGTATAGGTACCGGCGTCCGTGAAGGTGAAGTCATAGGCTTTATTTTCCACAAGACCCGTGAACGCGCCGGAGAAGCCGGTTTCCGTCGGGAAGGTGAAGGTAAGTATGACCTTATCGTACGTATCGGTTTCGGTATTCTTGTAAATGCCGTCTATGTTTACGGAAGCGGTATGCGCGCCCGCCTTATACACGTAGGAAGCCACGGTGTAAGTCACTTTAATTTGCTTTTTGCTTATGGTAAAGGTAACGGGGTCGGAGGCTTGCAGGGTATAGTTTTCAAACGAGCCTTCCGTATTCATTTCGATACCGCCCACGGTGTAGGAGCCGTATTTGATTGCTCTGAACCAAGCGGTAACGGGTGAAGGCGCGTCGGCGGCTTTGGCGACCTTGAATAAGGTATCGTTCAAAGCGGTTGCGTTTGTGGCGACAATCACGCCGTTTGCGGCGGACAGTACGGAGGTAGTCACGGTAAAGGACAGTACGTCGGCGGCAACCATGTTGCCGAACGCCAGTGATATGCCCAACGCGGAACCGGTGTAGGTGAGGTTGGTATTTCCCGCAAAGGTGACGGAAACGGTACGTTTTTCTATGCGCCACAAGGCGGAAAGACCGGACACGGCACCGCCGACGATGGTGTAGTTAGGATTGCTTATTGCGGTGATAGTGGAGGTATACAGTCCGTCGCCGGAGTTCTTGACGTTGACCTGATTTGCCAAATCGAGAGTTGCGGTTATGGTATCGGTACCCTTGCGGTTTGTGAAGACGGGGACGATGTTGTGCGGATTGCCGTCATAGACGACGGTAAGCACGCCGGCGACGGTATTCCAATCGGCGCCCGCAACGTCGTCGTAGGTCCACGTAACGACAACCTGAAGCGGATTTATCTTATAACTGCCGTCGGCGTTTGCGTCCGCCAAATAATAGTTATTTGAGGGGAGGTCGGAGGCGCAAGCGGCGGATACAGAGTAGGACGCGCCGCCGATATTTGCATCGCGCGCCAAGACGTCGCCGGAATAGACGAAGCTTACGGTGTCGCCCGTGTATACCTTATAGTTGGTATCTACGGTTCCCGGGGTAGCGGTTGCGTCGACGGCGGCGGATATACCGTGGTCGTTGCCGTCATAGATAAAGGGTTCGGCGTAAGGCGTCGAGGTACCCGCAATGACCCACGAGATATGGATTTCTTTTTTATCAATTTGCCAAGCCTGCTGTGAGAGGGTTACCGTGTAATTTGTGTCGTCGGCTACTGCGGAGACGGTTGCAAGGTAGCCCGCCGCCGAATAGTTTTTAGCGGTGAAGTCTTGCGTAAAGCTGATGAGCGAATAGCCGCCGTCCGAGTAGTCGGAGCCGTTGCCGTTTGCGGCGACGGGAGAGGACACGGCGGTTCCGTTTGAGGACACGGTAAGGGCGGGGTTATCGCCGGCTATTATGTTCTTAAAGGTGGCGAAAATGCCTTGTTGCGCGGCGTTGTAGGTGTAGACATACACACTGCCGACGAGCGAAGCGTTTACGTCGATAGGCGCCCATTCCACGGTTATCGCACGCTTGTTTATCGACCATGAGCCGGACGTTTCGACGACCCTGTAGTTAGTGTTAAGAGTACCGACTATATTGGCGGTATAGGGAGAGGTTTTGGCGTTAACGGCGGTGAATTTGTACTGGAAGGAGGTTCCGTCGGAGCCTACCGGGGGAGTAACTGTGAATGCCGTACCGCCGTCTATATTTGCGCGGATTTGCACGGCGTTTGCCTGACCGGCGACGATATTGCCGAACGTTGCGAAAATGCCCTGAGCGGTTTTGTCGTAGGTAAAGGAGCCGGAGCCGAACTGCACGGATATTTCGCGCGGCAGGACAGCCCAAGTCTGTTCTAAGCCGGAGGCGTCGACGAGCGTGTAATTTGTGTTGTTTATGGAATCGACGCCGGTGGTATATAAGCCGTAAGCCTCTGCGCCGTCGTCCTTGACGTTGATTTTATCGCGGTCTAAGAGCCAATCCACGACTAGCACGGTATCGCCCTCGAACTTATCGAAAACGGGCACAATATTGTGGACAAAGCCGTCATAGACGACGTTAAGCACGCCTGCCGCGGTATTCCATTCGGCGCCGGAAACGCCGTCGTACGTCCACGTAACGGTTAGCTTAAAGGGATTGATTTTCCACGCTTGTGAGGCGCCTGAGGACACGGAGTAGTTGTTGCTTATGCCGGAGTTAGTGAAACCGGCGGTTGCCGTGTAGCTTGTCGCGCTTCTGCCGGAGTTGCCGGAGTAGACTAAGGAAATCGAAGCGGCGTCGGCGGTCAGAACCTTTTTATCGTCCTTATTGCCGGCGGCGGCGGTTTCGAAGCCTGCCAAAACGAACTTATCGGAAGCAGAGTAGGTAAACGGGACGGTGTAAGCCGTAGCGGACGCTATATTCGCAATTCCGGACGCGGACGCGGCGATATACCATGTCAAATCCACGGATTTTCTGTCTATGGAGAAGCTTTTTGATGTTGTTACGGGCAGCTTGTAGTTGGAGTTGTCGTTTGAACCGGAGGCGGCGGCAAGCGTGACGGAGGTCACGTAAGCGGCGGCGCGGTAGTTGGTTTGCGTCAGATTTTGGATATGCGACACGCCGGTTGTAAGCACGTTAGTTAGGTTGCTAACGCCGTCGTTGTAAATCAATTCGATTTCGTCGCGGTTCACCGTGGAACCGTCGCCGTATACGATATTGGACACGGTAAATTGAACGCCTTGTCCCAAAAGTTGTCCGCCGTAGACGTATGCGTAGGCGGCGGTTCTCAAATCGGCGCCGGAAATTTCCGCAAAGTTGAGTACTAATTCGCGTTGCGCTATTGTGAAATCGCCGACGTTGCCGGGGGTGAAGTAGTAGGTATAGCTTGCGGCGGCGCCGCCGGTAATATCGGCGACGGTTTCGCCGTCCACTTGCTTTGTGAGCATTTCGGCTAAGTAGACCGCGGCGTCGCGTTCATACAGGAACGTGAAGGAAATCCGCACTCTGTTTTCGTCGTTTTCGGTGTAGGTAGTTTTGGTTAAAACGGCGGCGTCCGATATTGAAATTCCAAAGGTTAAGGAGTCCGTGACGGACACGGTGTTTTTGAGCAGACGCGCCTTAAACACGAGAGCGTCGGCATCGCCGGGTAAGATGTTGCTTAGGGTAACGGTAACGCCTTGCTTAGTGCCGTCATAGCCGAAGGAATGGTTTGTCCAAGACACGGTTATTTGGCGGGGGCGAACGTACCACGTATGGGTCAAATCGGTAGCGCCGGTCAGCGTATAGTTAACGAGAGCGTCGGCGTTGCCGGAAATGGCATTGATTTTAGCGGTATAGGTACCCTTTGCGGAGGCGGAATTCTTATAGGTTGCGTCGTTGACGTAGGTAAACGTAACGGTATCGCCGGGAACGCTCAAGTCGTACGCCAATATAACGTGGGTTTGCCCGTCATAGCTGAAGTCGTCGATAGGCCACGAGGCGGCTATGGGACGCGGGTTAATTGTGAAGCTGTTAGCAAGGGTGGAGCCGTCCGCGAACACGTAGTTACCGGACAGTTCGCCGCTTAGTGACAGAGCGGCGGCGTAGCTTTCGCCGCTTGCGTTGGCGTTGACGGAGGTCACATTTACTTGCAGCTGTGTGGAGTTGCCGGACGAGGACACGGAGGTCACCGTAGGAGTGACGTTGGTACGGGTCACGCTAAACGTGAGTGCGTCGGTAGCGGCGATGTTGTTTATGGTTACGACGAAGCCCTGCTCGGTGCCGTTGTAGACGAACGGGTCTTGCACGGCGGTACGCGCCCACGACACGGCAAGCGTGCGCGGTATAATTTTGTAGGTCTGTGTTTTGACGGCGGGCAGCGAGTAGTTGGCGTTGGATAAGCCGGTAGCCGTAGCGGTAAATTCGCCGACGGCAATACTTCTGTAGTCGCTTAAAATGACGGTTACGACGTCGCTACCGATACCGTTGGCGGTGGCGGTAACGCCGTGGTAGTTGGCGTTATAGGTGGAGGGGGAAGCGTCCGCTTGAGTGCCGCCGCCGGGGAGCCATTCCACGAAGCTCCACGTCAAGACGACTTCCTTAGCGGTTATGGACCACGAATAGGAGCCGACGTGTTTTATTGTGTAGTTAGCCGATGCGACGACTGCGGGGTTACCGGTGTTGCCGGTGAGCGCGAAGCCGCTTACCGCATAGGGATTTGCGTTGACTGCGGTAAAGAGATATTGCGTATTGTTGTTTACGGCGCCGCCGCTTGTGAGCGTAGACGTTGCGCCGGTCGTAAGAGAGAAGACTAAGTTAACGGTATCGCTTGACGCAAGATTAGTTATAACTAGAGTTTTCCCGTGCTTATACGTATTGTATTCATAGGAGGAGCCGGTTTCGTGGTAATCCGCCCAAGTAAAGGTCAATTCACGCGGCGTAATTGCCCACGCTCTTGTAAGGGAGGCGGTTGCAATCGTGTAGTTGCCGCCGGAGAGTTGTACCAATTCGGCGTTATAGTCGCCGGCGTTTGTCGCGGAATTAGTGATACCGGCGCCGGTTTTGAAGGTCAAGGTAACGCTGTCGCCGACTTTGGGATAGCTTTGCACCGCCACGGAGGGGGCATGAGCCGCGCCGTCGTAGATAAACGAAAGGTTAGACCAATTGACGGTGAGGGCATAGGGATTGATTGCAAAGCCGGCATTTATGCCGCCGTTGGTGAGCGAGTAGTTAGGGTTGTCAAGCCCGGTGACGGTGACGGTATAGCTACCCACGTTGGTTGCGGAGAACAGCCCGCTTGCGGAGTTATAGGCTACGCCGGCGGTTGCGTTATACTGCGCGGGAACGGAGTCGCCGCTGACCACGCCGGAATTAGGATTGCCGGAAACGGGGTTTAAGCTGAATATAATGCCCTGCGGATTGCCCGAATAGGTAAACGGCGTGCCGGTAGTATCGAATGCACCGACGACGGGACGTTGAGCAATTGACCAAGCCTTAGAGGTGGTTTTAAGCGAATAGTTAGCGGCGGAGGCACCGGCAAGCGCGGCGTTCGCGGTATACGAAGCGGCGGCGGTTTTGGAAACGTCGCCCGACAGCGTAGCGGAAACGGTATCACCGGCGATTACGTTGATATTTCCGGAGGCGGCGGGCAGGGTAGCCGTCATTGTGAAAGCGGAGCCGTTGTAAACGGGAGCGAAGTTTGTGGCGCCGTTGAGCAGCCATTGGGGGTCGATTTCGCGTTTAGATATTGTCCACGTAACGCTTGTGACGGTAGTCGCGCCGACGGTAAACGAATAGTCGTAGTTGGCGGAGGCGGAGCCGGAAAGCCCGGTCAAGGTCATGACGTATGTACCGGCGTTGACTGCGGTTATTGAATAGTTAGTCGTCACGCCCGTGGGTAGAGCGGTACCGGTGGTATTGTTACCCATTACGCCGGAAACCAAATTGGGGCTTATGGTAACGGTGCCGCCGCTTGTGCCGAAGACCAGTTTGATGTCGTCGCCGGAGATTATGCCGCTCACGGCGAAGTTGTAGCCGAAGGCGGTTTTGTTATAGGTTTGGGTAGCCAGGTTAGTGAGGCTTAAGACCACGCTAACGACGCGTCTTCCGATAGTAATCGTAGTTGACGGAGTCACATCGGTATAGTCGGAATTCAAGGCGGTGCCGTATTTAGGCACGGCGCCCTTGCGGTCGGCGTCGGTTTGAGCGATGCCGGTCAAGCTTATGGTATAGGTGCCGACGCCGTTTCCGTAGAACCACTTAGAATTTGCCGCGGAGGTAAAGGCGATAGCGCCGTCGGCGGTCATATAGCTGTTGGTTCCGACGCGTCGGAGGGCTAGCCCTGCCGGGTTGCTTGAAACCGCCACATTAAAGCGCAGGGTATCGCCGGCAACCAATCCTGACAAGGTCAGCAGCTTGCCGCCGTAGTCGGCGTCGCCGTAGACCATGGAAGCAGATTCCGCTGAGAACTCGGTTGAAATTGATTTTTTGGCAATCGTCCACGAGGTCGCCCATAGATCGGCGGATAACTGGAAGTTGTCCTTATCGGCGTCGGAGAGCGTCAAGGTAACCGAATAGGTACCTGCGCGAATTTCCGCAATCTGCAATAGCTTGCTGCCGGAGGTAAACTGTTTAGCGGCGGTTTCGGTCGTCGCCGCGCCGTAGGCGGATAAGAAGCCGTCGGTGCCGGTTTTATACTTAAGCAAGACGGGGTCGGTTATGGCGGAGGGCAGGTTGCCGATTTCGAGTTCAGGACCTCGCACCGCGCCGGTGTAGGTATATGAATAGCTTGCCGCAAGGTTAGACGTGATTATACGTTTATTGACGATAAAGCGGGCGGCATCGGCGGTTGAAACGACGATACCGTTTTGTGTGATAGCCCCGGACGGCGCTCCGTAGGTGTCGACGGAGGAGTACATAGCGCTTCCCGTTGAGGCAACAAAGTCATAGTTTGAACGCAGCAGATAGCCGGTCAATTTGGTGTCGAATATTATGTTATACGCGCCCGCGGGGGAAGCCGCAAGGGAGGAGCCGTGTTTGCCCGTCGACACGGCGCCGACATACTCGCTCCGTTTAAGAGCCTTGTCGAGAATATTATTGGTACCGTCGGATGTTGAGAAATCCGTTCCGAGCAAGCCGGACAAAAGCACAAGGAAGCTAGGCGAATTCACTAAGGTTCTGTCTATAGTGCTTGTTCCGTCTATAGAGTCTATTCTACCTATGGTGTCGTTTTCGTCGTCGGTTACGTTTTTAGCGGGGTCGTTGTCGCCGTACTGCTTGTATGTTTCAAACAACATCACGGTGGCGGTGGCGGGTTTTATCGTCGCACGGATCGAGGTCGTAACCAACGATTGGTTTTCCTTATTGTTGTCCGGAGTCGTATTTACGGACGGATCCCATATATAGTTGGTGTTGAAGACGGCAGTGCTTTGCCCGGAATGGAAGTGCAGCAGACCGCCGCTCAGCGCGTATTTTCCGGCAAGAGTGAATGCGGACGCGGTTTGCTTAGCGTGGTGATTGACGCAGGCCTCGAAGCCGTCGGGGTCGTTCGCCGTAGTCGTAGCACCGCCTATCATTTTATACCAAGCGGTGGTTGTGCAAGTGTCCGTGCAAGCCGATATAAAGCGCGGATAAAAATCATAAGCTAGGGTTAGCGGACGCAAACCGCCCATAACACCCGTGGTTGTGTTATATACAAGGTCATACCACGTCGCCAAATTGCCGTATTCCTTGTTAAAGGTTTGCACTGCCTTTGCCTTTGTCGCATCGGTCGTATATTTTGATACGACAACGCCAAGGACATGCGGGAAGCTCTGAGTCGTCCCCGTGTAGACGGTTTCGGTGCTGCCCGTAGCAGTAAACCCAAGTATCAACGGTTTAATCGTCACACTGGGACCGGTGGTAAAGGTGGCGGTGGAAACAAGGGTTTTTCCGCCCATGACGTCCGTCCACTTCACCGTGGGGAGATATGTGCCGTTTTCGGCGACGTCAAAAAGGATGCCGTTGCGTCCATCGCGCCACTTATGCGCGCCGCTTTCGCCGGATTTTTTCCAGTCCGTAATGGTGCTTTGAACGGAAGTTTTTGTGTGCGCCAATGAAACCTGCGCCGCAAGGTCAACCGAATTGCCGTAATCCACGGTCGGGTTTGTCGTCGTCGTATACGTTTTTTGAGGGGCTAACACCCATACGACAAAGTAAGTATATGAATTGGTGCTGCCGGCAGCCGTGCCTAAAAGATTGACTCCGATTTCAATTACTCCCGTGCTGCCTGTGCCGGTTGACATAAATTGTGACGCGGGTATAGTCGACAGAGTTGCCCAAGACGCGTTTGCAACGGCGGTATTCGGCTTGCGTAAAGCGCGGACGTTATCGCCGGGGGAGACCGTCAGCAAATAGCCCGTGTGGTCGTTAGCCTTCGGCGGGGAAGCTTCGTCTCCGTGCCAATTTGTCTGATTGGCGATGCCCACGCCCAAATTATAATTTGCGGGGGGTTTTTCACCCTTTAGGGTGGCGTTATAATTGTAACTTCGAATGTCCGGGTGCCGCGCCAACACGTAAATCGGGCTAGTGCCGCTTGAACCTGCATCCTGCGATTGCAACCCTTCGGAGGTGTAATATGACCCAAAGCCGTCCGCGCCCGTGTATATGTCGTAGGAACCAACCATGTAGTTGTGAGGCACCCAAATCGCGTAATATGTTATCGTTGCCGTACCGGCAGAGGTGGTGGGTTGTTTCAAGCTGGTTAAAGTGTTTGAAGTGTTCCAACCCACAAAGCGGTAACCGGTTCTGGTGAAAGAATTATAGGGCAGGGCAGGGTTGTCGGTGCTTTTTTTGACGGTTGTGAAAGTGGTGCCGGAGGTGGCGCCGTTTGCATCGTAAGTTATTGTTGAGTTTACGTTGCCGAATCTTATGGAGAAGCCAATCTCGTTCGCCGCAGAGAACTCGATTCCGTTACGGGTTTTGCTAGTAGCGTTGTTCCATAACTCGCCGACTACTACTATGGTAAATTCCGGTTTGTCGCCGTTATTAGGGTTAAAAGAAATTTCTCCGGTATTCGACCAACCGCAATTCCAGTCATTCCAATTCGTTGATGTTGTGTTATCACGCTTGCGACTCGTCCAAGTATAGTTTTCGTATTCTGCGGGAACACCGTTGCCCGTATCCGTGGGATGTCTGTTGCCGGGGTGTACGGAAGTGTAACGTCCTTTTCCTATGCCAATCCAAACGGTGGAAGATGCAGTCGACACGGGATTGTTTGAACTAGGATTGGTTACCGCCAAAGCCATTAGATAAGCTCTTGCGGACACAGTTATGGTGGCACCGTTGTTGTACGCTTTAAGCGCCTCGCCGGAAAGCGTAATATAGGTGCCGTATGAATAGTAGTGAACGCCGCCTTCATGATTAATAGGCCCTCTGCCCGTGCCGCTAGCACTGCTTTGACTTGCCCAATGCGCATAGTTCAACCATTCAAAAGAACCATCGTTGGTGCCGTTGTACGATTCTCCATCGTTTGTGTCGTGATCGCCTGCGATGACGACCACATCCTGATTAGCGGTGGAAGGAGTGCCGCCCCATCTCGTGTTTGCAGGCGTTGTTTTAGGAACCGCCGTTGACCGAACGGTGTAAAGCGGGTAAGGATTTGTTGTGGCTGTGGTGGAGACTATTTGACCCGCCGTGATATTGCCGCCGCTGCTCGTAGACCACCCGAAGAAGGTGTAACCGCCGCCGCCGGTGGCAAGCGGCAAATCGGCTTGCGATTTGCCCACGCCGTAGATATAAGTAATACTGCTAGGTAGAGAAAAACTATGGCCCGTGGAGTTGTTAAAACTTATGGTAAATGTTTTCGGCTTTACTTCCGGTTCCAAGGTAAAGCTGCCGCACGCCCACGGCAACACCCAATATGAGCCGTTTTGCTCCAACGTCACGGTTGTGCCGTTAAACGCGCCGGCGGTGTACTTGGCGTGTACCGCCACTAAATCGTAATAAGAGCCATTACTGCCGACCCATGACGATGTAAAATACATATCCGTGTAATCGCCGTGCGACACGTTTTGGGTTGCTTGTGACGTAAAATTGACTAGCGTGCCGGTAAGACCTCCCGGCGCATAGCTTGACCATGTTGCAGTCAGCGTGTAACCCGTTGAAAGATAGGCATAGTTTGTAACTAATTTATCGGTGGCGGTGGTCGATGCCAAATTTGTAAATGTCGCACCGGCGTTCATCGCGGTGCTGTTATAGCTCCACGACAGGAAGGCATCCGTTATTCCCCAAAGGGTGGCGCCGCTTGGCTGTGTGTACGATGTGTCGTATATGAGATAGTTCGTCACGGCGGTTTTACCGCTAGCCGCATTATTGGAAGGACTGCCGACTGCATAGGTGACGGGGTAGACCATGGGTATGTAAAGCGCACGGAGATACGTCCCCTTATAGGCACCGTAGTTTCGCAGAAGTATTTTACCGCCTACCAAAGCCGCCCCGCTTGCAGAACTGTCCGCAAGCGAACCGGCAGCGTAAAGCGACACGGTTATATCCGCGTTGCTTGTCGTCAGCAGCTTACAAGTGGTCGACTCATACGCCGCCCGAATTTGGGCAAGCGTGGACGTTCGGTTGACGGCGGGGGTACCCGTCTGCTCCGTGGTGGACACGTACCACCCTCCGAAGATGTAGCCCGTCGGCACCGTCGCCCGCAAGGTGATGGTGCTGGTCTTTGTGTCAAAGCTTGCACCGGGGCTTTGGTTGTAGTTTATGGCGTTGTTGTTGTATGACGCCTTTCCGTCCGTGGTGGTGACGGAACCGTTGGAGGTGGAGCTTGTCGTTGTGCCGGATTGTGTCGTTATCCCCGAACTGGTCAAGGAAATGTTATCCTTTCTGAAATGCACGACAGCGTTTTCTTTCACGTAATTTATCTTGAAGCGCATAAGTGCCATGACGGAGGAAAGCTCGCCGTCCGGCTCAAACCAAGCGCAGTAATATATGTATTCGTCCGCATCGGTGCCGCTTGATCCTAAAGCATAGCTTGCCGATGTGTGTATCTCAGACCAACCGCCCCAAGCATATTCCGGTTCCACCCAGTTTTGGTTGGTCTCCGGTGCAATGTCGGATTGCGATGCATGGTTTACATAAATGTCGGAATCCGTAAGACCCGGCTTTCCTATGCCGATTGCGCCTCTGTCCGCAGATGACATGGAAACAAAGTACGCGCTTATGTTTATGGTGAGCATCCCCATCCTGCGGAGCGCCACCACCTCCTTATCTAATTTTATCTTAGAAAAAAGTAAGACATTGCCGTTTTTCCAACTGCCGCTGCTTCCCCAACCTACGCCCGGAGAATTGCACATTTCGTAACCAACACCCCAACCGTAGGCACCGATGAGGTTGTTATTGTTGGAAGTGCCTTGTGCGCCGTACCATGCGGCGCTTTCCGGCGATATGCGTAAATCGGTGTCTATGAGGCTGATGCCCAAAGCCGCGCCCTCCGACACAATAACACCGTTGTTGCCGTTGTTATAATTTACGATTCTAGCCGATGTCGATGGAGCTTGCAATGCGTCCGCCACGTTCAACGTGTCCCCGCCGCCGCTATCGCCCGTCAGCGTATCCCCGACAAACACCAGCCCGAATGCCGCCGCCGCTAAGATGATAAACATCACCACGGCTAGCCCGCCGGTTAAATAACGCCGGAAGCCTTTGCCTGCGTGCGTGTTCTTCGCACACGGGCTTATGCGCGTATGTGAAAAAACGCCGCGCGAAACCGCGCCGCCACATGGGGTGTCCCTTAACGTGTCACTCAATGGGGGAGGGTTCTTTAGATTGTCACCTTGAGCGGAGCGCGAAGCGCGCAGTCGAAAGGTCCCCTTATGGGTGCGAAAAGCGGGGGCTTCCGCCGCAACATTGCCGCGCCACCACACCTGTTCAGTGCGGGGTTCCCCCCTCGTGTCCCCTAATAGGGGCGTTGAATCTCTTCCGGTTGTGGCAACAGCCACCGCTTTCGAATTGCTTTTTCTATCGTGTTGAAAACCCCGCATGAGAGCCTCCCTGCGTCGTTTAAAGTCCGACGCCGAACAAATTTTTATAAACCGCTTTCGCGATTATTGGTATCACATTAATTCGTCTTTTGCCTTGACCGCTTTCACGATAGGGCAGTGCATCAATTCGTCTTTTGACCTATATGTAATATAGGCTCTTTAATTATACAATCCTCAAGGCGTTTTTATTGCCTTTTCTCGTCATCTTTTTTCATGTGGGTGACATGAGGGCTTTCGCCGCCACCAATGCGGGGGCTTTCGCCGCCACCAATGCGGGGGCTGTCGTCGCCTCCAATGCGGAAATTTTAGACTGTCACCTTGAGCGTAGCGCGGCGTGCCGCGCGCAGTCGAAAGGTCCCCTTATGGGTGCCTACCCTAATACGCCACGTCCCTAAACAACGCGCATAAAGCCTTCCAATACGGACAAAGCTTTTATCCTTCGCGCCAACTGCTCCTTGATATAAGCGTTTTCCTGCCGCTTTACACCTTGAGTGAAAAAAGCGTACCGCTCAATGGGCGCCGGGTTCTTTATCCTGTCACCCAATAGGAGCGGGTTATTATAGACTGTCACCTTGAGCGTAGCGCGGCGTGCCGCGCGCAGTCGAAAGGTCCCCTTATGGGTGCCTACCCTAATACACCACGTCCCTAAGCAACGCGCATAACGCCTTCCAATACGGCTATTAAGGTGACGGTACGTACGGTATTCCGTCCATGTAGAACTGCGCGCCCACGGTGAAGCGTACGCCATATTCGCGTATGCCCGGTTCGCAAAGCTCGTCAACCTGCAGCAAATATGCTTCGATTTTTATGTACACAACACTGTCGCCCGTAAGCCATAAATCATCCGACGGATCCACCATGGTGTTCTTTTTGCTCTGCGAAAGTTCAAGCTCTTTATATTGCGAAAAGTTCGTGTCATTCTCAAAATCCGGCGCGGCGTTTATCTCTATCATGGTTGGTACCTTGTTGTCGTCATCATCGTAAAGATAGTTCCCGTCCGCATCCTGCGCGTGGACCATTTCTCCCGTTCCCGGTATAAAAACTATGGGTGAAGTGCCGTTTTCATATATGTAAAGTGTGACTTTCAACGAAATATCCGTGTTAAAATTTAGATTGAAAAACTCTCCGCTATCCATTCGGCGGCTACGCGCATTGAAGTCTAAACGTATGTTGCGCGCGGTGCCAGCCGTGTCTAAAGCGTCACGCATATTTAGTATCGTCATGTACTCGACACCCACCGGAGCGCGGTCTATGGGTGAAGCCGGGTTGACGGAATGCGCGTTCGGGTCGGGTGCGTTGGTGATAAATAAATCCGTAGCGGGCGTTATGTCGCCGTCCAAAACGGCTCCTTTTTTCGCCACCGCCGGGAGTAAAAATGCGTCCTCGTTTTCGATTTCACTGTCAAAATATAACATGAAAAAGCCGCTTGCGTCCACCTCGTATAAAATGCCCGTTCTCGCCGAAGCCGAATACCACGCAACGGTAAAAATCGCCAGTGACAGCGCCGCTACAACAATCAATGCCGTTGTTATTATCGCAATTAGCCTCTTTCCGTTTTTACTCTTCATCTTCACCTTATTGTCACCCAATGGGGGAGCGGTTTCCCCTCACGTTACCGAATGGGGGAGCGGTTTATTTAGATTGTCACCCCATATGGGGCGGGTGTTATTAGTACTGTCACCCAATAGGAGAGGAATTTATTCCCACGTGTCACCCAATAGGAGCGGAAATTTATTCCCACGTGTCACCTAATAGGAGCGTTTCCCCCCACGTGTCACCCAATAGGAGCGGGAATTTTAGACTGTCACCTTGAGCGTAGCGCGGCGTGCCGCGCGCAGTCGAAAGGTCCCCTTATGGGTGCCTAGCCCCTTACGTCACGTCCCTAAACAACGCGCATAAAGCGGTATGTAGTATAACATCGGCGGCATTCGCCGCCACCAATGCGGGGGCTGTCGCCGCAGACGCAAAAGTTCGCGTCTTTGTCTTAGGGGATATTTCGACACGAACCCGTTTCGGTTGTCACCTCAACGCTTTCGGCTCAATATGACAGTCTACGCAGAATTCAACTGTCACCCAATAGGAGCGGGAATTTATTCCCACGTGTCACCCAATAGGAGCGTTTCCCCCCACGTGTCACCCAATAGGAGCGGGTTATATAGACTGTCACCTTGAGCGTAGCGCGGCGTGCCGCGCGCAGTCGAAAGGTCCCCTAATAGGTGCCTACCCTCATACGCCACGTCCCCATGCAACGCGCATAAAGCCTTCCAATAAGGTGACATCTGCGCGGAACTTATGACTATGCCCGCTTTTTTACTACACTATATAATATAGCAACTACTAATTTAGGGAATAAAAATTCCCTTATGCAATTATATACGCGTGGAAGAAAGTTGTCAATACCCTTTTTCTAAATCTTTAATTTCCACTTTTAAACATACCGAATTTAAACATTGTTTTATCGTAAATATCATTTTAAAAATTAGGTATTGATTTTTTTATCCGCATAAGCTATAATATAGTAGATTTGCAATATAACACGTGCGCGGCGACGCTCACCGGCTTATACGCGAAATAGTGACGCATAGGACGCTATGGTAAAAAAGTACGATAAAAACTCCGTGATTGCCGTTGCGGCGGCAGTAATCCTTACTATTTCCTTGGTTTTTTCTTTGGGAACGGCGGCTTTTTTGTTTGCTTCAAACGCTACATACTCAATATGGAAAAATGCCTACGAGGTTCAAGAGGACATTCAGTCGCCGCCGGGCGGGTGGAATCCGTCTGAAAAATATATACTGTTCGCGGCGTACGACATCTACGGAAACAAAATAAATGACCCCGTCGCCAACGAAAGCCAAATTGACCACTATTCGGCAATCGGCTATGAAGCTACCGCAATATATCCGTATGTCATTATTCCGTCGACACATAAAACGCCGACGGAACGCGTTGTGCCGGTTAGCAGAATCTCCGCCGACTACGATACGGACGAGCCGTGGGCGGGCAATCCGTTTATAAGAACCCTTCTGATACCCGAAAGCGTGTCAATCATCGAAATGATGGCGTTTGCCAATATGGACACTCTTTATCAGGTTACCATTTTGGGTGCCTCCGACTTGCCGAGTATCATTATAGAGGACTACGCGTTTTTGAGCTGCCCAAGCCTTTATACAAATATGTTGTTGACCCCCGGCGGTAGACCGATTTACGGCGACAAGGACATGTATATGTTAGGCTGTCCCGAACCGGATTAACCAATAAAAACAACGCGCATAAAGTTGTACAACATCGGCGGCATTCACAGTATAAAGCGGCTTCACCGCGTAAAAAACTAGGAAAAATCCCTTATGAAATTCAATAAAACCCGAAATATAAACCCGTTTAAAAAAGGAACCTGCGCCGCTTTTGCGGCGTTGTGTCTTCTCCTTTTGGCGCTGTCCGGCGCAGTCGCCGCACCCCTTCAAGCCTTCGCCGCAGAGGAGTTTTCCTTTACCGTTTCCTTTGAGGGCGACCCCGACTTGGATGTTCTAAGCGGTGGCAGGGTTCCCGCAATTATGAATCAAACCGCCGTTCCGATTATCGCGCCCGCACCTCCGTCAGGCGCGGAAGTGCTTTATCGTTGGGAAGCGTTTATGGACAACGGCTTTGAGGAAATCCCCGACGAGGACGGCGGCAACGGAGAAGTCGGCCACTTCCCGAAGTATAGCACCGAGGGCGGTTCCGTTACGTGGTTGCAATTGACCGTTACCGTTAACAACGGAGGTGCGGAAACTCAAAAAACTGCACAGGTATTCTGCATTAACGGCTTCATAGTTCTTTACAAAAATGCCGACGGTAGCACCTATGTGATGAGCAACCAAATTAATCCCGACGGCGTAATTCAAGACCAAGCTAAGGAACACACGGACGGAATCGAACTGTTGGGCTGGAGCCTTACACAGGGCAGTAATAAAATCGACCTCGAGCCGGGACAGAACGCCGACCTTGCCGCTCTTGCCGTGGACGGAAAATTATTTTTGTACGCCGTGGAGGGCATTCGTCCGCCTACCGTGGAAATAACCGTCGCCGACGACCCCGCCGATGTGAATAGATTTATCCTTTCCGCCGTCGTCACTCCGACCGACGGTTTCACGGTTTCCTACCAGTGGCTGCAACATGACCTCATATCCAATTCATATATTGATTTGCTAAATGCCGTTAACGCTACGCAACCCGTCTACGCCGGCAACTACGGCGTTCGCGTCACCGTGACTAAGGGCGAAAACTCCGCCGTCGTCGAAACGGTGGGTGAGGTCGTCGGCGAAGGCGTCGACGCCTATACCGCATATAAAATCGGATACGTGGACGCAAGCGGCGAAATCGCTTACAACTACGTCAAAGAGGGCATGGCGCACGTCGTCGCCGATTACGTCGCCGCAGAACGCGCCGGCTATACCTTCGTCGGGTGGGCGGACGTCTACGGAAGCGATATGGCAAAATATTCCGCCGGCGACAGCTTTTCCGTCCTTGAGGACGTGACGCTCTACGCCGCATATTCCCTGAATCCCCCCGTACTCCTAGACCCCGTGGACAACTTAAACGCCGGCAACGTCGGCTTGCCTTATCGCGAAGACGGCTACCAATTTATTTTTAATACCGAACCGATTATAGACGGCGCACAGCTTTATTTTGATTGGTATGAGCTTGTAGACGACGTTTATGTTCACTATTTGACGGAAGAACACGAAAATTTATTCTTTTATACCACCGAGGGCTTAGCCAAAACCTTCGGCGTCGATATAAGAATTTTTAACGGCAACTTCAGTTCCGCCGTGTCCGTACGCGATTTGAAGGTTAAGATTTTTTCCGGAACCAAGGTGTCCGTCATCTTCTATAACCACGACGCTAGCAAAGTCTTGCGTACCGAATCCGTGGAGAAAAATTCCGATTACACCGTTGCGGATTTAGGGTATTCCGCGGACGGTTACACGTTTTTAGGTTGGAGCCTTGTTAAAAATTCTGCTACCTCCGAAATCGCCGTAGGACAGCTTGTGAATGTCGGCACGGATAATCTTTCGATTTACCCCGCCGTCACGCTCCTGCCACCCGTTTTTGCCAACGTAAGCGGTGTTGACTACGCTTATTCGGGCGACCCGGAAATGCAAACCGCTTTCGCCGTCGCCGTAGAACACTCCGGACTAAATTATTCCTACCGGTGGTTTAAGGTCGCCGCCGACGGCTCCGCAGAACCATATACGCAGGATGTCGCCCGCCATATGTGCAATTTCTATTCCGAAAGCGCCGGCGGGACTTATTTTGTAGAGGTTATCGTCAGCGACGGCGTGCGCGAGGCAACCGCACTGTCGCCGGAAATTTCTGTGTCAATACGGAATGAGTCCGTCAAAGTCGACGACCTTCTGTGGCTCTGGATTGTCTTAGGCATCTTAGGCGGCGCCCTGCTGATTTTAGCCGCGCTCCTTATAATTAAACGCAAACTCTCCGCCTCCGGCAAACCCTTTACCTTCTCCGCCGTCTTCGGAAAACTCTTCACCTCCGGCAAAAAATCCGCCCCCAATCCGGATACCAATCCCGACGTGGAAATCAACGCAGATACCGATACCGAAACCGACTTCAACCCGGAAATCAACGCGGATATTTTAACAAATTTCTCCGACTCTGACACCGATATTTAAAACCGCCGGCGAAAAAATACCCGAATAAAAAATCATTCGGCTGAAGAAAAACACCGGCAAAAAATACCCGATAAAAAGAAAAAACCACCCGATAAAGGGTGGTTTTTTCATGGAGCTGCTAGGCAGATTTGAACTGCCGACCCCGTCCTTACCAAGGACGTGCTCTACCGACTGAGCCATAGCAGCGAATGCTGTTTAGAGGTGGTTTTAAGGTTGTTTATTTTAGAGTCCTTTCACCTTACCAAGGACGTGCACTACCGACTGAGCGATAGCAGCAAGAAATTTCAGTCAATTGCAACGGTAGGAATTATAACAAAGAAAGAACGGTTAGTCAAGAATTTTTTTAACTATAGAAAAAGTTTATCGAAAAAGTTTTTCAAGCCCCTAAAAAACTTAATAAAATCCACGCCAAAACCCCTAAAACCCTTAAAAAATTCTCTTGAAAACCCCCCGAAACCCCTTGAAAAATCCTCCCCAAAAAACCTAAAAATGATTTACCGATATGGTTTACAAAATGGATGGCAATGCGCGTGCGGGAGGCGGTGAAATTTTTTTTTGACATTTCGCGATTTTTTTTGGCTAATTACTTGTTTTTCTCGTCTAATAGTTATATAATAAGAATAGTACAAAAGAGGCGGGGAGGATAATTCGCGGTGACAAAAGATTTTCTTAGACAGTAAGTCACCACAATGGATTGCCCACACCCTATAGGTAAGCGTACCATGAACATGAAAAACATAAATAAAAGAATAATAGAAAGGCTGACAAAGCGTCTGGGTATATTAGCGATAGCGGTGCTTTTTTTCAGCGTGGGTTTCATTGTTTTCCCAAATATTGCGGGTTTTACGGCTGTGGCGGAGGACGGACAAATTATCGAAAACGCCTCAACGGGGGACGAGGTTCTTCCTCCGGACGGAGATGAGTTCGAAAGCTTCGGGTTGGGCGCAAAGCGTTCGGAAAACAATGACGCGGCTCTCGTTTCGCCGCTCAAGCTAAGTGCCGGCACCGAGGGAGTGTCCTATCTAGCGGCGATTGACCTAAGTCAAGACAAATATTTCCCGACAATCGGCAACCAAGGCTCTTTGGGTTCTTGCGTTTCATGGTCTACCACCTACTACACGTTTACATATGAGGTCGCCCGTTTAAACGACTGGACGGTTAGAAACGGCGGCGTCTTAGACACCTCTAAGGTGTTCTCACCCCAATGGACATACAATTACATAAACAACGGCACGGACGGCGGGTCTTATAATGACGATGCGTTTACACTGTTAAAAACAAGCGGCGCCGCAACCTTAGCGGAAGTCCCTTATGCCTTAAATTACCGCGAATGGGTGACCGACGGCAACATAATGCGGAACGCCTTAAAGTCAAGAGTTTCATCTTACAAGTCGGATTTTTTTGCGTCGGGAAGTACTCCTATCACCAGTAATACGGATTCCGATTTAAATAAAATCAAAGCCCAGCTTAATCAAAATCATCCAGTGGTGTTCCAAACCGACGTAGGCAGCGGCGGCTCCGATTGGATTGTGCGTTACGGCACTTCGGAGTGGGGCAACATCGTCATGCGTCAAGAAAGTTATTTGGACATTCATGGCAACCCCACGTGGGACGGACATTCCTTGACCATAGTCGGATATAACGACGATGTTACGTGTGATTTAAACAACAACGGGATTATCGAAGATTTTGAAAGAGGCGCTTTTAAAATAGCCAATTCATGGGGAACCAGTTGGGGCAACGCCGGCTTTATTTGGGTTATGTACGACGCGCTCAACAAGCAGTCGAACACTCCCGAGCAAAATGCAAGCACCGGAAAAATAAGAAGTGAGATATTCGACCTTTATGAGATTTTTTATATTGAAGTAGCCAATTATTCGCTTGACGTTACTTGCGAGGTAACGCTCAACAGCAATCAACGTAGCGATATAAACGTGCAAATTTCCGGCAAGGACGGTGCAAATCCGACTGTCTATGCCGATACGCTTTTTTCCGTCAGTCTTTACATGGGCGTAGGGCGCGGCGGAGCGTATTCGTTTAAAGGGACGACTATTGCGGACGACGCGACGTTTGTCTTCGATTATGGCTCGGCGGTTGCCAATTTTGATACAAGTCAGTTGACCGTTATCGTTTCCGACAGGGGGACGTTATCGGGTAGCACTCTCATAAAATCAATAAAATTTTATCATGGGGACACGCTGTTAAAATCGGAAACCCCGAATTTGAATTTAAACAGCGGGTCTAAGAGCTTCTATTATCCCGATTCGAATGTTTCTGAATTGAAGCTGAACCCGAACGGGGGAACCATATCACCGCTGTTGCCGATAGTCGGCGACAACGTAACAATTCCGACCTTAGCGCCTAAGCGCTCGGGACATAATTTCGACGGTTGGGCGGCAAACAGCCTGGCGACAACTCCGGACTATTTACCCGGTGAAATCGTTCATTTAGATGCCGATTTAACTCTTTACGCCGTTTGGACGGACGCGCCGTTATTGGCTATCAATACGCCTACGGCATCGGTGGTTTGTTGGGCGGAGCAAGAAATTTGGTATAAATATGTGGCTAGCGGCACGAGTATATACTCGTTCACTTCTATTGGCTCGTTGGATGTCATCGGGTATATTTACGATTCGATAGCGGCATCGGAGCTTGCTAAAGATGATGATTCCGGCGAAGGGATGAACTTCCTGATTACCTATGGTATGACTGCGGGAAGAACCTATTATTTAAAGGCTAGGAGTTATAACGTGTCAAGTACGGGTTCGTTCACGGTCTTGTTGAAGGACACCGTTACCTATACCGTTTCATACAATGCCAACGGCGGCAACGGCGCGCCGGCAACCCAAACTAAGCCGTTCGGAGAGACGCTTGTCTTAAGGGCGGATATTCTCACCCGAACGGGATACACCTTCTTAGGGTGGTCGCCGGACAGCGGCGCAGTAACACCCGTATATCAACCGGGCGGGGACTATACCGACGAGGCTTCCGTGGTGCTTTATGCCGTTTGGCACGCCAACACCTACAGCGTGATATATAACGCCAACGGCGGAAGCGGCGATATGTCCGATTCCGCGCATACCTACAATACGACAAGCAGTTTAACACTCAACGCGTTTACACGTCCCGGATACACCTTTGCCGGGTGGGCGGTGTCCGCCGGTGGAAACGTCATATACGGCGACGGGTACAGCGGCAATCTAAATCTTACGACGACCGACGATGGGACGGTTAATCTCTACGCCGTTTGGACTGCTAACGCATATAGCGTAAAGTACAATGCCAACGGCGGAAGCGGTGATATGTCCGACTCCGCGTATGCTTACGATACGGCAAGCGAATTAACCGCAAATGCGTTCACACGCACGGGTTACATTTACGTCGGGTGGGCGACGGAAGAGGACGGAACCGTTGAATATACCGACGGACAGAACGTGATAAACCTCACGACGACAGCCGGCGGAACGGTTAATATCTACGCCGTTTGGCAGGCAATCACCTACGGCGTAAGGTACAATGCCAACGGCGGAAGCGGTGATATGTCCGATTCCACACATATTTACGATACGGCAAGCGCGTTAACCGTCAATGCCTTCACACGCATAGGTTACAACTTTGCCAGGTGGGCGACGGACGACGACATCATTGCATATACCAACGGTCAAAGCGTGTTAAACCTCACGGCGACCGACGGCGACATTATCAACCTCTATGCGATTTGGCATACAGGTGTTATTTACACCGTAAGGTATAACGCAAACGGCGGCAACGGGACCATGTCCGATTCCGCGCACGTCTACGATTCGGAAAAAACACTAACCGCAAATACCTTCATACGTGCGGGTTACACTTACGCCGGGTGGGCGACGGCGGCGGACGGAAGCGTCGTATATGCCGACGGTCAAAAGGTGGTAAACCTTACGACGACCAACGGCGACAGAATAGAATTGTACGCCGTTTGGACGGCTAATACCTACGCCGTCCAATATAATGCGAACAACGGAACCGGAGATATGTCCGACTCCGCGCATATCTACAATACGGCAAGCGAATTAACCGTCAACGCGTTCACACGCACGGGCTATGCCTTTGCCGGGTGGGCGACGACGGAGGACGGAAGCGTTAAATATACCGACGGTCAAAGCGTGATAAATCTCACAACTGCCAACGGTGCGACGGTTAATGTTTATGCCGTTTGGGGTGCCAATATCTACGGCGTCAATTACAATGCAAACGGCGGAACCGGTGAAATGTCCGATTCCGAACATGTTTACGATACGGCAAGCGAATTAACCGCCAACGCCTTTGTTAATACGGGTTACACCTTTATCGGGTGGGCTACGGATGCCGAAGGAAGCATTGAATACGTCGACGGTCAAAGCGTGTTAAACCTTACGTCAACCGCCGGCGCGACCGTAAGCTTGTACGCCGTATGGACGGTTAATAACTATGTTGTAGCCTATAATGCCAACGGCGGAAGCGGTGAAATGTCCGATTCCGAACATGTTTACGATACGGCAAAGGAATTAACCGTCAATGTGTTCACACGCACGGGCTACGCCTTTGCCGGGTGGGCGGCGGACGCCTACGGGATCGTTGAATATACGGACGGACAAAGCGTGATAAACCTCACGGCAAGCGACAAGGAAACGTTTGATCTTTACGCCGTTTGGAGCGCCAATGTCTACAGCGTAAAATACAGCGCCAACGGCGGAAGCGGAGATATGTCCGACTCCGAGCATGCTTATAATACGGCGAAAAAACTAACCGCCAACGCGTTTACCCGCACGGGCTACACGTTTATAGGTTGGGCGACGTCGGCTATCGGTTCGCTTGCGTACACGGACGGACAGAGTATTATAAACCTCACGTCAACCGCCGGAGATACCATAAACCTCTACGCCGTTTGGACGGTTAATACCTATTCCGTAGCTTACGATTCCAACGGCGGCAGCGGTTTCACATCCGATTCCTCACATATCTACAATCTTGAAAGCAAATTATCCGCTAACGCGTTCACACGCACGGGTTACATCTTCGGCGGATGGGCGACGGAAGCCGACGGTTCGTTAATCTACGTCGACCGTCAAATCGTGAAAAACCTAACGTCGACCGCCGGCGAAATCGTAACCCTTTACGCCTTTTGGATTGCCCACACTTACAGCATAAAATACAATGCAAACGGCGGAAACGGCGTTATGTCCGATTCCTTGCACCTTTACGGTACGGCAAGCGAATTAACCGCCAACGCCTTTACCCGCACGGGTTACTCGTTTGTAGGTTGGGCGGCGACGTCCGCCGGTCAAATAATTTACGCCGACGGACAAAGCGTGGTAAGCCTTACCTCTATCAACGGTGAATTCATAAACCTGTACGCCGTTTGGACAATTAACAACTACGTTATAACCTACGATGCAAACGGCGGAACCGGAAAGATGTCCGACTCCTCACATACCTACGGTATTGCAAAGGCGTTAACCGCCAATGCGTTTGTACGCGCGAATTACAGCTTTATCGGATGGGCGACGTCAGCCGACGGTCAAATAGCTTACGGCGACCGGGAAACGGTGATAAACGTCACACTAGTCGCCGACGAAATTATAACTCTCTATGCCGTTTGGCATATCGACATTGTTTACGGTATAAGGTATAACGCCAACGGCGGAAGCGGAGAGATGTCCGATTCCTCACACGCCTACAATACTGCAAGCGTATTAACCGCCAACACGTTCGAACGCATAGGTTACTCTTACGCAGGATGGGCTACATCCGCCTCCGGTCCGATTGTTTACGGCGACCGGGAAGCGATAATGAACTTGACGGCAATCGACGACGAAATCGTCAATCTCTACGCCGTTTGGAAGGCAAACACCTACGTCGTAAAGTATAATGCCAACGGCGGCATCGGTAGCATGCTAAACTCCTCGCATACTTACAACACGGTACGCACGTTAACCGTTAACGCATATGTGCGTACGGGTTACACCTTTGCCGGGTGGGCTACGTCGGTTGGTACGTTATCCTACGCCGACGGTCAGAGCGTGGCAAATCTCACGGCAACCAACGGCGCAACCGTTAACCTCTACGCCGTTTGGACCGCCAATACCTACGTTGTAAAATATAATCCCAACGGCGGCAAGGGTGCCACGCCCGACTCCGTGCATACCTACGGTATCACAAGCGAGCTAACCGCCAACGCCTTCGAACGCATAGGTTACACCTTCGCGGGATGGGCGGAGTCCACCGGTACGCTAGCCTACGTCGACGCTCAAAGCGTGTTAAACCTCACGGCGACCGATGGCGTAACGATAAGCTTGTACGCCGTTTGGACGGCTAATACCTATGGCGTAAGATATAACGCCAACGGCGGCAGCGGTGAGATGTCCGACTCCGCGCATGCCTACGACGCGGCGAAAGCGCTGTCCGCAAACACCTTTACCATGGCGATGTACGTCTTTACCGGGTGGGCGACGGAAGCCGACGGAAAGGTGGTATATACCAACCTCCAAAGCGTGATAAACCTCACATCGACCGACGGCGAAACGATAGACCTGTACGCCCTTTGGCAGAGCAACGTTTTCTACAAGGTAGGCTATAATGCCAACGGCGGCAGCGGTAAAATGTCCGACTCCTCACATGTTTACGATACGGCAAAGGAATTAACCATAAACGCGTTCACCCGCAGCGGGTACGCCTTCGCAGGATGGTCTACCGAAGCCGACGGAGAGATTGTTTACGGCGACCGTGAAAGCGTCCTAAACCTAACTACAACCTCCGGAGATAGGCTGGATATTTACGCCGTTTGGATAGCTAATACCTATGGCGTAAATTACAACCCCAACGGCGGTAACGGTGAAATGTCCGACTCCGTGCATGTTTACGATACGGAAAGCCAATTAACCTCCAACGTATTCGCGCGTCCGGACTACACTTTCGCAGGTTGGGCATATTCCTCCGGTTCGTTAGCCTACGCCGACGGTGAAACCGTTATAAATCTTACGACGACCAACGACGCGACAATTAAGCTTTACGCCGTTTGGGTCATCAATACCTATAGCGTAATTTACAACCCCAAGGGTGGTGTCGGCGAACCGAGTAATCAAATAAAAACCCATAACAAGGTGCTTACACTTAGTAGCGTCGAACCCACCCGTGTAGGTTATGTATTTTTAGGGTGGTCGAGCGTCAGTACCGCGTTTGCGGTGGAGTATCTGCCCGATAGTCAATATGTTGAAAATGAAAATTTAACTCTTTACGCCGTTTGGCAAGGAACTGGAAACTCGTTGGCGTCGCCACCCGCATTTACTCAGTCCGCCTATACGATGGAATATAAGGGTAGACTGCAACTGCATATCAAAAACGGTAGCGGACCCTATAAATTCAGTTCCGATAACGATAAGGTAACCGTCGACCCGAATACGGGTATTGTAAACTCGACGACTAGCTTCACAAAGACCATGACGGCAACGATTACCATAACGGATTCAAATAATAATACCGATACATGCACCGTGAAGGTAAGCCCGTCGCCGCTGCAATGGTTCTACCTTATCGTACTGTTCGGCTGGATATGGATGTAAAAGCCGACTGTATACGGATATAGAAACCGACTGTATACGGATATAAAAACCGGTTGCATACGGTTGTAAAACCATTGTAGATTATGTTAAAATTTGAATTGCGGCGGAGTCCCGGAAAAGGACTTCGCCGCTAACAATGTAATCCTGCGGTTTGGATTTAAGCCGTTTTTTGGTATTTTTCGGGCTAAAAGCCGTTGATTTTCAGGTTCAAATTAGAATAAGTATTAGTAAATTTAATAGCCGGGAAATCAATGTTCATTTGAAAAAAATGACTATTATGTTCTTGCAAAAAAATAAAACAAATAATTGCCACACCCAAATGTTAAATATATTTGAAAAATCACTATACACGGGCAAGCTTCTTTGCTATAATATTGTAAAAAGGTAGGGGGATAATTCGCGGTGACAAAAGATTTTCAGGCTATTTTTAAGAATAAAATTGCTAGAAAGCGCAGTTCGTAGCACCGCTACTTAACAGGCATTTTGGATGGTTTCAGACCAAAAAGAGCCGGAAAGATTTTTTTGGCAGGCATGTCGCCACAGATTGTCCACACCCTAAAAGGGGATATTAATATGAAAAGTTCTACTAAATTCAAAATAGGCACGGATGCGATTTTTCGCATATTCGCCGCCGCCGGTCTTCATAAGCCGGAGCGCTTACGGGAATTATCGGGAGGAGAGTACAACCGCGTTTTTGATGTGACGTCTAGCGGAGTCGGATACATATTAAAAATTGCGCCGCCAAAGGACGCGGTGATTTTAACGCACGAAATCGATTTAATGCGGCAAGAAATCCGTTTTTATGAGTTGCTCCGCGAACGCACGGACATTGCAATTCCCCAAATTATTTACACGGATTTTTCAGAAGCGGTGATACCCGCGCCGTTTTTTATCATGGAAAAACTACTGAACCCGCGCCTTGATACGGTAAAGCTCACTAAGGAGGAGCGCCGGCAGGTGAGTACCGTGGTAGCCGATATTTTCGCCAAAATTCATACTATAGAGGGAAGAGGCTTCGGATATGAGCAAAACGGACTTCACGCCGACTGGTACGCCGCCATACGCGGTATGGTACAAAATCTCCGTGACGACTGCACCCGCTTCGGCAAGCCTTGCAAGCCGGGTGAAAGGCTGTTGCGTTATATCGACAAAAACCAAGAGATACTCAAAAAAGCCGAACCGGTGTTGGTATTTTTTGACCTATGGAATAGAAATCTATTCTGCGACAAGAATTCGGACGACGGCATAAAGCTAGCCGTAATCGACCCGGAACGCTGTTTTTGGGGCGACCGCATAGCCGATTTTGTGGATTTCAATCCATGGGGCATTCCCTTGGGCGTTAAGGCGTGCGCGGGCGAATACAACGCCGCCACCGCACGGCTTGCCATCGGCGAACCTGCGGTTACCGCAAGCGATGAGGAAAACATCCGCTACTACATAATGCTTGCCTATTTGGGGCTTATTATGTATACGGAACGCTACGCGCGCTATAAAAAGTGGCAATTCGGCTATATCCGCAACGCATTCTCATGCGCATATCTCTTTAAAACAAGCTTTGATAAGCTTAAGTGTTTAAGTCCGTTGGATTAGGGGAGCGTTATTTTAGGCTTACTTGCCGCATGGGGTGTGGACAATCCGCAGTGATGACTTGCGTCGCATGCTTAAATCAATAAATATTATATAAACAGATGCACGCAAGAAAGAACGTTTTCAACGAACCTACCGGCGGCGCTAACAAACAAAAAATACACGAACAAAATGCACGCCAACGAGGAACTGAAAAACAAAAGCGTTATTCCGCTTTTAATAAAGTATTCGCTCACAACCTTTGCCGCGCTGTTGCTCAACAGTCTTTATACGCTTGCCGACGCGCTGTTCGTAAGTTGGGGAGTAGGGGCGGACGCGACCGGAGGAGTGTCGTTGGCGTTGCCCTTCGTGTTGGTTCAGTCGGCAATTTCCGCCACGCTAGGGGGCGGCGCGGCGTCGATAATTTCGCGTAAACTGGGTGAAGGCAAGCATGCGGAAGGCGGCGAGGTCGCTTTTAACGCGATGATTGTGTTTTGGATTACCGCCGTTTTAATATCCGTATTCGGGCTTATTTTTATCGAACCGCTACTTAAAGTACTGGGAACTACCGCTGAACTTGGCGTTTATGCAAAGCCCTATTTAACTATAATACTTATCGGCAATGTTTTTTCGACGGGCTTTTCTTCGATTATCCGCGCGGAAGGCAGAATGAAGTACGCCCTTTTAATATGGGTTATCCCGATTACCGTCAACATTGTCGCGGATGCGCTACTGATTTTGGTGTTCAAAACGGGGGTTATCGGCTCCGCTATAGCAACCGTTGTCTGTCAATTTATCAGCTTTTTAATGTCTATTTTGTTCTTCAAAAAATTTTCCTGTCTTATATTCAAGGGGGCGCGACTAAGACTACGCACGGTGCGGTCGGTCGTTGCAACGGGGCTTCCGTCACTCGTTCAGCAAGGCGGGTTGTCTTTAAGCTTAGTTTTGCTCAACAACTTTTTGAGCGCCGCGGGCGGCGCCGCCGCTATAAAGACATACGCCTATATAAACCGTCTGTTCATGTTTGGAGTTATACCGTCGTTTGCGGCGGTGCAGGCGATGAGTCCGTTGATAGGCTTTAACCACGGAGCCGGCGACCGCTTACGCGTTGTAAAAACCGTACGCGGAGCGTTGCTTATCTCCGTAGCCTGCGCGCTCCTTTTCCTTGCCGTCGCAGAGGCGTTTCCGCGGCAAATTCTCTCCTTGCTCACGGACGACGCCGATGTGCTTGCCTCCGGTGCGGAAGCCTTGCGCATAGTCGCCTCCGCGCTGCCGTTCATGCCCTTTGCCGTCGTTGCGGGCGGCTTTTATCAGTCGGTAGGCAAGAAGGGGCGCTCTCTGTTCTTCTACGCCGTCACGGTTCTTTTGCTCATTCCCGCAGCATTTTTCATGTACGGCACGGTCGGTCTGTACGGCATCTGGTGGACTCTACCCGTCGCCGCCTTCCTCTCCGCAATCATCTCCGCCGGTTTCCTTACCGTCGAACTCAAGCGCTATTAATCCGCTTAAGAGGAATTTAAATGGACATAGATGCTTTTCCGTGCTATATTATAAAGGTATAGATAATCTGCCGTGACGACTTGTCGGTTAAGAAAATATTTTATCACCGCGAATTGTCCACACCCAACATAAGGAGTTAAGATATGCGAATTGACAAATCTGAAAAGAAAACAAGTAAGCCCAAAAAAAGTTGGCGCTTAATAGTTTTGATCGCAGGTATCATTGCCATAATAATTGTGGTGACGGGGGTTAGTTTGTATTTTGAGTGGATTCGTCAGTATTTCGCGATGAAAAATAGCTACGAACAAACAGGTCCGACATCCCTTGAAGTCCCACAACTAATTGCAAATCCGCAAAATGCCTATGAAGAGTTTTTTAACTTCCGCCTAGAAAAATTTGCCCCAAACACCGAACCTCTTATCACCGAAACATTTGGTGATATATTACGAGTTGAAGACGAGGGGCTTTGGGTTTATCCGTCCATAAATTCGGCGGCTATTGGGTTTGTGACTAATTTGCCAGCACTTGCCGTAATTGAATATGGAACTACCGGTGAATACGGGCATGTTTGCGAAATGAATGCCGACAGTTATTATTATAATCACTTGAAATATTTACGTGAGCTTGAAGTGGATACCGAATATCATTACCGCATTAAGACACAAGATTATAACGGGAAAAATGTTTTTTCCGCCGACAAAGTTTTTCGCACCCTTGCATATGACGAAACGGTTATTCGCATTCCCGAAGATATGCCAACCCAAACGCCTCCGTTCACAATTACGAAATCCGGTAAATATTTGTTGACGACCAACATTGATGCCAAAACAGTGTTTCTTTTAATAAAAGCTGATAATGTCACGGTTGACCTTGGCGGACATATCGTTATATACGACCAAGGCGCGCCGGAGTTTGTTGGCACGGGATATAACGACTACCGCGACAATGTAAATGGAAAAGCGACATTTGGCATTTGGGTGGGACGGCAAATTAACACGAAAATTTATAACGGCACAATCAAACAAGGTGCAAATGGGGGCGGTGGCATAATCGGTCATGGGTTTAACCCGATTTATATGTATGACAGCAGGGACAGTCATGAAGTTGCCGGCGTTACGGAGGAATGGTACGGTGCAGATATAAACGGGATGCTTTTTTATCCAAATGCAAAGATATCTGTTCACCACAATGTCCTTTACGATATGGGGACGGTAATAACCGACCGTCACCAAGGCATACGAGCGATTGCAGGCGGAAACAGCAATTCAGAAACAAGTTATTGTTCTCTTCGTCGGTTCCGCCAAAATGGACTATCCATAGGCGGCGATAAGCACCGCAATGAACTTTATTCGGACAGCTTCGACACAAATTCATTCGGTATTTCAATAAGCAACGCAACCGCAACGGATAACAAGCTTTTTGGTATGGGATATTATGCGATTGGTTTTGGTTGGGGAAATAATATCATTTGCTCTAATAACTTCGTCTATTACATTGGTTGGGCACCCAAACAACGAAGCACAGAATTTAAAAATATTGTGTCGTTAGTTGCCGGCATACGATACACCATTTATCTCACCGACACCACACCCGTTGATAACAGTGTTTATGAAGATAATGTAATCGTTATAAAACCCACGGAGGTTTGCACTGCTGCCAGCGGTATTTGGAAGGGCAATGACGTTTTAAGCGGCAATACATTTTTCCGCCGAAATACCATTAAAATGGAAGCACTTTTTGATGTGTCCGCACTTATTACCGGCGCCCCCGGCAATCGAGGGCTTGGAGGAAAAGTTTTTGCATGCATAGATACCAACGGACTGCAACCAAACACAGACATTGGCGAAACCCCGCAAATAAATCCGCCTAAAACAAGCACGCCCGACATCTATGAGGACAATACCTTAATAAGCAATGTAACCGCCATAAGCTTTGGTTCGGTATACGGCGTAGGCTCGTCTGCATGGTTTTATCGCACAAAATTTGAACGCCTCAATTCGCTTGATGAAAATTATATTCCCATAAGTATGGGTTATTATGAATACAGCAGTCTTGATAACCGAATTATTGACAGTATTTGCGGTGGAGGCGTTGATTTTAATTCCCACCCATGGGGATTTGGCGGTGGCAGTTCAGGGTTTCTTGAGGTTACTTTTGGCTCGCAAAAAAATTTTTTTGTAAGGGATGCGGGTGGCAGTCTAATGATAGACAAGACCTTAACTGTGACCTACTCAAATGGACGAACAGAAACATTTGAAACCGACGCCAACGGGTGTGCCACTGTGGATATTTTTCATTATCAATTTTGGTATGATTTTCGTGGACAAATAACAAATTCACAAAAAGATAAGACCCGCGTTAACAGAGTTGACTATGATCCGCCGCAATATTTGATAGGCGGGCAAACTGTTTTCGTTACCGCCGTTAAATAAAGGAAATTGTGCCCGGTTGATTGGCTCCCACTCACTTCGACACACGTTTATAAACAGTTGTGTGGCGCACCGGAATTAGACCCGGTAACAATGGAGCGTATGCAAGCGTCCGCGCCCATGGGACAAGCGTTACCGCCTACTGGGGGAGCAGACCCCGCGCAACTAGCTACTGAATGAGTGACAGCGCCGTATTATCAAAGTTAGAACAGATACTAATGCTGCTAGAAACTAAAGCTAATAACAAAAGCTATACGGTCGCCAAATGGTGCGATGATTGGTTCGTGTTATACAAAGAAGGGAAGCTTAAGTTTAGCACACAGTACAAATATAAGAGCTTGATAAAGCTCTACATAAAGCCTTACTTTGGGGAGCTAGAAATAAGCAAGCTTGACAGCTACGCTGTGCAGGAGCTGATTAATAAAGTCCCTTGGAAGCGGCAAATGCAACAGCTTGTAAGTCTAATGAAAATGATTTTCAATAAGGCGGTACAGCTCAAGTACATCAGCAGCAACCCTATGCTTGCAGTAGAAATACCGAAGCACGAAAAGCAGCACTATGCAGCTATGACGTTTCATGAGGAACAGGCTTTTGTTAGAGCTATTGCCGGGAGTAAGCACGAAATACTTTTTGCCATAATGCTCTATACGGGACTTCGGCGAGGGGAAGCACTTGCATTAAGACATAGTGATATAGACTTGAACAAGAATTTGCTAACTGTCAGTAAAGCTATGTGTGGTACTAAGGAGCAAAAGCCTAAGACAAAAGCCGGAATTCGCTCCGTGCCAATATCTGCGGAGCTAAGACCTTATCTTGAAAGTTGTGTCAAGGAAAGCCAAGAAAGACTTTGCCCGGCAAATGTTCCGGCATTGCAAAACAGCTTCGCAACTGTACGCAAACAAGCAGAGCTTGAAGGAAAAAATATAGTAATACACTCACTTCGACACACGTTTATAAACCGTTGTCGGGAAAAGGGTATAGACCCATTGGTTATAGGCAAATGGGTTGGACACAAGTCTATCGCAATGACCTTAGGAACTTACGGACACGTAAACTCCGACTACGAGAGTAGTCAAATAAAGCTGCTTAACACGCGTTAACAAAAACGTCCGATACAGTTGTCGGTGGGGGAATATAATATTGTCACCCTAAACTTCAGCTAAGTCCGCCTGCCGCCGACAACCGTATCGCACACGTTTCAAGACAAGAAAAAGACGGTATTCACATAGCGTGATACCGTCTTAAATGGTGGGAAGTCGTGGATTCGAACCACGGAAGTCACTGACAACAGATTTACAGTCTGCTCCCTTTGGCCACTCGGGAAACTTCCCATAATATAACAAAGTTTTTGTATTTTACGGCTACGGAGGGATGCGGTAAGCCGATATTTTGCAGTGGAGCTGGTGAACGGAATCGAACCATCAACCTATTGATTACAAATCAATTGCTCTGCCGATTGAGCTACACCAGCATGACGCGGCACGATTGCGGAAATTGAATTAACCGCCGTTCAACCCCGCTTCGTACAGGCGTTGATTGAAATTTGTCGGGGGATTGAACCCGTATCACCGAAAGAAAAACCGCAAATCCGATTGCGGCAGCTTCCGTGGTTCGAATCCACGACCTCCCACCCGATTTTGTCCTTGAAAATTTGCGTGACAGTTGTCACTACATTTTCCAAATCCGACTGAAAATTGACAGTTGTCACTACATTTTCCAAACCCGACAGGGGAGAGGAGTACCGCTATGCGTAAGTCCTTTAACGGCGGTTTAGGATTGTTTCCGTCTGCCGCTTAAGTCACTTGCGTCGCAGTTATAAAGTTTTAGTTGGTGGGCCTTCACGGACTCGAACCGCGGACCAATCGGTTATGAGCCGACCGCTCTAACCAACTGAGCTAAAGGCCCTTAAATTAATTCGGGAGTAAACCGAATTTTTAAGTTTTTTGGAGCGTATAGCCCCCGAAGCGAAGCGACGGGGCGTCCCGCGACATACAAACAGAGCAAAGGCTATAAACAAAATTCGTGCTACCGAATTTTTAAGTTTTTTGGAGCGTATAGCCCCCGAAGCGAAGCGACGGGGCGTCCCGCGACATACAAACTGAAAGCTATAGGCGTAATTCGGGAGTAAACCGAATTTTTAAGTTTGAGGGTACTGTTACATCTATAAGACAAACAGTAAAAGTCTAACATTACTTATAATAGTGGTGCCTTGAGACGGACTTGAACCATCGACACAGGGATTTTCAGTCCCTTGCTCTACCAACTGAGCTACCAAGGCAAGTATTTTCGCTTACCCGAAAGTAAGCGTCACCTTATCGCACAATTCCGTTTAGGAATTTTTGTATTCCGCACTTTTTCGCCGGATAGCCGCTTAAATCAGTCCTCAACACCGCAACGGGGGATAGGCTCTTTGAAAAAAACTTATTAATCCTACAAATAGTCCCCGTAATTACGCCGCGGCTTAAACTAAAGCCGTGACCGTTAAAACGGGCGCGCACGGAACCGTGCAGATTTCGCGCAGATTGCATTTGGTAACGAGAGTTTCACACGCTTTTTTCGCCGGATACCGTTTATATCTTGTCTTGCCCTCGTGGGGTATAGACTACCGAAACAAACTTATTTAATCCTACAAATACTCCCCGAAATACCGCGCGACTTAAAAAATAAAGCCGCCGTATAACGGGCACGTACGCAATAACACGGTTATCCTTGACAAATACGATTGTTCACTTTTTCGCCGGGTTCCGTTTACATCGCCGCCTCACACCCAAAAGGTGGATAGGTTCTTGCGAAACAAACTCTTTAAATCCTACGAAGAGTCCCCGTTTTACTACCGCAGACTTGAAACAAGCCGCCGCCGCAAAACGGGCGCACAACAATTGTGCCGAAAAGGTACCGCAACATTGCTTTTTGAAACCGAAGTTTCCGCACTTTTTCGTCGGGTTCCGTTTATATCGCCGCCTCACACCTAAAAAAGGCGGTTAGGTTCTTGCGAAACAAACTCTTTAAATCCTACGAATATTCCCCGTAACGCCGCTGCGACCTAAAAATAAGCCGCCGCCGCAAAACAGGCGTACACGCAATCGTGCCGAATATATTAGTCACGCACACCGGATTTCTTTTCCGCGCCGTTTCCGTTGAAATTGTCTTGCGCCGCTAGGGGTATAGACTTAAATATTCAACATCAACTTAGCAAATAATCCCCGATAAACCTTAGCCGCGCGACGCCTTCCCGTAAAAACAACGGAGGGCGCGACCCTAAGTAAATAAGGCAAGCACCGAATGTGCAGATTTTTTTAATTAGCGTCCCCGAACGTGTTTAAACATTCGGGGACTAATGGCGATCCGGAAGGGGCTCGAACCCTCGACCTCTAACGTGACAGGCTAGCGTTCTAACCATCTGAACTACCGGACCGTGAGAGTTACTGATTTAATGCTTCTTAAACGGGGAAACAATGGTCGGCGTTTGGTCGGGGTGAAGAGATTCGAACTCCCGACCTCATGGACCCAAACCACGCGCGCTACCATCTGCGCTACACCCCGATTGAGCCTTCAAATCGGTGACTGCTATACTATACGACATGTCCCCTATTTTGTCAACCGTTTAGGCAAAAGTTTTTTAAAAAAATTTATAAAACCGCAAAAAACGCCGTCTAGACGCACAAAGACGCAAAGCGGCTACCGTCATGCTTCACAGCGCACAAAAGACGCATGCATACTGAAAAAGACAAAAATCGGAATTAAATCGGTAGGCTGTCCCGAAGTCGTAGCGGTGGAGGCGCATAAAACCCAAACCTCCCTATTTACGGGAGGTCTGGAGGTTTTGATATATATTTATTGCCGCTCCGGTATTTGCCGCAAGATACCTTTTTCTTCACGGCGTTTTATGCCACTTCAACCAGCTTTGCCCAGTCTAAGAATTGCCCCTTGAAGTCGGCAAAGTTTTTGGTTTCACAGGTAAACTGAATTAAATAGAATGCAGTTTCAGATTTTTTTGTTATGGCAAGATACGTGAAATCCTTGCCGGAAACGATTTTTTCATAAATGAAATATTCAAATAAGAGTACGCCTTCCTCCGTGGAAGAGGTTAAAATCGGGGTAGTCAGCATGTTAACCGACAGCACCGATTCCGTGTATGCGCGCAATTCCGTGCTAATCGGGAACATCGCATTCGGTTCTTCTTTGAGAGCAATGACCGCCTTGTCGGTGCTTTCTAGATAAATCGTATATGTGAGTATGTCTTTTTCATAGAATTCGTCCGTAAGCGTCAGCTTGATACCAGCTTTTTCAAAAACCTTTTTTTCCGCCTTGCCCAAATTGCCCAATAACGAGCAACCGGATGCGAATACGGCAATCATAACCGCCGTTGCGGCTACTAAGACAATTGATAAAAATTTTTTCATTTAAAAATCTCCCTCTGCGGATACATTCTGATTATACTATACACATAAGCCCATTGCAATACTTTTAACTAAAAATAATTAAAACTCATAGAAAAAATAGAAAAAGAAGTTTTAAAAAATAGAAAATGCCTCATGATACCTAAAAAGTACCATCCGGTATTAACGAATACCGCCGCCGGTGCATAATTTTCTCCGTGAGACAAAAAATAAATTACGGTATGAAAAAATTCGATTACGGAGATAAATTATCTATAAAAACAATAGACGAGCGTGAGAGCGTCCTTGGGGCAACCTCGCGCGTGACGGAGCGGAAACATTTATGATGGAAGCAAGGGCATATCAAGAAACGGAGCGTGAGCATTTATGATGGAAGCAATGACATATCAAGAAACGGAGCGTGAGCATTTATGATAGAGGCAAAGGCATATCAAGAATACGTCAAGCAATCCGCGCCCAAAACAAAAATGATGTCGACGTTATTAAAGGCGTTTCTTACGGGCGGCATAATTTGCTGTACAGGGCAGGCGGTTGCGGACATTATAAAGGTTATTATACCCGACATGAGCAAGGAAAATATCGGCGCGTTTGTAAGTATAACGCTGGTGTTTTTGAGCGCTCTATTGACGGGTATAGGCGTGTACGACCGCATAGGACGGTTCGGCGGCGCGGGTTCGCTAATTCCGATAACCGGTTTCGCAAACGCCGTGGTGGCGCCGGCTATGGAGTATAATCGCGAAGGCGTAGTATTTGGCATATGCTCTAAGATGTTCGTTATTGCCGGTCCGGTTATCGTGTTCGGAGTGGTAGCCGGCGTAATAGCGGGTATTATCGGGCTGTTTATTTGAGGGTAAACGGAATAAGCGAAACACGAAGAAAAAATAATGCGGATACCGCCTCTTTGAAAAACGGTTTGCGATTATGATATAGAAAACCGCCGCCGTTTAAAACAAATAAGGATAAAAAAGTATGAAACAAACATTCGTTTTTGACAAGGCGCCGTATGTGGCGGGCGCGTACTCTATCGTGGGTCCCAAAGAGGGTTTGGGTCCGTTGGGCAAATACTTTTCGCTTGTTTTGGAGGATGACCTTTGGGGGGAGAAAACCTTCGAAAAATGCGAAATAAAAATGCACCGTGAGGCAATTAAAGGCGCGCTTGACTCCGCCGGCATGAATCAGCACGATTTGGACGCGGTTATAGGCGCGGATTTGCTAAACCAAATAGTGGCGGCAAGCTTTGCTGCACGCGACATAGACGCGGTATTTTTGGGCATGTACGGAGCTTGCTCGTCGTTCGGGGAGTCGCTGGCAATAGCCGCGTTTTTGCTTTCCGGCGGCTTTATGAAGACGGTATCCTGTTCCACCTCGTCGCACTTTTCCGGCGCGGAGCGGCAGTACCGTTTTCCGCTAGAGTACGGCAACCAACGCACTCCCACATCGCAGTGGACCGTTACCGGCGCGGGGGCGACGTTGCTCACATCCGTGGCTCCGGAGGGTGAGGGCGTTAAGGTTAAATTAACCGCCGCGACACTGGGAAAGGTTATAGACTTAGGGATAGACGACGAATCGAATATGGGCGCGGCAATGGCGCCCGCCGCAGCCGATACCCTCATAAAACATTTTTCGGAATTGGAGCGCTCACCGTCCTACTACGACGCCATTTATACCGGCGATTTAGG
Source organism: Clostridiaceae bacterium (assembly GCA_031289315.1). Classification (GTDB taxonomy): domain Bacteria; phylum Bacillota; class Clostridia; order Christensenellales; family CAG-917; genus JAITEJ01. Next base: position 72,008 of record JAITPR010000022.1, on the reverse strand, counting down.
CAAGTACGGCACGGAGATTTTGCGATATCTGACCGCGCGCGAGGGCTATAATTTGCCTACGTGCTATTCGGATTGCGGCGCGATAATATACGGCTATGAGCAAAAAGCCTTGCAAGGCGGTTCGGGAGCGGGCTGTTCAAGTTCTGTGTTCAACGGATACCTCACGAGTAGGCTGAAAAACAAGGAAATAAAACGGTTGTTGCTCTGTCCTACGGGCGCGTTATTGAGCAAGGACACGCCGTTGCAAGGCGCTACGATACCCGGTGTGGCTCATGCCGTAGTGTTCGAAGCGGAGGATTAATATGGAAATTTTTTTAACTTATTTAAAGGTGTTTGCCGTAGGCGGCGTTCTCTGCTTGCTCGGACAGATTTTGATTAACAAAACCGATATTACTCCGGCGCGGATACTTGTGCTGTTCCTGCTGTTGGGAGCGGTACTTGAGGTCACGGGCGCGTTCAAGTTTATCGAAGAGTTCGCTAAGGCGGGCATAACCGTGCCGATAACGGGCTTCGGAGGAACGCTTGCACGCGGCGCCATGAAGGGCGCGGAGGAGGAAGGCATTTTGGGCGGCGTACTGGGAGGCTTACGCGCGGTATCAGGAGGTCTAACGGCGGCTATATTTTTCGGATTTTTGTTTGCGCTTATCTTTAAAGCCAAAACTAAGCCGAATTAGATTAATAGGTGTGGACAGCCAAGTTACGACTTGCTGCTTAAGAAAATCTTCTCGACTCCTTTTAGTCTAAACCCGTCTGAAATGCCTGTTAAGTAGCGGTGCTACGCCATGCACCTTCAGGGAAATTTCTCCTTAAAATAGCTTGAAAATATTTTGTCACCGCGAATTGTCCACCCAAAATTTAGTGGACGGTCGGGGGAGGATTGCTACACCGTTAAGTCTAAATTGCCGATAGTTAGGTAAGTATCCGGCACCTTGCCGACGATGATGTTTTCACATACGAGGATGTGAGAGGTTACGACGATGCTAAACTTGTACGCGGCGGTGGACACGACTATGCGCGCCGAAACGTTTACGTAAAGACTGTGAAGGGTTTGGTTAATTCCCGACGCGACGAACATGCTTTCAAAGCTACATTCCGAAGCGCCCACCGGCGTATATCGAATGAGTATGTCCGGACCCTGCCCGGAAAACGTCGGGATTTTGGCGAAGGTTCCTAAGGATATTCGCGCGGTTTGTTCCCCCAACGCGTTTAGGGAGGTTTGCGACAGCTGCGCGCAGTCGCGTACAAGTGAGTTTATTGCGAACGAGTTTGTGCGTATCATCACTATATCGCCGTTGGTGTCCTTTATTATTTCGAAAAATTCATCGTACCGCGTATTTTCTATCGCCGTGCTGGTAGCGCCGTTAAGTATCGCCGCGCCGGAGGCTTTCACGGACGCCTCAACATTTGTGCGCACCGTCGGCATAACGCTTTGCCGGTATACGACGGCGGCGACGATGGCAATAACGGCGACAAGTACAAGCAATACGCCGATTTTGCGAAGCCTTGATATTTTTTTATAGGGTATACGTTTCCGCATATATTCATCTCCGTTTTGCCGTTTAGGTTGCCTCACGCTTTAGCGGGATTTTGCCGAAAAGGCTAAAGTTTTATATATTTTATTCCCGTTAATTATATGCGGCACATAGGCGCACCGCGCACGGAGTTCGAAATTTTCTGCGGTTGCATTGGGTAATGAGTGAAAATCGGGGGCTGTCGCCGGGGACGGAAAGGTTTGCTACGGGTGTGGACAATTCGAGGGGAAAACCGCAGTAAAAAAAGCAATTCCGTTTAATTGTGGAATTGCTTTTTACTTTTGCGAATTAACACCGCATATGCAAAGCCCCCGGCTAAGCCGGGGGCTAAGTACTACTTTTGCGAATGAAAACCGTTCAAGCCTATTTAGAATATTTTATTGAATAGCGTTTAAGCTTACCCAGGCACAGTCTGAACAGTGCGCCGAACGGTATTACCGTGAGAAGCGCAAGCGGTAAGAACAGCGGCAGATAGAGGGATTGCGTATCCTCTATGTTTATGCCTATAGCGTAGAAAGCAATGAATACGGCGGCAACCGCGGCTTCGATATAGATGATTGCGCGCAACAGGAGAGAGGATTTGAAGTTGTATTCCGCACGCCCGCGCTTGCCGGGGTTAAAAAGCCAAAGCGTCAGGGGAGCCACAAACATGACCGCAGCGGCGCCGAACAAAGCGGCATAGAGGTTTGTATCGCCCACGCCGGACAGCCCCCAAAACAGCCCTATTCCGGCGCAAAGGAAAAGCATCATAAAAAATCCGCAATCACGCCAAAGCTTGAACTTGAGAATAAATGAGCTTTCAAAGTAATCGCGCGACTGCGACTTGACGTAGGTTTTCATGAGAAAGCCGGAGGCGTACAGGCGCATCTTTAAATCGAATTGCGAAGAGCCGCCGTCGTTTTTATCGGAGTCGTTTTCAACGGCGCCCTTGGTTTCGTCCAGAACATCTGCAAAAAAGTCCAAATATCCGTTGCCGTTTTTAGCGGCAAATTCCACCGTATCGGAGAGAACTGCGGCGGTTTCGTCGGCAAAGGGAGGGAACCCGTCGCCGTAGTATATCGCCGTTGCGCCGCCGTCGTTTCTTAGCGCCGCAGCACGGTTTTTTCTGCCAAAGGAACGTCCGCGTTTGGTGTTGCGCGCTTCTAAGTCGCTTTCCTCAGTATCGTCGCCGGCAAACCCTAAGGCTTCCTTGCGGCGACGCAGAGCTTCCTTATCGCGGTCTAGTTTAATCTGCTCAACGTCTTCCGACACCTCGTCGTACATTCCGAATGCGTCGTCCGCCTCTTCGTCACTTAATACATCTAATGCAATTACTTCTTCTTCTACTTCTTCGGCATCCGCGGCGTAGCTTTCGGTGAAATCCGATTTTCCTCTACCGGCGCGGCGACCTTCCTTTTTGAAAGCGGCTGCGGCGTTATCGTTAACAGTCTCGGCGACGGGTGGTTCCGCGGCAAAGAGAACGGGTACCTCTATGTATACGGGCTTTTCCACGATGCGGTCTATGTAGTAGGGGACTTCCCTATAGATTTCCACGGGGACTTCCTTAATTACCTCTACCTGAATTTCCTTTATGATTTCGACGGTTCTTATCGCTTCGGTTTCGCGGAGTATTTCCACTTCCTTGAAAATCTCAAAGGGAACACGGACAATTTTATCTATTTCGCAGAAATTCGCGACCGGTCTTTCTATTTCGACCTCACGGATGATTTCCACTTCCTCAACGACTTTGACGGGGATTTCCTTGAAAATTTCGATTTCCTTGAGAACCTCGGTTACGCGTTCGACTTGCGTTTCGCGGAAGGTTTCAACGGAAACGGGAACCTCAACGGGAACCTCTCGTATGACCTCTACGGCGGTCTCCACTATAATGGCGACCGGTTTTTCAACCTCGACTTCGCGGACGATTTCCACGTTCTTCACGACTTCGACGGGGCGCAGGATTTCAATCTCGCGTATAATCTCTACAGGGCGGTCTACCGCAACTTCGCGGACAGTCTCTATTTCGCGTATGGTTTCTACCGGTACGTAAATTTCCTTTATCGACTCCACTTGGAAGGGGACTTCCTTTATGATTTCGGAAACCTCTCCGTCGTACTTTACAAATACTTCCCGTTCCACTTCGACGGGGCGGTCTATTGCGACTTCACGAAGAACCTCTACCGGGCGATCCACAACTATCTCACGGATAATCTCCACGGGACGGTCTACGATTACCTCACGTATAACTTCGACGGGGCGGTCTATGGCGACCTCTCTAACGACCTCTACCGGACGATCCACGACTATCTCACGGATAATCTCCACAGGGCGATCTACCGGAACTTCGCGAATAACCTCGACCGGGCGGTCTATGGCGACTTCGCGAAATACTTCGACAGGACGGTCTACGACTACCTCTCGGATAATCTCCACGGGGCGATCTACCGGAACTTCGCGAATAACCTCGACCGGGCGGTCTATCGGGACTTCACGAACCACTTCAACCGGGCGGTCTACGACTATCTCACGTATAACCTCCACAGGACGATCCACCGCGACTTCACGGATAATTTCAATTTCTTTGGTGACCTCAACGAGGCGGTCGATTTCGATTTCGCGTATGATTTCGCGTACGGACTCCACGGGAACCGCCGTTTCAACAATAACGCGAACCTCACGCACCACCTCCACGGGAACCTCTCTAATCGACTCGACCTCGATTGTTACTTCCTTGATTATTTCATGTTCGACGGGAACCTCACGGATAATCTCGCGTTCCACAATCCTTTCCGTTTCCGTAGCGCCGCCGGAAAAGTCGGAAATGTCGTCGTCGCGCGCTCCCTTGCGTTTGGTGTAGGGGCGCAGGCTGTCCGGATCAAACGGAACGGGGTTGGTAAAGTCGAAGTCGTCGTCGGACACAAGCTTATCCAAAATAGTTCTGGAAAAGACGTACTCATTTTTGGTTTGCTCAAAATACAGCTGACCTTCTTCGGTAAGTTTATAATACCGTCTTCTGCCGCCGCCCGTATCGTCAAGCTCGCCCAAATAGGAATATACTAGACCGCGTTGTTCTAAACGTTTTAAACAACTGTAAAGCGTCGCCTGCTTTAAGCGGTACTGTCCGTCGCTCTTCAACTCTATCTCGCGTAAAATGTCGTAGCAATAACCTGCCCCTTCCAAAAGAGAGGAGAGTATTATGGTATTGACGTTACCGCGCAATATATCGCTGTTTACTGTAGATATGTCCATAGTGCAACTTATCGTGTGCCGCGCCGCGCCCGTGCTCGACGGGGGAGGGCGGCGGTTGTTTTGAGGCTTGCCTACGCTTAAGAATCGGAAGCGGTACCTACTTTAATTAAGTTTTCGAAGTATATGCTACTTTCATTATAAATTTTACACCTCTATTATGAAAATGTCAAGATTATATAAATGTAAGTTTTCCAAAAAACGACATTTTTTTTATGACAAGGCATATTTTTCGGGAAAATGACGGTATTTAGGTGTCATCGTTGCCGTCGTCCTTCAATTTTACCTTGTCAGCGGCGGCGCGGCGTATATCCTCGCTCATGGCGGCGTAGTGTTTCTTTGTTGTGTTTATATCCTTGTGTCCCAAAACCTCCGCTACAACATATATATCGTGCGTGGCGCGGTATAGACTGGTGCCGTAGGTGCTGCGTAGCTTGTGAGGGGTTATATTCTTGACGGTAGTCACCTTTTGACTGTATTTTTTCACCAACAACTGCACCGCTCGCACGGATATGCGCCGCTTTTGCAACGACAAAAACAGAGCGCTTTCGTCGGACGGCACATCCTCTATGTCGGCGCGCGCCGCCAACCAATCGGTAAGGGCGGCTTTCACCTCGTCCGAAAAGTAGAGTATTACGCGACCGCCACCCTTTCTTGTCACGGTAAAGGCGTTTATTTTAAAGTCTATATCGTCGATATTCAGCCCCACGCATTCGCTTACACGTATTCCCGTACCCAAAAGAAGCGTCAGTATCGCAACGTCGCGCATGCGCGTATGGAGGTGAAAATTAGCTTCTTGCAACGTCATATTTTCGCCTAAATCCGCGGTTTCCAAAAGCTGTTCCACTTCGTCGCTTTCCAAGCGTATTATCTCTTTTTCACGTAATTTCGGAAAGGTTATTTTAACTGCGGGATTGGTATTGATTAAGTCGTGTTTGTAGAAATAGTTATAAAAAGTCCGTATTGCGGACAGCTTTCGTGCCTTTCCTTTGGGGGAATTCATGCGGTTTTCTCCGCCTGCACCCTCGTATGAAGTCAAAAAGTCCGCAAACATCTCTAAATCGGTGGATTTAATTTTATCTAAGTCCGATATTACGTAATCGTCCGAAACATATTTTTTAAAGATGTTTTCCGATAAAAAGCGGAAAAATACTTGTAAATCGCGCGCATAATTCAAGCGTGTCAACACTGTGGTAGACGGTTCTATACCTATAAAGAAGGTGTTGCAAAAAGAGGGCAGTTCCTTACGTATTTGCCGTATTTTTTCAAGGTTTTCCTTATCTCTTTCTTTAAAGTAATCTTTAGCCATCTGTTTTAAAGGGAGCCTTGTTTGCAAAAGCACCCTAGGGTGCCGGTTTTCGTACCCTTGACACCTAGAAATCGGGCGGGGGAGGGGAGCGGAAGTAGTTTTGAGGCACGTTTGCCCCAAAAACCTTGAATTTCCGCTTCGGATGCGGACATTTTCGCGCGCACCGTACGGCACGGCATTGGCTTTTTGCTTGCAAGCAGGGCAAAACTCTTTATATTATTCTAGCACTATTTTTATAATAAATCAAGTGCGCACACGCGTATACGCAAAGAAAAATGTCAAAAACACGTTAAGGAGAGTATTTGAAGGATAGTATTCCATAAATGAGGTGTTTTCGGCATACTAGTACAAAAACACCTCATTTATGGAATACTTCATTGTCAGATATGTCGAAAAACAATATATTACTTAGCAAGAGGACTGCAAAGCAAAATTTAATGAAAATATGGGTTGTAGGCAAATTATAAATTCGGGGAATGAGCAAAGGTGTGTCGTGTGTGTGGAATTATTTCCTCATAAAATTACGTTCATATGAGGGTTGGTTTTCCTAGCTTTTGGTTGGGTGAGCAATCAAACCGATGTGCCGTTTTAAACAAAGCGGCGGTATGGTTGCTTGTTTTTTCGTACGAACGATAATAATATGAAAAACGGATATGAGCCGGCGTGCAATTGCCTCATGAAATCAAGTCCGAATGAAGTTGATTTTTTGTAGCATTCCGATATGATTTTTTTGCCCAGCAAGTCGTCACCGCGAATTGTCCATACACTAAATTAGGGTTGACTATATGGTTAATATATGTTATAAATATACGTATACATGTGTGTACGCGCGAGATATGCGCGAAAAATCACGTTAATATTTTAGTGAAATCGCTTGATTTGCGGAGTCCGTACGAGATTGTTTCCGTACCGCGCGGAATTAAGGATTTTGCTGAATATTTTGGGCGTGGACAATCCGTGGCGACGACTTGCTAGGCAAGAAAATATTTTATCACCATGAATTGCCCACACCCGATATTCTAGACAGGGAGGAGCATTATAATGCAAGAAACCATTGACAAAATCACGCGAAGCTTTAACGCGGAACTGGAGAAAGCATCTTCGGTTGCAGAGTTAAACGAATTGAGGGTGCGCTACTTGGGTAAAAACGGTGTTTTTACCGAGGTGATGAAGTCGCTAAAGGACATCGCCAAAGAGGATAAACCATTTTTTGGCAAGCTTTTAAACGACGCACGCGTAAAAATCGAAGAGGTGTTGCAAGAAAAAGACAAGACCGCGGCAAAGGAAGAACAGCGCGCAAGATTGCTTGCGGAGCGGATAGACATCACCTTGCCGGGAGTATCGGCGGAGGCGGGCAGTATACATCCGTTGAGCAAAGTTAAGGCGGAATTTGCGGAAATTTTCACTTCTTTAGGATTCGAAATCAAGGAAGGTCCGGAAGTTGAGTTGGATTTCTTCAATTTTCAGCTTCTGAACATTCCTAAGGACCACCCGGCGCGCGATATGCAGGACACCTTTTATATCACGGACGACGTGGTTTTGCGTACGCACACCTCTCCCATGCAGGCGCGCGTTATGCTTGAACAAAAGCCTCCCATACGCGTTATAATACCGGGCAAGGTATACAGAGTGGACGACGATGCCAGTCACAGCCCCATGTTTCAGCAAATAGAGGGGCTAGTCGTCGACAAGAACATCTCTCTTTGCGATTTAAAGGGTTGTTTGGAAACCGTTTGTAAAAAGCTGTTTTCCTCAAAGACGAAAATCCGTTTTCGTCCGTCATTTTTTCCGTTTACGGAGCCAAGCGTAGAGGTCGATTGTAGCTGTCCGCTATGCGGCGGCAAGGGTTGCCGTATCTGTAAGGGCACGGGTTGGATTGAAATTTTGGGTGCGGGCATCTTAAATCCTAAGGTTTTGGATAACTGCGGCATAGACAGCAGCGTATATTCGGGCTTTGCGTTCGGCGTGGGAATGGAGCGCGTTGCAATGATTAGATACGGTATTCCCGATATACGCATATTCTTTGAAAACGACATACGGTTTTTAAAGCAGTACAAATAGGAGGAAGCGCTAAATGAAAGCACCCTTAAATTGGTTGAAGGATTTTGTAGACATAGACATTGCGCCCGCCGAACTTGAAAAAAAGTTTGTGAGCGCGGGCTTTGAAATAGAAGAGATAATAAATCAGCGCGACGCCGTCAAAAACACGGTTGCGGGGCAGATTACGGCAATAGAAAAGCATCCGAATGCGGACAAATTATTCGTTTGTACCGTCGACGTAGGCTTTAAGGTCGTTCAGATTGTGACAAACGCTAAGAACGTATACGCCGGCGCCGTGGTTCCCGTGGCATTGGACGGGGCGTTACTTCCGTCGGGTACAAAAATATCGGCGGGAGAACTGCGCGGAGTGCGTTCGGACGGCATGTTTACCGGTCTTGAGGAGCTGAAGGCGACGGATGAGGATTTTCCCGGAGCAGATCCGGACGGAGTGCTTATTTTGTCGCCGTCGATAGCGCCCGGCACGGATATTGCCGACGTTTTGGGGCTTGACGACATTATTTTCGACGTGTCGGTGACGGCAAACCGTCCCGATTGCAATTCAATTTTGGGAATTGCGCGCGAAATAGCCGCAGTTACGGGCAAGGATGTGAAGCCGTATGCGTTTACCTATCAGAGCGACGAGGAACCTGCCGACCCTGTAAAGGTCGTGGTGGAAAATCAAATTTTGTGTCCGCGTTACATGGCGCAGACGGTTAAAAACGTTAAAATAAAGCCCTCTCCGGAGTATATAAAAAAGCGCCTTAAAGCCGTGGGGATACGCCCGATAAACAATATCGTGGATATCACCAACTACGTGCTTACGGAGATAGGGCAGCCCATGCACGCCTTTGACCGCTTCAATATCGGCGGCAACCACATAATAGTGAGAAACGCCAAAAAGGACGAGGAAGTTGTGACGCTTGACGGCAAAACGCGGACGTTGGAGGAAAGCGTTCTAGTCATATGCGATCTTGCGCGTCCCATGGCGGTCGCCGGCATAATGGGCGGCACGGACAGCGGAATAAACGTCGGCACGGTGGAAATTGTGTTTGAGTCCGCCAAATTCGCGCGTGATAACATACGCAGGTCCTCTAAAGCCCTCAATTTGCGTTCAGACTCGTCCGCACGCTTCGAAAAGGGCATTGACTTCAGCGCACAGGAGTTGGGGTTGAAACGCGCGCTCCAACTGGTACACGAGCTTGAATGCGGTACCGTAGCCGGCGCACCAGTCGACATAGCAACGGATTTTGTAAAGGAAAGAACGGTAAGCTTCACAGCCGCCGCCGTGTCTAAGATTTTGGGCATAACCGTAAAAGCCGATAAGATAATGGAAATCCTCAACGGATTAGGCATAAAAACCGTGCAATCCGGCAAGCTTTTGACGTCGGATATTCCCGAATACCGCGAAGACCTAGAAAATGCCAACGACATAGCCGAAGAGGTTATACGGCTCATGGGCTACGACAAAATCAAGTCGAAGTTGCTGTCAAAGGCGCAACAGACAATAGGCGGCGCGTCTAATAGCTACCGTACCGATACGGCGGCGCGCAACGCTGCGGCGGGTGCGGGCTTCTCTGAAACCGTTACCTATTCGTTTATATCGCCTAAAGCGTTCGACTTGCTTCGCCTATCCGCGGACGACGCGCTTAGAAACGCCGTCGGCATCAGAAATCCGCTAGGGGAGGACGTCAGCATAATGCGCACGGTAATTCTTCCTAGCGCGCTTGCCGTCGTCGCGTCCAACATATCGAAGTTCAACAAGGAGGCGCGTTTCTTTGAAATCGCCAAAAGATATTCTCCCAAAGCCGCTACGGTAAAAACTGCTTCAAAAGCCGCTAAAAACACAAAGATTCCCTCTCAAGCGGAGTTGCCTGTAGAAGAGCAAACCCTCGTTTTGACGGCGTACGGCGAAGGCGAAAGCTTTTTCACCCTCAAGGGCGCGCTTGACCGCATAGCGGGGTTGTTGGGCTTAGAATTTTCATATCGCGCTAAGGTATATCCGTTTTTACACGACGGAAGAAGCGCGGAGGTGCTGTTTAACGGTGTTCATATAGGCTATATCGGGGAAGTACACCCGGAAACGCAGGACGCCTACGGTTCGCCTTTCCGTATTTATGCGGCGGAAATCTCGCTAGAAAAACTCTACGACAAGGCGCTTGAAGTCAAAAAATTTGCAAGCTTGCCGAAATTTCCCGGCGTGGCACGCGATTTAGCCGTAGTGGTTGAGGACGGTACGTCTGCGGCAGAGCTTATCGCCGTAATAAAAAAGACCGCCAAATTACTGGAAAGTATCGGCGTTTTCGACGTGTATAAGGGTACGCACATAGCGGAAGGCTTTAAAAGTATAGCCTTCGGCTTAACCTTCCGTCATCCGGAGCGTACGCTTACGGACGATGAAATTGCAGAGGAAATGACGGTCGTTCTAGCGGCGCTTAAAAAGGGCTTCGGGGCGGAGTTGAGAAAATAGCGGCGCGGTTTTTAACTCAAACGCCCGCGTAAGACAGATATTTCCGAATGCGGTGCGAAAACGGAAAGCCGGTTGCGCGCCTGTGTCCGCATATAAACCCGACGAGGAAAATCCTTTGACTTTCGCCGTCCGCACCCGATTGCCGGAGAAAAATTAAAATCGTTTTTCTTCGCCGCCGATACCGAATGATAGAGAAAAAAACACTAAATACACTGGAATTCGATAAGATTTTAGCGCAGCTTGCCGGCTTCGCCGCTTCCGATTACGCCGCGGGCAAAATAAAAGAAACCGTTCCGGCGGCGTCGCTTTCGTTGGCGCGCACGCTTATATCCGAAACCGCGGAGGCGGATAAGGTGCTTTACGAGTATTCGAAAGCGCCCATGCTTGCCGTGGACGACGTTTCGGAGGCGCTTGCCTTATCTACGCGGTTTTCCGTGCTGACCATACCCGACCTGTTGAAAATAGGACGGCTTTTAAAGGTGTCGCGCAATTTAAATTCTTTGGAGGGCTTGCCGGCAATACCGCTACTAAAGGAAAAGGTGCGGTGCCTTTATTCGGATAAGTCCTTAGAGGACGGCATATACGACGCTTTTCCTACGGATACGGACGTTTCCGACAACGCCTCAGCGGAGCTTAAATTTATAAGAAACCGCATTCGCAAAACCAACGACTCCATAAAGGCAAAGCTGAACTCGTTCGTCACCGGAGCGATGTATTCGAAGTATTTGCAGGACGGACTTGTCACAATACGCGGCGACCGCTATGTAATCCCGGTAAAGGCGGAGTATAAGGGAGCGGTTCCGGGGCTTATCCATGACCAGTCCTCATCAGGCGCGACGCTTTTTGTCGAACCAATGGCGGTCGTGGAGATGAATAACGAATTGAAGACGCTTCTCTTAGAGGAAAAAGCCGAAATCGACAAGATTTTACGACGTTTTACGGCGGAAATAGCCGCCGTAGCCTCCGAACTCACCTTAAATCTAGAGGTGATAACCGATTTGGACGTAATTTTTTCCCGCGCCATGCTTGCGCGTAAAATGCACGCGACCATGCCGGTTTTAAACGATACCGGGTACATCTCAATCGACTCGGGGAGGCACCCCCTCATAGACGCGAAAAAGGTGGTTCCCGTATCCATAAGAGTGGGGCGCGGCTTTGATATTTTGCTCATAACGGGTCCCAACACCGGCGGAAAAACCGTTACACTGAAATTGTGCGGACTGTTCACGGTTATGGCGCTGTCGGGGCTGTTTATACCGGCGCGCAATGCGGAATTGTCTATTTTCGACGGTATTTTCTGCGATATAGGCGACGAGCAGAGCATAGAACAGAACCTCTCCACGTTTTCCTCACACATGAAAAACATCATCAACATAGTGGAAAAGCTGACCCGAAACTCGTTGTTGTTGTTCGACGAGTTGGGGGCGGGTACCGACCCGGCGGAGGGTGCCGCGTTAGCCGTGGCAATTACGGACTACGTATTAAGTAGCGGGGCAAAGGCGGTAATCACCACGCACTTCAACGACTTGAAGGAGTTTTCGGTGCGCACCGACCGCGTGGAAAACGCATCGATGGACTTCGATATAGACACCTTTGCCCCCACCTATCACTTAATTATGGGTTCCATAGGGGCGTCTAACGCTCTGCAAATAGCCAAAAGGTTGGGGCTTAAAACGGAAATAACGGAAAAGGCGTTGTCCTTAATTTCAAACGAGAAAAAGGACTTTGAAAACGTACTGCTTTCCGCAGAAACCACTAGAAAACGCGCGGAAATTTTGGTCGATGAAGCCAAAGCGGACAGGGATGAGGCGGCTAGATTGCTATCGGAAATAAAATCCGAACGCAACTATTTAAAGGAACAGCGCGAAAAACTGAATGAAAACGTAAGAAAGGAAACCAAACGGCTGATAGAAAGTTCCGTTTACGAAGCCGAGGAAGTAATAGAGGAAATCAGAAGCGTTTTGGCTAAGGGCGACGAGCTTGAGGAAAGCGACCTCTTTCAGGTGCGCAAGCTTAAAAAACGGTTGGAAAATTTTGCCGCCTCCTACGACGAGGACGAGGTATTGGATATAAAAGAGGATCCGTCGCCGCTAAATAAAGGCGATACGGTTTTCGTTAAAACCATAAACCAAACGGGAATTTTGAAATCAATTACGCCGAAAGGCGCGGAAGTGCGAGTAGGCAACGTCGTCATGCAAGTAAAGCAAGGCGATTTTTGCAAGATTAAACCGCAGAAAGGCGGGGCGCTCAAGGGTCGTAAAACCGTTTCCGCTAATATTTCCGCATCCATTGCTCAAACGGCTAAGTCGGAGCTGATGTTGATAGGTATGAACAGAGAGGAAGCCATCGAAAATGTGAACAACTTCCTTGCGTCGGCGTCGCTTGCGGGGCTTTCGGAGGTGCGTATTGTGCATGGGAAGGGCATGGGCGTTTTGCGCGCGGCGGTGCAAAAACACTTAGTCGACAATCCCTATGCCGCAGAGTTCCGCGACGGGGGCTATTACGAGGGCGAACGCGGCGTGACGATCGTCAAAATAAAATAGACTACGATGCGGCGGCGACCGTAGTCAAAATAAAATATACTAAGGCGCGGCGGCAACCGTTGTTGGACCGAAGTAGGCTAGACGCGGCGCGACCGTGTAAAATAGATACAAGATAGGGAAAAAATTATGCTTGCAAGCTACTATAAACAGATATTGGAATTAACGGACGGGTTCGCGAAGTATAAGAAGCTTCCGAAGCTGTCGTATGTTTTTAAATTTTTAGCACTTGCCGCGCTTGCCGCCGGAGTGTTCGTTTCCAACTACTTTTACATCGGAACGGCGGTGCTTTTGATTATAGGCATAGCTTGCAATCAAACTTATTTCTCCGCGATAGCCGAATACAATTATGTCGTTTCCGACGGGGTGCTATACTTTGAAAAGGTGAGCGTACTTAAAAAAATTACCGTTATTAAGGCGTTGCCGATTTGTGAAATCGAAAAATTTACCAACTATACCGGCGGAAACGAGGGTATTTTTTTCACGGACGCACAGGGCGGCAAAAAGCTGATTTTTTCGGAAAACGGACGGGAAATATCCATTATTTTTACTCCCGATATTTACCTTTCCGCACTCATATCAACGATACTTAACGGCGGCGAAGCGTATTTTGCGGCCGGGCAATCGGAGAATAGAGGCGGCGCAAGGTTCGTTCCGTATGCTCCGTTCTCCGGACGCGCGGCGTTTGAAACGATTATCTCGCCTACGGGGGCGGACGCTTGGACGGATGCGGGAGATAATCGCGGGACGGACGGTACAATTTCCGATGACGAGGAGCTTTTGTTGTGATTTATCTTGATAACGCGGCTACCACCAAAATGCGCGACGAATGTTTGGGCGTCATCGCGGAATATTCGTGTTCGCGTTTTTTCAATCCGTCCGCGCCGTATAAGCCGTCTGCTGATGTATCGCGGGAAATTAAAGACGCGAGAGAAAGCTTGAAGCGGCTGTTACATGCGCCGGACGGAGATATAATTTTTACCGCCAGCGGCACGGAAGCCGATAATTTGGCGGTGCTTTGCGCTCCGCGAGGTAAGCGCAACAAGGCTTTGGTGTCCGCATCGGAGCATTCTGCGGTCTATGCGTCCGCTTGCGAATTGGAAGCGCGCGGTTGTGAGGTCGTTTATTTGCCTGTCGCAGACGGCGCCGCCGTCGATTTGTCGGCGCTTAAAGGCGTCCTGGACGACAGTGTGGGGCTTGTTTCCGTGATGCACGTCAACAACGAAACCGGCGCCGTCAACGACTTAGCTAAGATAGCCGCATTGATAAAAAAACATGCTCCGGGCGCGCTTTTTCACAGCGACGGGGTGCAGGCTTTCGGAAAAATCCCCGTAAACCTTATAAATTCCGGCGTGGACATGTATTCCTTGAGCGCGCACAAAATCCACGGACCTAAGGGCGTCGGCGCGTTGTTCGTCAAAAAAGGCGTGCGGCTTAAGCCGGTCATGTTTGGCGGGGGGCAGGAAAACGGGTTGCGTTCCGCAACGGAAAATGTGCCCGGAATACTTGCCTTTGCGGCGGCGGCGGAGCATGCCGTTAGAGATTTGCCGTCCAACCTTGCCAAAATTACCGCTTTGCGCGCGGAGTACAGTGGAAAAATTCTTGCCGCCGTACCCAACGTAATTGTAAACGGGGGAGCGGAAAATTCGCCCAATATATTGAACCTTGCGTTTAAGGACTTGCGCGGAGAGGTATTGTTGCACGCTTTGGAGAAGCGGGGCATATATATCGGCACGGGTTCGGCTTGCTCTTCAAAGAAGCATGCACGTATAAGCGGATTGCTGAATTTGCCGGACGCATATGCGGAGGGCGTTGTTCGATTGAGCTTTTCCGCATGCAACACTCCGACGGAAACGGATACCGTAGTAGACGCAATTGTCGCCGAATGTGAGGTTTTACGCAAATTCAAGCGAATTTAGCCAAAAACGAGAATACTCACCGCTGCTAAGTCAACAGAATGTGAATGAAAGCAAGTAAAATAACTTCCCCTGATATATTTCGTGCTCATCAACCGTTCCTCTTTTATACGAAAGCAAGTATAAGGCTATCGTAAAATCAAGCGATAGATGGTTGTCAATATAAACACGAAATTGCGCTTTGCTTAAGCCGATGGAGCTTAATTCCTCAAGCTTAAGCAGAAACACGCTTATAAGCGGCAGTAAAGATAAAAAAATTCTTAAGTCGGAGGACGTAAGTTCTCAAGCTTAGACGAAAACAAGAATAAAATACGCTTTCAAACAGCGAATTATTGCGGAGAAACGCATATGAAAATAAATATTTTAGACAGCTCGGTATATAACCTTATTGCCGCCGGAGAGGTGGTGGAACGCCCCGCGTCCGTAATAAAGGAGTTGACGGAAAATGCCATAGATGCCGGTGCTACGGAGATTATGATTTCCATATCCGACGGGGGAATAGAAAAAATCACGGTGTCGGACAACGGCATCGGCATAAATTATGAGGATTTGCCCGTTGCCTTTCTTGCCCATACCACAAGCAAAATAGCGGACAAGCGGGATTTATTTGATATATCGACCTTAGGCTTTCGAGGAGAGGCGCTTGCCAGTATAGCTTCCGTTTCAAAGATTTTAATGGATTCGCGTGAGAGCGGCTCCGACTTTTCCGGCATAATAGAAATTGAGGACGGAAAAATCGTTTCTCACAGGATTGGTGGACGAAATAAGGGGACGAGTATTACTGTATCTTCATTATTTTATAACACTCCTGCTAGATTGAAGTTTTTAAAGACGGCGCGGAGCGAACAGACCGCAATTACCTCATTGGTACAGAAGTTGATTTTGGCTAATCCGGAAATTGCTTTTACATACGAAGCGGACGGAAAAACCTTATTTTATACCGACGGCTCCTCCTCCGTTTCCGCGCTTTACGCCGTTTTTGACAAGGGTACCGCAGAGTCCTTCCGTGAGATTTCCGTGGAAAGCAGAAATTTCCGATTAAGTGGCTTTATCGGGCTTCCGTCTAAGGCAAAGCCAAACCGTAATTATCAAACCTTCGTGGTGAACGGGCGCTTTGTTGAAAGCGATACCGTCCGTGCCGCTTTGGAAAAAGCATATGCGCCGTTTCTCATGAAACACGCCTTTCCCGCCGCAGTACTTAACTTAGTATTGCCGTTCGATACCGTCGATGCAAACGTACATCCCGCCAAAACGGAGGTGCGGTTTTCCGACGGGGGCGCGGTTTTCGGCTTCATATACAAGTATGTTGCCGCGCGGCTCACGGAGATTGTTCAATCCGACGGTGTGAGCGGACAGATAACCTTCGCCGCACAGGACAATAACAAGACAAGCGAAACAGACTTAAGTGGGGCGCAGGAGAGCGGATTCACCGCAACAAATATCGACGAAAATGCCGCCGATATCGCCGCTAAAGGCGTGCAACCAAATGCCGCGAACGCCGCTGAAGGCAAAAACAACGCCGGTGCCAACTCCGGGCGCATAGATTTTAAGGGTGAGGGTGCCGCAAGGCAATCGCCGCCGATAAAAATTCCCGACGCAATAGCGCGGCTCCGCAACCATGGACACAGCGGCTTAGGAGACAGTCGGATGAATTATTCCTACACCGGCGACGGCTTGCGGAAAGAGTTTGCAGCGGACGTATACGGCGCACAAGGAGCGCTTTACGATGGCGGATTGGCTCAAACAACGCGCGGCAATGAAAAAATACTGCCCGGCAATGTCGACGCGGGCAACGAAAAAAATACCGCCAAAACGCAAGAAATAGTCGGCGCGGCAAAAAATACCGGACATGCGGATAATACTGAAATACAAGAAATTTTCCCAACCGTTAAAGGAAAAAGCTATACGACGAAGGCGGTACAAGAAGAAATAAGCGGGGCAACCGATTTAGGCGCGCCGTTTGCCGGAAGCGTTTTTTCCGGACGTGCGGCAGGACAGTTGTTCTCAACCTATTTAATTGTGGAACAGGGCGACGTCGCATACTTCATAGACCAACACGCAGCTCACGAAAGAATACTGTTCGACGAGCTGTCCGACAACCTCAAAACCGGACTGGTTCAAAGCATGCTCATACCCTTTGTGCGTGAGTTCGGATTTGCGGAATTCGATTTTTTGAGCGGACTTTTAGAGGATTTGCGCGCGTGCGGCTTCGACATAGACGAGTTTGGCGACCGTACGCTTAAAATTTCCGCCGTTCCGCTTGCCTTGACAGATATAAATTTCAACCGTTTTTTTGACGGACTTTTATCGGAGACGGGCGCTTTTAAAAGCCTTAAATTGAAGGATTTATTAAGGGATAAGCTGGCTTCCGCCGCTTGTCGTGCGGCGATTAAAGGCGGCGACACTTTAAGCCCCGCGCAAACGGAAGCCTTGCTGAAGGCTTTTAGTTCGGCGGGAACGGCACCTCTTAGTTGTCCGCACGGCAGACCGGCGGTATTGAAGCTTACTAAGCGGGAGCTAGAAAAGATGTTCTGTCGCATAGTTTAGAAAATACGGCAGAAAACTCAAAAAATTTCCGCAAATATGCCGTTATACGCGTGCGAAAGCGAAAAACTTGGTGAAAACCGATTTTGCCGCGCCGATTGCGTGTATGCAGATACAAAGCTGTACGGTTGAAAAAAAATGCAATCTAATGCAACCATGCCGCCGCCATAAAAGGTTATGAGAAAAATAATTGTCGTTGCCGGCGCCACCGCGTCCGGAAAATCCGCTTTTGCCTTGCGCCTTGCCCAAGATTTGGGTGGGGCGGTGATTTCGGCTGACTCCATGCAGATATACCGGCATTTGAATGTCGGCACAGCTAAGGCGACGGAAATTGAGCGCGCATCCGTACCGCATTACCTAATCGACATAGCGGAACCGGACGCGGAATTCAGCGTCGCGGCTTTTAAGGAATGCGCCGACGACGCAATTTCCGACGCTTTGGCACGGGGCTTGATTCCGATTGTCGCTGGCGGCACGGGGCTGTATATAGACGCGCTTCTGTATAATATGAGTTTTTCCGGAGCCTGCAAGAACAGCGAGGTTCGGGAAAGACTTCAAGCGGAAGCGGCAATCGGATTAGACGCGCTTTACACGCGTTTAGCCGCGCTTGACCCGGTATCCGCCGCGCGAATTCACGCCAACGACGCCAAGCGCATAGTACGCGCCCTTGAAATTATAGAAACAACGGGTGAGCCGGTGAAGAGCGATGAGCGGATACCGCGCTATGATTTTTTGGGTTTTTGTATGACTTTGCCGCGCGAAGTACTCTATAAACGCATAAATAATCGTGTAGATAGCATGATTGAGGGCGGTTTAGAGAGAGAAGTGGCAGATGTGACCGCAAAAACGGGTTTCGGGTGCCAAAGTATGCAAGCCATAGGTTATAAGGAATTTAAGGCTTATTTTGAGGGTTTGGCAACCTTAGAGGAAACCAAAGAACTGATAAAGAAAAACACAAGAAACTACGCTAAACGCCAAATTACGTGGTTCAAAAAAACTCCTCTTATACCTCTTTACCCGGACGACTGGGACGAATGCGTGCGACTTGCGCGGGAGTTTTTAAACTTCTGACCGTCATAATAAGGGCGGCGACGTTCACATGCTTCGTTTGTCAACTTGATATGGGCAAAACACAAAAAAACAATAAAAAAATATAAAAAACGGTAAACCATATGAATTTCTCTGAAAAAAACAATGCTTTAATTAAATCTGCAGAGCAAAAACAGCGTGCGCGGTTTGAAAAAATTGATAAAATTGCCTATGAAAACCAAAAAAAGGTGCTTGAAGCCTTCCAAAAGAACGGCGTTGCGGCGCGGCATTTTGCGGGTACGACCGGCTACGGCTATGACGATATAGGACGGGATACACTTAGTCGTTTGTACGCGGATATTTTCGGCGCGGAAGCCGCGTTGGTATCGCCGAATATCGTCAGCGGCACGCACGCGCTTACGCTTATGCTTTTCGGAATTTTGCGTCCGGGCGACATCGCGGTTAGTATAACCGGGAAGCCCTACGACACCTTAGAAGAGTTGATTTACGGTGAAAATGTTGGGAGTTTGGCTGATTTTGGCGTAAAATTTGACTTTATTCCGCTTAAAGACAACACTTTTGACTGGAATGCCGCAAAAAATTATCTTTCACATAACACAGTGAAGCTTATTTTTATTCAGCGTTCCAGAGGATATGAATGGCGCGACGCGCTTTCAATCGGACAAATCGCAGAAATAATCAGGAAAATTCGCTCAATTTGCCCTAACGTCGTAATAGCTGTGGATAACTGTTACGGCGAATTTGTCGCGGAGACCGAACCGGTTCAGGTCGGCGCCGATATAATGGCGGGTTCGCTCATAAAAAATGCCGGCGGGGGATTTGCTCCGACGGGGGGTTATATAGCGGGAAAAGCGCCGCTTGTAGAGCTTGTATCTTATAGACTTACTTCTCCGTCCATAGGCGCGGAGGTCGGTTCTTATGCGTACGGGTATCTACCTTTTTATCAAGGCGCGTTTGTCGCTCCGGTTACCGTGGCGGGCGCGTTGAAGGGCAGTGTTTTGGCGGGACAAGTGTTCAGCGACTTAGGTTACAAGACTTTACCGGCTGTAGATGGGGAGTGTTATGATATTATCCGCTCTATAGAATTCTTCTCCTCTAATGACCTGATAGAATTCTGTCGCGGCATACAACATGCTTCTCCCGTGGACAGCAACTTAACACTGGAGCCGTGGGACATGCCGGGATACCGTCATCAAGTAATAATGGCGGCAGGTACATTCATACAAGGCTCCTCTATTGAGCTTTCCGCAGACTCCCCAATAAAAGCACCGTATATTGCGTATATGCAAGGGGGGCTTTCCTACGAACACATAAAAATTGCCGTTCAGTTTGCCGCGGAGCGTATAATCAACAAAAACCGCTAAGTCACGGTTCCGCGCTTACTTTGGCATAAAATCTTTATCGTTTGCGGGTAGCCGTCGGGAAAACACGGTTGATAAATCAATAAAATCTTTTAAAGAGGAACTATAAATGGAAAGAACGCTTTCGAAAAAAAACACCTTCGGAAAATTTATTTCGCATAATATTTACGGACGGCGGCGTACCGTTTAAAAAGCGGATTGGAATGCGGTTTTTCTTTCCGGGCAGTCCATGGGCGGCTCTCTCACAACCAAATACGCGCTTTCCTATGCAAACGGACTTGCCGGGTTAGGGGTAATGCTCGCCGGAATCATGCCGATTTATCCCGGAGAATCGTCGCGGTACGGCGTGCCTGCGGACGACTACGTATCCGCACGCGGACAGCCCGCCCGGCCTTATAGTAATGGGGACGCACGACGGATTGGTGGATGTGTGGACGGTCGAATATATGCGTGAAGCGTATGCCACAGTCGGCAACAACGCCTTTGCCGCGCTTAACGTAAGCTACGCCGGACATAGTTGCGACGTTCCCATAATCACGCGCGGCGGACAGCTCACGCTTTATTATATGGAACTCTTCATGGAAAACCTTCGGTGAAAATAATATTATTACCTACGACCAAACTGAATTTGTAAGAGGGAGTGTCGAGATAAATACTTTGATACTCTAATATAGAGGCACGCATTAACCTTAAAGTTAAAAGAGCGGAACGTTAAATACTTCGATGTTCCGTATATTTCCGTTATTTTACATCAAATTATAAATAAAAGGTGTGGACAATCCTATATGACGACTTGCTAGCTAAGAAAATCTTATCGGCTCCTTTTTATTCTAAAACCGTCTGAAATGCTCGTCCGGTAGCGTTGCTACGAACTGTGCTTTTAGGTAATTTATCCTTACAAATAGCCGAAAAAATATTTTGTCACCTATAACTGTCCACAACCTAAGTAAAAAAACACTTTCCCCTTACATATTTATACGGAGGATTTTATGTTTAGCAAAAAACGAATTATTGCTTTTATAGTAGGGCTTGTCATTTTGGCGGGCATAGCGGTGGCAATCGCCGCGGCGGCAACCAACGGTTTTAAGCCGGACGAGGGTGCGGCGGCATTGACGAACGCAAAGCAAAACCGCGAACAGATTGAAGAGCTTAACGGACGTCTATCCGCGGTGGAAGGCAATGGCGGACTTGACGGTACGATTACCGTAAACGATGCGTGGCCCAATTGGAACAATAATTTTCAATCTTCGCTAAACGACCACGTAAAAGCGGGGCGGTATAAGCTTGTCGTCAACGCGCCGTATCAGCTTACCGTGAACAGCGAAACGAGCGACAGAATAATGCAAGACACCGGTTACGTGCAAATAACTAGGAGCGGCAACGACGTTACACAAACGGTAACGACCGGGCGGTATTCGCTTAAGCGCCGCGGAAAAGCCGACAATTCCGAACCGTGGACGGCTTTTCGCAAGATGGACGCTTCCTTGAGATTGTATGTTGAAGACACCGACAGCACCGCAACCGCGCGGAAAATTACCGTCTCCGATATAATCGAATACGGCAATATTGAAGAGGTTCCGATATATGTTCAAGCCACGTTTGCCGGCGCTTCGGGAGAAACCACTCTAGAAATAAACGGATTGGGCACACGTCCGATATATTTTCCCAGTATCTACGGCGACGGCATGTCGTCCGCGGCTCCCGAACGCGGTTGGGTAGTAGCCGGAAACGTCTATCAATTGGTAATGAAAGGGGGAATTTTTATGCTCATGAACCCGTCATACCACATCGCGAACGAAGAGGGATACGGCTATACGATTTTACAAAACGACTTTGCGGTATCCGACCGCAACTCCGCCGCGTCCTCCTATGCGCTCAACGAAGCCTATAACAGAAACAATTCAATGCAAGTCATAGAGCAGACATCCGATATGTTTTTCTGGCATTCGCAATGGTCTAGACACAATATCCTCATGCCGCTCAACCAAAATAAGACGATTTATGTGTCGGACGGTTCGGAAACCGCCGGCGTAACCCTTAAGCTACTAGTTCAGCAAGACGCTACGGGCGGTTACACGCTTAACTTTGCCGGAGGAAAATTTTTATTTCCCGTCGGCGCCCCCATTCAAACTGCAACCGCCGGCGCAATTGATTATTACGAATTTTTCGGTATCGGAAACGGCAACATGGTATTGGTTAAGTTTGCACCCAACATAAGCGGCGTGTAAAGAGGCGGCGCCCCCATTCAAACTGTAACCGCCGGCGCATAATTGTCCACATCCGTAATAGATGTGGCATGATCGAAAGTCGCCGCAATGACGGAGAAGAGGGGTATAAAGCGGAGTAATAGATACGGTATAATGCTCGAAAGTCCGTCGCAGGATAAGTTGCGGCGGACTTTGCCATATTTCAAAACGCCAACAACCGGTGGGTGTGTACAGCCCGCGTTGATAACTTGCCGGCTAAGAAAATATTTTATCTCCGCGAAATTTTATCCCTTCCGGTTTAAAATTTGTATTGACAACATGCGCGCAACCTCTTATGCGGGTTTATTTTTCGGTAACGGATATTGACATGCAATAATAAGTGTGGTATTATAAAGACACACTAAAAGGGGAGGGCTTTAATTATGCCGCAAATAGTGCCTATAAGGGACCTAAAAGATACCAACGGAATTTATGAAAAGGTAAAATCTGCAACCGAACCGGTCTTCGTTACCCGAAACGGATACGGCGCCATGGTAATAATGAGCATGGAGGCGTACGAACGCGATTTCGCATTGATTGAAATTCGTCGTAAACTGCAAGAAGCGGAAGAAAGTATTTCTAGCGGTGCCAAAATGATTTCTTCCGATGTTGCATTTGATCTGCTACGGGAGAAAATAAAGAATGAACAATTATGAGTTGTTGTTATCTCCCGAAGCCTTAAATGATTTAACGTCGATTTCGCTTTATATTGTTCATGAACTCAAAAACCCGAAAGCGGCTTTTGACATAGTTGATAAAATAGAATCGACTTTGAATCATTTAAAGCAATTTCCTTTTTCGGGTGTCGAATGTCGTATAGACCCCAAATATCGCATGTTGGTGATAGAAAAATACTTAGCGTTTTATACTGTTGATGAGAGTAATGAGCGGGTGAATGTTATGCGTATTCTTTACGGCGTGATTGATTATAAAAAGTATCTTTGAGATAGGGTTCGTCTTATACTCATGACATTTAAAACAATGGGAAAATAGATCGTGTCGGGAATTTTAGCATATTCCGTGGCGGCTCTTGGAGGTGGAAAACGACATGGAACAGATACGTAACGAAGTGCGGAATAGTGTCGATATGCCAGATTATAAAAAAATTGGGGACGATAAAAATGGTTAGGGGAGTGTGGTTTAAAAAATTTGGCGTGAAAATTCGGACTTGGTAAAAAGCGAACATCTATTCGCAAAATCTATGTTTTGCGAATAGATAGTGCCGAAAAATAAGGGGAATACGAATAATTGGACGGCCTTATGGTTTTTATGGTTATGGATTTGCTGAAACTTATTATGCAGAGAACTTATTAAGTATGAAGTGAACGCTTTAAGTTTGATTTACTCAACAAACTTGCTTTTAATTATAAAAGGAAAAATTCAAACAGAAAAAATCTATTAAGTCCGCGAACCACCCTAAGTTCGTGAACGAACGCTTTAAGTTTGATTTGTCCGGCAAAAACGGTTTATTATAAAAAGCCGGTCAAATACGGGATTTTTTTCTTAACCTTCGCATTGGTTATTATATTTTTGTTGCCGCATGGCGGAAGAAAGCAGAATTGCGGAAGAAAGCCGATAAAGCCCTTAAAGCCCTAAAAATTAAAATGATTATTCCCTTGCCGCGCACTTGCTTTGCAACGTTGTACTTACTTGTAGGGTGAAAAAGCTTATATCTTTATAATTTCCACACCGGTGACGGCGGCTTCTATTAATTCGGCGGCGTTTTGTATTGCAAGCTCCGCGCGCTCAACGACCTCAAGCTTAGGTTTTGTCGCCGGGCTTTTGGGCAGGAAAATCGTACAGCAATCCTCATACGGAAGAATGCTTGTTTCGAAACTACCTATGCGGCGGGCAACGTCGATAATTTCGCTTTTATCGAAGCCTATAAGCGGTCGCAAAACGGGTATTTGCGCGACGGTATTCGTGCAGTTTATGCTTTGTAGCGTTTGACTGGCGACTTGCCCCAAGCTTTCGCCGGTTATAATCGCCCCGCAGTCGCTTTCACGCGCCAGCCGTTCGGAAATTCTCATCATAAAGCGCCGCATTATGGTAATCATAAATTCGGACGGGCATTTTTCGTGTATTGCTAGCTGAATTTCCGTGAACGGAACCACGTAAAGCCGTATATGTCCCGCATACTGCGACACAATTTTCGCCAAATCCACGACCTTTTCCTTTGCTTGTTCGCTGGTATACGGCGCGCTGTGGAAGTGAACAGCACAAATTCTCATGCCGCGTTTTGCCATCATATAACCGGCAACGGGGCTGTCGATACCTCCGGACAGCATTAGCAAACCGTTTCCGGAGCTTCCCACGGGCAAGCCGCCTTGCGCCAATATACGTCCGATAAATACCAATGTCGTGCCGTTTTCGCGAATATCGACGTTAATTTCGGTATCAAAATTAAAAAGGTCCACGCTCAAGCCGCTTTTATTTGAGAAAACGAAGCCGCCGATGTCCGCCGCAATGTCCGTGGAACGTTGTTTCACGGTGCTATCGACACGGTTTACGGTTACTCTAAACGACCCTATGTCGGGAGCCAAGCTTAACGCCGTTTCGCGGATTAAGTCCATATCGGTTTTGACCGCGTAGCCCGTCGAAAGCGAATAAATGCCGAAAACCTTTTTAAGCCGGTAAAGTATTTCGGTTTCGGCGTCGTCGGCATAATCGGAAATAAGGTAGCGGGCTTGTAGCTTATGGAATACATAATCAAATTCTTTCAGCGCGGACTTGATATTCTTAACCAAAAGTGATAAAAAGAAATCCTTGTTGTTGCCTTTTAAGAACACCTCTCCGTAGCGTATGATTATTATGCGAGTTTTACCGCCGTTATTTAAGGTATCTTTCTTGTTCATACAGAAATTATCTCCGTTTTAAGATTTCAAGTATTCTCGTTTTTAGGTATTTTTGTGTGACTAGCATTTAAACACTTCAAAACAAGAATACTCTTCTTATTAATGCCCCTCTATTTTTAAGTAAATCCTTTGGTTTCGTCGCTAAAATCCGATAAAAGCCGTAAACTTCCTTAAACACAGATGATATTGCCGATTTAATTCGGTTTACTTTTTGCGCGCTGCGCAAGGTCTGAAAGAATAGTCAAAGCCTGAATAGGCGTAAGCGTATCCGGGTTTACATCCTTTAAAATCGCCATGACTTCGCTTGATGCCGTATCTATGGTTTCGTCAAAAAGGCTTACCTGCTTTGTTTTCATTTGTTTTGCCGCTTTCAACATGATTTCGTTGGTGTCGCGGAACTTGCTGCTTCTTTCAAGCTCCGCCATTATTTCCTTTGCGCGCGCAACCACCTCTTTGGGTACGCCGGCAAGCGAAGCAACCTCTACGCCGTAGCTTTTGTTTGCGCCTCCGCGAACGATTTTGTGAAGGAACACCACCGAGTCGTCTATCTCTTTTACCAATATGCGGTAATTTTTTACACCGTCCAATACGCTTTCAAGCTCCGTCAAATCGTGGAAGTGCGTCGCGAACAGCGTCTTTGCCTTGAGCGTCTTAGAAATACCTTCCATGACTGCCCACGCTATGCTCAATCCGTCTATCGTCGATGTCCCCCGCCCTATCTCGTCAAGTATCAACAAGCTTTTGTCGGTGGCGTTGTTTAAAATCGTAGCGACCTCAACCATTTCCACCATAAAGGTACTTTGACCGCCGGTTAAGTCGTCGCTTGCGCCTATGCGCGTAAAAATACGGTCCGTTAAAGAGATGTCCGCAGACCCTGCCGGGACAAAACTTCCTATGTGCGCCATGAGGACGATAAGCGCTACTTGCCGCATATACGTGCTTTTACCAGCCATATTCGGACCGGTAATCACCATTGTTCGCGTTTCTAAGCTTAAATCGGTATCATTCGGAACGTACGACGCAACGGAACCTTGCGCTTCCACTACAGGGTGCCTGCCCTCCAAAATCGCTATCCCGCTTATTTTAGGGTTTATATTCGGGCGCACGTACTTGCGCGTATAAGCGGTTTCCGCAAGCGAACGCAACGCGTCCGTCGCGCCAAGCGCTCTTGCGGTACTTTGAAATTCGGATATGCGCTCCGTAAGTTTTTCTTTTATTTCCGCGAATATCCGCAGTTCCAGTTTAAGCGCGCTTTCCTCCGCTCCCAATATTTTTTCTTCTATTTCCTTGAGTTCGGCGGTTATATAGCGTTCGCCGTTTGACAGCGTTTGTTTTCTCTGATACCTATACGGCACCAAACCCATAAACGATTTGGAGACTTCTATATAATAACCAAAAACATGATTGTAGCTTATTTTTAAGGTGCGGATACCGGTCGCTTCTCGTTCATTTGCCTCAAGGTTTGCCAGCCACTCCTTGCCCATCGAGCGCGCGTTTTTATAATCGTCAAGCTCCTTTAGAAAGCCCGTTCTTATAAATCCTCCGTCCTTGATGAGTGCGGGCGCATTCGGGTCTATCGCGCTTGAGAGCAGTACGCGCGTTTCCTCCGACGGAATTATTTTGGAGTTCAACGCCTTTAATTCCGCGGATTTTGCCCCGCGCAGAGTTTTTTTCAGTTCCGGCACGGCGGTAAGCGTATCTAAAATCGCCAAACAGTCCTTCGGATTTAGTGACCCGAACGCAATCCGTCCTGCAAGCCGCTCCAAGTCGCGGACTCCCGACAAGCCTTCGCCCACGTCGGCACGCAATCGCACATCTGAAACAAGTTCCCCAACGGCGTCCAAACGTGCGTTTATTTCGCGGCAATCCTGCAATGGTTGCTCCAGCCATTTGCGCAACGTACGCGCGCCGGCGGCAGTTTTTGTCTTGTCAAGCACGCCCAAAAGAGAGCCGGAGCGTTTGCGGTCGCGCATAGTTTCAGTAAGCTCAAGATTCCGGCGCGTGTTGCCGTCAAGCACCATACACGTTTCATTCGCGGTGTATTTCATTGCGGAGATGTGTGCCAAAGAGCGCTTCTGCGTCTTTAAAAGATAGTCGACCAGTGCACCCGCCGCGGCTATGGCAAACCTTTTGCCGACAAAGCCGAAGGCATCTAAGGTGGCGGCGCCTAGCTGTGTCAAAATTCGTTTTTCGGCGTTTTCCAGTAAAAAAGCCGAGGCTTGATACGCCTCCGGCTTAGATAACCGCCCCGCCTTAAATGAGTTCATGGACGCGGCTTCCACGGCAAATACGTCGTTTGAAATGATTTCCGCCGGCGAAATACCCGTTAAAATATCTTCAATAAGAGATAAGTTCCTATCATCGGCGGTGTTTTCCGTCAAATAAAATTCGCCGGTAGATATGTCCGCCCATGCCGCGCCGCAACCCTTTTCCGTCAAGAATACGGCGGCTATGTAGTTATTTTTTTTCTCGTCGAGTATGCCGTCTTCCATTACGGTGCCGGGCGTAATCACCCGTACGACATCGCGTTCAATCATTCCCTTGCTTTCTTTCGGGTCGGTAAGCTGTTCGCAAACCGCCGCCTTAAAGCCGGCTTCGATAAGCTTTTTGATATATGTTTCGACGGCGTGATAAGGAACTCCGCACATGGGCGCACGCTCCGAAAGACCGCAATCCCTGGCGGTCAGCGTCAAATCCAATATCCTTGAAGCGGTTACCGCGTCGTCAAAAAACATCTCGTAAAAGTCGCCCAAGCGGTAAAGCAAAATGGCATCGGGATACGCATCCTTAATCTTAAAATATTGCCGCATCATAGGCACGAGTTTTTCTCTTATTATTTCCATGTGTTTTGCGTTTCCTTTGTATTTCGTGTTATTTAATCAACGAATGCGACGTTTTTCATTGTTTTGTGCCGTTAGAGAAGAATTTCGCCGAAAAGCGAAGCGGATTTTGAGGCGGTTATTTCCACCGTTTTAAAGCTTCCAATCAAATCCTTTTCGCCTTTAACGGTCACCAAGCGTCCACTTTCGGTGCGTCCGCAAACGGAGCCGTCGTATTTTGCACTCAGGTCTTCTATCAGTATTTCTTCAATTTTTCCCATATACGCGTCGCTCAGTTCTTTGGTTATCGCGTTCTGCAATTTTATGAGTTCGCCTATTCTTGCGCGCTTTACCTCATAGGGTATCTGCGGCATGGATGCGGCGGGCGTACCCTTGCGCGGCGAATATATGAAAGTAAACGCGTTTGAAAACCGCACGGTACGCACCAACTCCATAGTATCGTTGAAATCCGCGTCGGTTTCGCCGGGAAAGCCCACCATTATATCGGTGGTTATCCCCACGCCCTCCCCCAATTTTTCGCGCATCATATCGACTAGTGAAAGATATTTTTCGCGCGTATAGCGGCGGTTCATGGATTTAAGAACGGCGTTGCTTCCAGCTTGAACGGGCAAATGAATTCCGTTACAAATTTTGGAGGAAGCCGCCATTACCGCGGCTATTTCCTCATTAAAATCCTTAGGGTGCGAGGTCATAAACCGTATGCGGAATTTCCCTTCTATTTGGTCGATTTTTTGCAGTAATTCGGCAAAATTGACGCCGTTTCCGTTGTAAGAGTTGACGTTTTGCCCAAGCAGTGTAATTTCCTTGTAGCCCGCCGCAACGACTTCGCGCGCCTCGCTTAAAATGCTTTCAATATCGCGGCTCACCTCGCGTCCGCGCACATACGGCACTATACAGTAGCTACAAAAATTATTGCAACCGTACATTATATTCAGCCATGCATTCGGGTAACTCGTTCTCGTAACGGGAGTATTTTCGTCGGCTTCCAAAAAGTTCTCCGGCACTGCGGTATCAAAAACCCGTTTACCCGCGCGCACTTTTTCTTCTATTTTGGCACGTAAAACCGATAAATTTCTCGTCCCCAAAACGATGTCGACAAAGGGATATTTGCTTTTAAACAGTTCGGTATAGCCGTCCTGTTCAGTCATGCAACCCAAAACGATGATGAGCATTCCGGAGCGCGATCGCTTCAAGCTTTTAAGTGCGCCGATATTGCCAAACGCGCGTTTTTCGGCGGTGTCGCGGATACAGCAAGTATTAAACAGCACGACGTCCGCATCCTCCGCGCTTTCTGTCGGCGCATAACCCATTTCTTCCAATAAGCCCGCCGCTTTTTCCGACTCATGCACGTTCATTTGGCAACCGAACGTCACGATTTTGTATTTACCTTTCATATATTTAATCATTATATATGAAAAACGTCTTAAAGACAAGTCCGTGAAGCTTCTTTTGCAAAGTCTTGCATATTTTAGCTCCAATTTCCCCTATTTTTGCGCTCCCGTTGCCTTATCGCTTTCGTTGCCGCCGCTATTATCGTTATGCATTCCATTATTTACCATAGCCGTGTTCTTATTTTTTTTATTGCCCTTTGTTTTTTATTTTAGTTTTTTCCCGTTTGTCATCGCTTTTTCACGCTTGTTATCTTATTAAACCGCCGTGTTTTGATACAATCCACGCTTTATGCAACCTTATTCCGGCTTAAATTATATTTCGGTAAAGGTTCCCTAAAAAATCATGTCGAATTCTCATGAAATCCTTATTTCAAGCTTGATTTTAAGGAAAAATCCTTAGAAACACTTGATTTTAAGAGCTTTTGCAAAAGAAAGTATTCTCGTTTTGAGGTGTTTTTGGAAAAGTATTATTAAATAACATCAAAACAAGAATACTTCTCCTTGAAAAATCTATAAGAATAATAGATTTTTTGCCTTTTAGCATATTAAATCCTTCTAAATACGGATATTTAGAAATTCGCCCTTATTACTCCCCTGCTTTTGACATTTGCGCATCCCTCCCCCATGCAACGCGCATAAAGCTGTAACAAACGAGTACTAGGAAAAATAACTCATTTGCCGGTGTCATAAAGAATATCGGTATAATAAGGTTCCGTTAAAAAACACTAAAAGCGACGGTAAAACACAGTTGGATTATATAAATAATACCCTGCCATGCACGCGTCTTTTTGCCGTCTACGCTGCCAACAAAACAATCGGCTTAAACTTAAGCCTTGCAAACCGATGTTCCGCATGGAGGTGCGCTCAACACCTAAATAATCGGATTGTATAAAACGCTATGCCCAAAAGCCTACGGTGAAGAGGAAACAAAATTATGAAGAGATATAAACTTAAAAAATACGACACTATGGATAGCAAGGCTAAAAAACCGGACAACCATCGTCCGTCCGTTCCGTATTCCTCAAATGCAGGCGGCAAATCAACCGGACATAGCCGGCACGGTAAAAAAACACTTTCGCGCGGCGGTCTTGACGAAGCTATTTTCTCCGGCAAGGACGGAAACTTTCCGGTTAAGCGCAAGCGGAAACGATTCTACTATGCCGTCACCCTCCCCCTGCTGATAGTTTTCATATTGGCTACGGCATTCGCGACATTCGGCGCGCTATATGCGGCGGCGACGGTAAGCGCGGTTTCTCTAGATAAAGCATTGTTGCCGGCGTACGGAAGCGCCTCCGTAATTTACGACGCGGACGGCGGCGAGCTTTACAATCCGTCAAACGTCCTTATGTCCGTCGACGAATTAACCGAACCCTTAAAAAACGCTTTTATCGCCACGGAAGACAAGCGGTTTTACCGGCACAAGGGTTACGACGTAAAACGCATTATCGGCGCATCGTTAAAGAACCTAAAGGCAAAGCACTTAAAGGAGGGCGCGTCGACAATATCCCAACAGTTGATTAAAAATACTCACTTAAGCGGAGAGCGCACAATAAACCGCAAGCTGAAAGAAATAAAGCTTGCCCGTGAATTGGAAAAAAACTTCAAAAAGGAAGAAATACTTACGATGTATTTAAACGCCGCCTACTTTGGTAAGGGCAAATACGGCGCCAAAAGTGCGGCGCGCGCCTTTTTCGGCAAGGACATTGCGGAGATGAGCATTTCGGAGTGCGCGGTGCTTGCGGGCACGGTAAAAAGTCCGGCCACCTATTCGCCGCTTGCATCGGTGCAGAATTCGACCGAGCGGCGCAATCTCGTACTACGGTTGATGTACGAGCAGGGCTATATAAGCGAA
Organism: Clostridiaceae bacterium; assembly: GCA_031289315.1. Lineage (GTDB taxonomy): Bacteria > Bacillota > Clostridia > Christensenellales > CAG-917 > JAITEJ01. Next base: position 40,840 of record JAITPR010000022.1, on the reverse strand, counting down.
AGCGAGAAAAACGCGTTCACGGCGGAAAAACTCATACTTGCCCCCTCCTCCGACACAGACGAAAATGAAATATATTCTCCGTACGCTTCGGCGGTGCTTGCCGAAGCGCGCGCACTCACCGGACTTTCAAAAAGCGAGCTTTTAAACGGCGGGTTTAAAATTTACACCTACATGTCGTCTAGTTCGCAGGCGGCTTTATACGAGGTTTTGACGCGCGACGGGCTTCATCTTGTGAACGACGGGCAAATAGCGCCGTCCGTTTTGGGCATTACGGCGGACAACCGAACCGCCGGCATAACGGCGTTTTACTCCGATGTTTTCGGTGCCGCCGAGATGCGCCGTCAAGCCGGCTCCGCGCTCAAGCCGTTTTCGGTATACGCGCCGGCGCTTGAGCGGGGAATTATAAATGCGGCGACCCCCGTCGTAGACGTACGCACGGATTTTGGCGGCTTCAACCCTAAAAATTTCCGCGACGTTTACTACGGCATGACGACCGCGCGCGAATCAATTGCCAAATCCATGAATGTGCCGGCGGTAAAATTTTTAAGCGCGACGGGTACTGATGCGGCGGCGGCGTTTCTGCGCAGAATTGAAATACGCATATCGGACGGCGATAAAAGCTTAGCCTTAGCTTTGGGCGCGACGGCAAACGGCACTTCACCGACGGAGCTTTTAGGCGGTTACGTGATGTTGGCGCGCGGCGGCAACTTTTTGCGACCCACCTTCATTTCGGAGATAGTACGCGGCGGCAAGCTGATATATGCCAAGGACACGGCGGGACAAACCGCGATGAGCGCGGAAAACGCCTATATTTTAACGGACATGTTGAAGGACGCGGTTAAGCGCGGCACGGCAAAAGCGTTGTCGGCACTGCCCTACGACGTCGCCGCAAAAACCGGCACGGTAGGCACGGAAAACAGCAATTCGGACGCGTGGTCATGCGCGTACACCTCTGCATTTTCCGCGATTATTTGGCACGGTAACGCGACCGGAAGCAAGGAAAGCACGCTTGCCGCAGCGGAGTCCGGTGGGAGTTACGCGACCTCCGCGGTGCGGGAACTGTTCAAAAGCATGCACGACGGCGCCTTGACATACCCGGAAGCGTTTGTTCGTCCGGACGGAATTCGCGAATGCTATATCGACAAGTTCGCGCTTCTAAAATTTGGAACGCTTGCGCTTGCACCCGACTCCGTTCCGGAGAAGTACCGCCAAAAAGAAATTTTTTCCGAAAGCGGCATGCCCGAAACCAATTCGGCGGTATTTTCAGAAATTTTGACCAACGCCTCCGCCGATTATACGGACAGAACCGCGCGCATACGGTTTGACGCAAAGGCCTATGCCGCGTACGACGTTTTCAGAATAGACAAGCACGTTTCGGTGAATTCGCTGAACACGGCGGCGTACCCGATTGCAACGCAACTGCCCGCATGCGCAAGATTTTCCTGTTCTGCCCTAGCCCGCTACAACAATCTTCCCCCACCCTCTGCCGCACGCTCCTTAACAAACCTCAGCGGTATTTGCCCCTTACCCTCCGTTGCGCGCTCCTCTGCCCTAGCCCGCTACAACAATCTTCACTTACCCTGCTCCGCGCGCCCCTCCGTAACTGTCTACGAAACTCGCACACCCGTCGGACACATAGAGGGTTTCACAGGACGCGCCGAGGTTGAGGTTTACGTTTTCCCGGACAACGCTTCCGTAGAATTTGAAATTATCCCCTCTCTAATCGACGATTTTCAAAGCGGAGAGGAGACCGTTTTGCGCGGCACACGCGTAAGCGTTTACGCGGCTTTTGACCCCGAAGAGTTCATTCGCGACAGATAGCGGCGCGGCAATAAGCCGGTTTTTTTTCGATAGCGGCGCGGCAAAAAGTGGCAAAAAACTGATTTTACCCGAACTAAAAAACGCGGTTGCCGAATAGTTTTTTCTACGGCAATCGCGTTTCAAAGTTTAATAAGAGGTTTCAAATTTCACCGACTAAGGGTGTGGACAAATACGCCGTGACGACTTTCCTACACCCCGTTTAATCAATCCTTTCCATATCGACGTAGCGCAAGCCGTAGCAATCGAAGGAGCCGTCCGGCAGCGTTGTGATAACGGTACCGCCGCGTTGAGCGGTTTTCTTAGCTATGCCGACATACGCCAGATAGTCGATGCTCATGCCGTATGTAAGCCTGATATACTTATCTCCGGAGCCGCCGTTATAGTCGATTGAGAAGTTGTTAAGGTGGTCGTGACCGGAGAACACGCCTTGCGTACTCCCCAACCTAAGCATAGTTTCAAACAACTCGTCCTCACCGATACCGCAGTAAACGACGTTGCCGCTTTCCCCTGCAACGCCGTATATTTTTTTGACGTTAGCCGTATCCTTATCGCCGTTCGCGGTACGCTCAAACCACGCGTCTTTGACCTCCACGAGAGGTATGTGGAAGAACGCCAGCGACTTAATCATACTGTTTTCATCTGCGCCTCTTGACGATTTATTTATGCCATTCAAGCGGATAATTTCCCTTTCGTACCATTCGATTTGATTGGGATGAATGTTGTCGTAGTCCTGATAAAAGCCTTTCGTATAGGCGTGCGAGTCGAAAACAACTATCGACTGCGTGATCACCTTTGCGGAATTTTGCACGTTGATAATTTGGTTTCCGTAGCCGTCAACGTCGTCGGGACCTGTTTCGAAGAGACAATATTTAAGTTCGTCGGAGGAGTAATAATCCGACAATTCCTCACGCGAATAGTAGCTGTAAGCCTCCGTATCGTGGTTTCCGTACGCCACCGTCCAATAGGCGCCCAAGCTTTCCATAGTCTGCGCGAACAGCCTTGACGGAATCATATTGTTAAGGCTTCCGGAGAAGAACGGCACGGGATAAACCATGTCGCCGGTAACGATAACAAGGTCGGGCTTAACCTCCGTAATCAGCGCGGCAACGGCGTTCATGGCAGAGGAGTCCTTTTTATAGCTCATAAAGCCGCCGCCTATATGTACGTCCGTAAGCTGCAAAACGGTAAACTCCCGATCGGTTTCAAAGGTCGTATTCCCCGTTTCCGGGTCGGTAAACGGCGTGAGCGCGTCCGCCTTTTTCACGGCTTGAAAGCTTTTTGCAAGCTTCATATTGGCGTTGTTAGTAAGCGCGGACACCCCCGTTAAAAGGGCGATAACGCAGATTACCGTCACCAACACCACGGCGGTTCTCTTGAGCGCTTTTTTAGTGCGCTTGACGCGAACGGCGTGTTTTTCCTCCGTAGTCAGAACCACTCGGGCGGCTTCCTCCTTTTGCTGTTTTTGCAAAATGAGATTGATTTGTTCCGCTTCCGACAGCGGCGCATTGCGCTTTTTTTTCGTCATAAAAAATTCTCCTCCGTGTAAAAACACGTGCGGTTATGAGGTTTGCAACCGTTCGCGTGCCTAACTATTATAAAACGGTTATACGTTTCTGTGCCTAATTTACAAAACGGTTATACGTTTCCACGCCCGACTTACGAAAAGTTTATCCCCCAACTGTTCGCGCGCATAACTCCCAAAAATGTTATCCCTCGTCGTTTCCTACGATTTCATTTTCGGCGGTATCGGTATCGGGCATCACGCAGATTTTAAGCGGTTTTCCGTACTTAGCCTCCGCCTCACGCACGATACCGTCTATAACCTTATTAATTATATCAAAATCATTGCCGCTTGTAAAGAGCAGTTCTAAAACAATTTCCTCTCTGCCGGCGCCGTAGTCGTGCAGCTTAACCGAGCGCGCCTCCTTGATTACGCCGTAGCGCGCCACGATAGCCAATATACCCTCTTCCGTAGCCTTATCAATACGTTTTCCCAATATGCTTGCGGCGTTCCCGACGAGTAACTTCAAGCCCTCCGTTATGACCGCGGCGCTTATCACCAGTCCGATTATGCCGTCTAAGCGCAGACCGGCGTAACGCGTAAGGCTAAACCCTATAAGCGTCATGAGCGTCAACCCCGCGTCGGTAATGCTATCAATTTGCGCGCCCTTAATTACGCCGGAATTTACGCGCGTATTCACGTGGCGGAAGTAGACGGCAAGCGCCAATTTTACAACCACGCTTGAGGCAATCAGCCCGAAGTTAAGCCACGTAAACGTCAAAAGGAATGGAAAGGCTATGCGCTCCAAGGCGGAAAATGCGAATATACCTCCGGTGACGAGTATAATTACGGACATAAAAAATCCGGCGATATACTCCATTCGACCGAAGCCAAAGGGAAGCTTTTCCGTCGGTTTTCTATTCATCAAAACGAAGCTTAAAATGACGATACCGAAGCTAAAGCAATCGAGAAGATTGTTTATTCCGTCGTAAAGAATGCTTATACTGTTTGCGGAAAGCCCTATATAAACCTTAAGCGCGAACAGCAAAATATTCACCGCAATACCGATTGCGGCGGCGATAATGGTTTGCTTATTGCGTGCCCGTATGTCTTTCATAAAATTTCCTTCCGGTTAGGGCAAACGCATTAAATGCGTTTGCAATAGAATTATGCGCAACCGTTTGCCCAACCAAAATATTAAGTATCCCTTTGGCATTGGCAATAGAGAAATACCAATATTTTACACCCTAAAGCTTTACGGCAACGCCGGTTTCCCTTTATTTTTGTTTCTGTAGAGGGCTTTAACCGGTTCACCCTAAAGCTTGCGGCACGCCGGGTTTTCCCGCTACTTCCCTATTTTTCCCACGACGCTTTCGTATATGCGCTTCATTGCCGCGGCGTCCTCCGCCTGCGTACCATCGGATTCCGAAATAATTACGGGTGTAAGCCGGTATTCGGCAATCACCTCCGCAAGCGGTAAAAACTCCGGACCGTAAATATCGTCGGCAAAGGTAAGATGTCTTATCTCCCCTTTGGCGCCGTACTGTATTTTAGAAAAATGTATGTGCATATTTCTGACGCGCGCGTCGTCCAGACCTGCCGCCGTCTTGTCTATAACGCGTTTAAAATCGTCCTTTGTTTTAAGTCCGCCCTGCGTAATCGAGTTGATATGCCCGAAATCGAAGCACGGATACATCAACGCGTCTAGGCGGCACATTTCTATTACCTCGTCCACGCTGCCCACCTGTGCGCTTTTGCCCATTGCCTCCGGGCAAAGCAGATAAGACTTGTAGGGGCTGTCGTTTTTAACGGACAGGAGCATTCTCAAGCCGTCCAAAGCGCGCGCAAACGACTCCTTACGCAACATCTTACCGTCGCTGCCGGCGTGGAATATAACGCGTCCGGGACGACCGGATAAAGCCGGTTCATTCTCTACCTCCGTTATAGACGAAGCGGTTAACGGCGAAGTTGTTTTTAACTCTCCGCAACCGCCGGGAACGGATACGCCTACGCCGTTGGTTTTATTGCCGTCGGCATTTGCGCCGGAGGTATTATCCCCGTCGGTTCCCTCTTTATCGGAAGCGTCCGCGCCTACGTCCAGCCCTTTAAAGGCGCCTAGCAACCGCAGTGACTGCAGGATATAAACGACGGATTTTTCCACTTTTTCCGGGTCGTCGGAAGCGAAGTTGATAAAATACGGAGCATGCACGGAAAGCTCTATGCCGTAGCGGCGCATTTCCGCGCCTATCTCCCGTGCGCCGGCGGTATGTATATTGATACCGCGTCCGAAGGAATATTCAAAGGCATTCAGCCCGCGTGCGCTTACCCACGCCGGGGCTTGCAGAGTGGCGGTGTTACCCTCTCCGTAAAAGCTTTGGCTGTTTCCGGACGGTCCGAAAAAAATTTCTTTTTTATTTGTCATAATGCTAATATTCTAATATGAAATCACCCTAATGTCAACAGTACAAATGCATTTATGCATTTGTACTGTCCGCACACGCCGCGGCGTGCGCATCAAAATTACAAAATATTTTTTTACGGGTTTTTCTTGAGAACAAGCCCTAAATATCCATACGCATGCCATATGCCGCATGTGCGGCGGCGATATCGCGGAAAATCTGCTCCCGCAAGGCTTCTTTCTCCGGAAAGCGCCTAACGTCACGCAAGCGCGCCAAAAATCGGACGGTTATTTGTTTGCCGTACAGGTCGCCGCTGAAACCGTCTATAAAGGTTTCCGCCACGTATTCGTATTCGGAAAACGTGGGACGTGTGCCGGCACTTGTCACGGAGACATACGGTTTTCCGTCGACCTCCGTAACGGTGGCGTAGACGCCTTCCTTTAGCTTCAGTTTATCGGCGGCGGGAATTATGTTTGCCGTGGGAAAGCCTAAGCTTCCGCCCCGTCCCTTGCAATGTACAACCTCTCCGCAAATGAAATACGGCGCGCCCAACAGCACGTTGGCTTCGGCTATGTTTCCGTTCGCCAGTAAGGTTCTTATTTCCGAGCTAGAAATTTTGACCGCCGCACCGCCCCCCGCGTTCTTGCCGGAGATTTTTGCCGCCGCACCCGCGTATTTAGCGGAGATTTTTGCCACCGCGCCTACGTTTTCATCGGAGTTTTTGTCCGTTGCATTTGTGTTTTTATCGGAAATTTTGACCGTCATGCGTATATCGGCGTCGCAGTTTTTGCCCGTTGCACTTGTGTTTTTATCGGAAATTACGTCCGTGCGCATGACGAAATCTATTATTTTCACTTCCGTGCCGGTTTGGAAAAAATAATTTTTCAGCGTATCGGCTCCGCAGCGTCCGCCGGCGCCGAAACGGTAATCCTCCCCCGCAAACACGGCGTGGATGGCGTAACGTGACGTAAGCGCATCTAAAAAGGCAATGCCGTCCGTCGCCGCAAATTCCGGCGTCATCTCCGCGTAAACCACGGTATCTATGCCGATTTCCTGCATTATTTTCAAGCGTTCCGGATAGGTATAAATCAATTTTTCGCCGGATTTTCGGCAATCCGTCATGTTGTTTGAAAAGGTAAACGCCGCCGCATGAATCTTTTCACCGGACGCCGCCGACAGTTTTTTTGCGTATTCCGTGACGGCGCGAAGCAACGCGCGGTGTCCCGAATGCACCGCGTCAAAAAATCCGAGACCCAACACAAGTCCGCTTTTAAAATTGTTTTCAAAGAAAACGGTACGCATAATATCCAAATAGTATATTGTTTTTTTAGTTTCGCCGCCTATAAACGGACATAATTGCGCCGCTATAGCAAGCCGATTAGCCGTTATAAAAGCTTCCTTTGCGCCGCTGTAGCAAGCACGTTCGTCCGTTACGGCGAGAGGTAAGCCCTTTAACGGTGACATGTCCGCATACGGTTTTTTAGCGGTTTTTAGCGGTTTTTAACGGCTTTTTCACCGAAAAAAAGTAGGGAGATTTGATAACCTTTGATACGATTTCCAGAATTTTAAGCTTCGCAACCTTAAAATCTTAAGATGAAACTTAAAAAGCCGTCCTGATTTTCCGCCATACCGACTAGCCCCGACGCCGCATAAACGGTGAACAGTCCGTTAGGGAGCGCGTCATACTGCTTTTTAATTCCGTTTAGAACCCACCTTTCGTCGGACGGCGGAATAATAAACCGCGGATACTTCGAAAGCGCGTTGGAAAGCGGCATCAACGGAGCTAGCGGATCAGCGGCAATTTGCTCCAATGTGACGGAATTTTCCAACATAAAGCCGCCGCATCTCAACCGCGTAAGCGAGGACATATAGCCCACGGTGTCCATGGAATAAGCCAAATCACGCGCGATACTCCGTATGTAGGTGCCGCCGGAGCAGGCTATGTCAAACAAATACTCGTCCGCTCTGGTATCGCCCTCCGCGCGGTTTAGGCGGTCGCTTTTGCCTAAAAAGTCGACGTGAAAAATTTCCACGGGACGGGATGCCAATTCAAAATCCTTGCCGGCGCGCGCCATATCATATGCCTTTTCACCGTTTATTTTTAAGCTTGAGTAGCGCGGAGGAATTTGTGAACGGCACTCCTTAAGCCTTTCGGCGGCGCACAAAATTTCACCTTCCGACGGTTCCCTTCCGTAGGCGGTTACGCGCCCCTCACCGTCCAGAGTGTCGGTTTCGACTCCGAAGGCAAAGCCGGCGCGGTACGTCTTAGACTCACCGGACATAATCTGAAACAGTCTTGCGGCGGTGCCCACGCCCACGACGAGAACGCCGTCGGCAAGGGGGTCCAGCGTCCCCATATGCCCTACCCTTAGCGGCTTAGAGGCTTGTTCCGGCACGGTGCAAGCGTTCCGCAAAATTTTGCGAATCCGTACGGTAACGTCGTTCGACGTCATGCCGGACGGCTTATTTACGTTATAAATTCCGTTCATGTCCTCTTACAACCCCGCGACTTTTTTAAGCTTTCCTTAAATAAAAGTTTTTGTACAGCCCCGCGTCCGCTATAAACTTCCCTTAAATTAAAGTCCGTTATAGCCCTACGCCCCTTATAAACTTCGCTCAAAATCTATCGGATTTTCCTTAAATCAAAGTCTGTCGCGTGCGACCTTAAGGAGCTTGTCCACAATGTCATAATAATTGCCGCTAAGCCTGCAACCCGCCGCACGGGTATGCCCTCCGCCTCCGAAAGCCGCCGCGCAATCGTTTGCGTCAACGTAGTTTTTGGTGCGAATGCTCACTTTAAACTGCTTATTAGGCATTTCCGTCAGAGAAAATGCCACCTCTACGCCGATAATGCTTATCCCGTCGGTGACGATACCCTCCGTATCGGACTCCCCGGCGCCGGTGTCCTTTAAATCGGATTGAAAGATACTCACGACGGCAATCTGCCCGTCATTATAGAATTTGCATTTGGAAAGTACGGCGTTCCGCAGCTTAAAAACCTGCAGACTTTTGGCGCGGTAGGTGTTATAAATGATATTTTCCGCGTCAAATTTGAAGCCGTTCATCAGCTCCGCGGCTATGGCATGCGTTTCCGGCGTAACGGAGGAAAATGCAAAACAGCCGCTGTCCGTGACTATACCGGCAAAAAGACATGCCGCCGCGTCGTCGCTTAAAAGCGCGTTTTCTTTTAAAATACGGTATATAATTTCTGCGGTTGCGGCACACTCCACAACGATATTTATTTTACCGTAACGCGGGTTTGACTTGTGATGGTCTATGACGGCGGTGTTTTTAGCCCTTGAAAAATCATGTCCGAACACGCCCAAACGCTCATAAGAGGCGGTATCTACGGCGATTGCCAAATCAAGCGGTTTTGCGGCTTTAGGCGGATTTTGAGTGACGGCGGCGGCGCCCGGCAAAAACAAAAGCTTCTGCGGAATCGGGTCGGCGCACGCTATAAACACGGTTTTGCCCAAGGCTTTCAACGCGCCGTACAGCGCCAAACCGCTTCCGATGGTATCACCGTCCGGGCTTACATGACTAAAAATGCCGATTGAATCGGCATTTTTGAGAGCGGCTGATAAAGCTTGATAGTTGTTTTCGTTAGTCATTATCGGTTTGCGCGTCGGCGTTTTTATTAGCGTTTTTTCCCGCTTTATTAGCATTTTTTCCCGCGTTTTTATCATCGCTTTTGGTTATTTCCGCCGTATCCGCATCGGTTTTTCCCAATGTACTCGCGTCGTTTTTTTTCGACGTATCCGCGGGGATATTGAGAGAATGAAGCGTCTTTGAAATTTTCGCGGCGTATTTTGAGGAGGAATCCTTATAAAAACGCAACTCCGGTACATTGCGTATGAGCATGTTCTTTTTAAGCTCGTTTCTTATGACCGGCGCGGCGCGCCCGATAAGCGCCAAAATCTCGTCGTTTTCCTTCTCGTCGTCGCCGATAAACGAGATATAAATTTTTGCCACGCGCAAATCCGACGTAGTTGAGGCTTCCGTGACATTCACCATAGCCGCCGCAATACGAGGGTCCTTAAGTCCGCCGTTTAATATAACGGCGACTTGCTTTCTTATTTCGGCGTTTACGCGCTCAATCATCATATATATGTTTCTCCGTAAAACCTTGTTCTATAAGTCTATTTGCTCCATGAGGAAGGCTTCAAACACGTCGCCCTCTTTAATGTCGTTGAAATTGCTAATTGAAATACCGCATTCATAGCCTTTTTGCACTTCCTTAACGTCGTCCTTCAAGCGCTTCAAGCTGGCGATTTCGCCCTCATAAATCAGCACATTGTCGCGTAAAACCCGTATTTTGGCGTTTCTCACGATTTTGCCGTCCGTGACATAGGAGCCTGCAACTGTACCGGAGCCGGTAATTTTAAATGTTGCGCGCACCTCTGCGGAGCCCAAAACAGTTTCCTTATACTTAGGCGCAAGCATGCCGTGAATGGCCTTTTTAACGTCGTCGATAGCGTCGTATATAACGCGGTATTGACGGATGTCGATTTGCATTTGCTTTGCGATACTCTGCGCGTTGGCGTCGGGACGCACGTTAAACGCAATGATAATTGCCTTCGCAACCCCCGCAAGCATGACGTCGGACTCGTTGACCGCGCCCACGCCGACGTGAATTACGTTGATTTTCACTTCCTCGTTGGAAAGCCTTACAAGAGATTGCTTCAGCGCGTCCGTAGAGCCTTGCCCGTCAACCTTAATAATTATGTTGAGGTCCTTTATAAGCCCGGACTTAATCTTGCTGAAGGCGTCGTCCAAGCTAAACGGCGTACCGACGGTATCGTTTAGGGCGCGTTCCTTTAGGACGCGTTCCTCCGCCAACTGTTTGGCAAAGCGCTCGTCGGCGACGGCGGAAATGGAGTCGCCCGCGTTGGGAACCTCCGAAAAGCCTATGACCGACACGGGGACGGACGGTCCCGCTTCCGATACGGAGCGTCCCTTATCGTCGAACATGGCGCGGATTTTACCGGTGCAAACGCCGGCTACTACGTAGTCACCTATGCGTAGTGTACCGTTTTTGACCAACACCGTGGCAAGCGGACCTCTGCCCTTGTCGAGCTTTGCCTCTATTATGGTACCCTTCGCGGCTCTGTTCGGGTTTGCCTTAAGGTTTTGAACCTCCGCCACGAGAAGGATATTTTCCAACAGGGTTTGAACGCCTTCGCCGGTTTTTGCCGAAACCTTAACCACGGGTACATTGCCGCCCCACTCCTCGGGAATGAGGTTATGCTCCGTAAGCTGTTGCATTATACGTTCCGGCATGGCGCCGTTCTTGTCTATTTTGTTGATTGCGATGATGATTTCTACGCCGGCGGACTTAGAGTGGTTAATTGCCTCGATTGTCTGCGGCATGATGCCGTCGTCCGCTGCCACCACAAGCACGGAAATATCGGTGACCTGCGCGCCTCTTGCACGCATTGCGGTGAACGCCTCGTGACCGGGAGTGTCGATAAACGTTATCGGTGAGTCGTTAAGCACCACCGTATACGCGCCGATATGTTGTGTTATGCCGCCCGCCTCGCCAAGCGCGACGTTTGCATGTCTGATGTAGTCCAAAAGGGAGGTTTTGCCGTGGTCGACGTGACCCATTATGGTGACAATAGGCGGTCTGGTTAGCAGTACGCTCTCGTCGTCTACGTCGGTATCGGACTCAATTAAGGCGTCCTCCAACGTTTTTTCCGGCTTGTATTCCAAAACTACGCCCAATTCGGAGGCGATTAAATCGGCGGTATCGAAATCAATATTCTCATTTATCGTCTTTACTATACCCAAAAAGAATAGTTTCTTTATGATTTCCGCGCCGGTCTTGCCGATTTTTTCGCTCAAGACCTTGATGGGAACGGCTTCCGTAGTTATGACGGCGGTTTCTATACGGACGTTTTGCGGCTGTATAAACTCGTTTTTCTTTTGCGCCTTTCTCATTTTGACGCGAACGGCCCCGTCCTCGTCAAGCTCCGAAGAGGAAAAAGCGTCCACAATAAAGCCCTTTTTAATAAGCGCGCGCTTGTTAGGCGATTTCTTATCGTCGGCGGGATTAGTCGGCTTTTTAACCGGCGTCTTTTTGGTATCCTTAGGGATTACGGGCGGCGGCGGAGGTGAAAACGGCGCGCGTCCGAAGGGTCTGCTTCCGTCGGTACGCGGGGGATAAGGCGTACGCGGAGTACCGTCCGGATTGCGGGGCTGATAGGGAGGTCTTGTGCCGTCCGTACGGGGAGTATAAGGTCTGCTTCCGTCACGCGGCGGATAGGAGGAGCGCCCTTGATTTTCAGGGGGTATATAAACTCTGTTTCCGTTTTCGCGGCGCGGGTAGCGGTCGCCCTCGGCGGGCGGCGTGTAGACGCGACGCACCTCTTTAGGCTGCTCTTGCGGAGGTGTATAGACGCGGCGTGCCTCCTTAGGAGCCTCCGTAGTTGTCGCCGCGGGAGCCGTTTCTTTCGGAGCTTCGTTAGCGACGGCAGGGGCGGCAGCCTTTGAGGGCGCGGGCGCAATCGGCTTTTGTTCGGAAGTCCGTTCGGGCTTATGCTCCGACTTAAGGGCTGTTTTTTGCTCCTGCGGCATCTCCTTTTTCTGCTCCTTTTTAGGAGGCTCCGACTCGTTCGCGGGTGCGGGAACGGGAGCGGCTGCGTCGGCAATTGCCGCCGGCGCTTCGGTTACGTCGGGACGCGCCGTAGCCGCGGAAAAGGAATGCGCCTCATCGGGAGTGTCGGAAACGGTTGCCGCCGGTTCCTCACCCGTTTGGGGTTGCACAAGCTTTTCCGGGGAAAGGAGTTCCCTTTCCTTAGCAAGCCGTTGCTCTTCCTTAATCCGCGCCTCCTCTGTCTTAGAGAAAATCTCCGCGCGCTTTTCGCGCAACTGTCCGCTTACGCCCATAAGCTTAGACTTAAGACGGGAAAGCTCGCCTAAAACGGGCTGCAATTTATCTTTTTGCAGACCGTTCAATGACTGGATGTTAGCGCGCGCGCCGTCGGACTTGTCCTTGGCGTCGCCACTTACGTTTACATTAACATTTTGTTCACTCATCAACATACCCCGCCGGAAGTGCTCCGGTTTATTTAGCGGTTCCTAATTTTTAAGCGTCCGCGCGCAACCGTCCCTTATTACGGCTTTGCGTGTCGGGACGCTTCAATCGGACCCGGCGTTTATAGTAATTTTTATAATTTCCGCAAGATTTTTGTCGGTTATCGCGACGACCTTGCAAACCTCTTTATTCAAAAGCGCGTTAAGTCCGCTCACCTTGAGAAGGGGAATTCTCTCGCCGGCATAGTCGGCGATTTCGCGCGCGGCTTTGCCGTCAAAGGTTTCGTCCTCTAAAATCAACGGATAGAAGCGTTTTCTTGCCAAAATATTATCGGCGCCCCACACAATCGACCGGGACTTTACGGCAAACCCTAAATAAGCTTTAATTTTTCGGATTTGTTCCTCTGTCGACATCTTTATTACCCCATACGCCTTTCAGCGCACAAATGGTGTATTCAAGTTTTTCTTAAGAGAAATAGCGATATGGGGATCCCGATTATCTTAAGTCGTGCGGTTTCTGCGTCGTAAACTCCGCATTAATTCCCCACACGACGCCCGAGGGCAAGCCCCCGTGACCCCCGTCACGCTAAGTCTTTTTCAAACTTGTTTTCAAGTAAGCGCCTTTCGCCGCGACCTCCGCCCTTAAGTAAGCGTTAGCCCTTCGGGTTGGTTCCGCCGTCGGCATTTTTATTTTCCGCCACGGCTTTCGCCGCTAGTTCCGTTATTTCCGCATACACGGCATTCGGAACCTCGCAAGAAAAATGCTTATTAAAAAGCTTTTTTTTAACCGTTTTTTCCAAGCATGCCGGATTGTTACAAACGTACGCGCCGCGTCCCGGAGCTCTTCCCGTCGCGACGCGGATTTCTCCGTCCTGCGACTTGACGACTTTCACGGCAAGCTCCGTTTTAGGGAGCATTTGACGGCACGCCACGCACATGCGTAAAGGTACTTTTTTTTCCATAGCAATTAAGTTTAGTCCCGCCGCGAAAGGCTATCCATAGTTATTCGTTGCCGCGAAAACTATTCGTTGCCGTCCGTCGCGGAGATTTTGTTATCTGCGACCGGCGCGGTTTTCAGCCCTGCCGCGAAAGGTTATCCGTAGTTATTCGTCGCCGCGAAAACTATTCGTTGCCGTCCGTCGCGGGAGTTTCCTCATCTACGATGGGTGCGGCGACGGGCGCGGCTCCGGCATCTGCAAAGGCTTCGGCTTCCGGACTTGCGCCGGCTTCGGAATCCTCAAGAGCGGATTGCATTACGCTTGAATACGACTTCACGTCAATCTTCCAACCGGTAAGCTTTGCGGCAAGCCTTGCGTTTTGCCCCTGCTTGCCTATTGCAAGCGACAGCTTGTCGTCCGGCACAACCACCTTTGCGGTGTTGCTGTCCTCGGTTATCGAAACCATCAAAACCTTTGCCGGTGAAAGCGCGCGGGAGATATACTCCAACGGGTCGTTACACCATTCTATGACGTCGATTTTTTCGCCGCCCAGCATGGCGACGACGGCGTTCACGCGGACGCCCTTGTTACCTATACACGAGCCTATCGCGTCCACGTTTTGGTCTTCGGCGAACACGGCTATTTTAGTGCGGTAGCCCGCTTCGCGGACGATATTTCTGACGCTGACAAGCCCAGAGCGAATTTCCGGCACTTCCATATCGAAGAGGCGGCGCACAAAGCCCGCCGCGCTTCTAGACACGACCACCTGCGAACCGCGTCCGGTGCTACGCACCTTCTTGATAAGCACCTTTATGATGTCGCCGGTGTTGTAGGTCTCGGTAGGCACTTGGTCTTGAGCCATCATAATGCCCTCCATCTGACTGCCGGTCATCTCAACAAATATGTTGGAACCCTCTTTGCGGCGTATAACGGCGGTAAGCAGTTCACCCTCGCGCTCACTCATCTCCGCTAAAATCATATTACTTTTGGCGTCGTTTATGCGTTGCAATATGACTTGTTTTGCGGTTTGAGCGGCAATGCGCGAAAAGTTTTTCGGCGTTACGTCCTCAATCAGAACCTCGCCGATCTTGATTGAGGCTTTAATTTCGCGGGCTTCCTCCAAAGAAACCTCTTTGTCGTAGTCATCCGGCTGATCTTGAACCACTTGACGGTAAACATAGACCTTTATGGACTGTTTTTCCTCGTTAATCCGCACGGCAAGCGCGCGGGTTTCGCCGTATTCCTTCTTATAAGCGGAAGCCAATCCCGCCTCTAAGGATTCGAGCAGCAGCTCTTTGGAAATTTTCTTTTCGCTTTCCAACGCGTTAAGCGCCGAAAAGAATTCTTTATTAATCATCGCGTCCTCCCCGCGGCAAACCGACAATTTCGCAGTTTACCGTATGCAAGTATCTGTATTAAATATTTATCCGGACAAAGCCCCGTAAGAATTTACGCCCGAAAAAAAATCAGTTTTGTTTTTATTTTGCCGCCGCTACCACTTGATAAACGGACGCGCCTTCGAGATGTTTTCTCTGTCTATTTTCATATCGCCGTTTTTACGCGTGAGGGTGATAAAATCCTCTTCGTAGCCGGCAAGCACTCCACTTACCACGGTAAGCTTGTTTACCGGAAGCTTCAAAAAAACTTCTATTTCGACGCCCGCATTACGTCTGAAATCGTCGTCCGTAACTATCGGACGATCCAACCCCAACGAGGATACGTTAAGATTGTACGCCTGCGCAAACGGGTCAAGCTCATCCAGCTTCAAATCGGCGGCTTTGTGAACGGCTTCGCAATCGTCCAGCCCCACGCCGCCGTTCTTGTATATATACAAAGTCAAGGTCATGGCGCCAAACATTTTCGTATACGACAGGTCGACAAGCTCATATCCTAAGCCTTCCACCGTCGGAATTAAATCCTCTTTCAGTTTAACCAAGTCCGCCATGCCGTAAATAACTCCGTTTTTCGCCTTTCGACAAGCCAATACCCTAGCCTTACCGACGTCGGAAGTAAATCCTCTTTCAGTTTAACCAAGTCTATGCGCCGTAAAATAACGCTGTTTTTCGCCTTGTCATAATTAAAAGAGTGAGTCGACTGACTCACTCCCAAAAAACCCTAACCTAAGCTTTTATATAATAGCACACATATCAAGCAAATGCAAGTCTTTATGCCACGTTTTGCCATATTTTTTTTATTTTAAGGAAGCGGTGTAAATTTGTGGTCTATATGTCCGACGGAGGTCTTAACAATTATCCTAACATACGTGCCGTCAAAGGAAGCGGAAATAGTTTCATCCGCCGTATCCGGAACAAAGCTTTTGACGCCGTCCGCGCCCGTTACCAACGTACCGATTTGGGTATAGGTCTTATCCGAACCGCCCCCGCTCAACTCCGTAATCTTAAGCTCGTATCTTCCGCTATCGTCCGTTACGACATAAAAGGATTGATTTTTATAGTCGGCTTTGAAGCGTTTCGCGTCGATATGAGCCATGAAAAGCAAATTTTTGCCGATGTCCGAACCGTCGGTATACACGGTGGTGCCGGAACGGTAATAGTAAACCATGCCGTCTTGCGCGCCGCCGAAAGCAATGCCGTCGCTGTTGGCGGCAAGATACGCGCCCGCAAATGCAAGCGTTATCACTGATATTAACATCACAATCGTTTTCCTTAACATTTTTTTAGTGTTATTAAACTCCTACAACATATATATGCGCGTTTTCCGCATGAATGCGGGGCTTTTTTCTCAAGCGGGGGCTGTCGCCGTGTACGGAAAATTTCGCGGCTCCGTGATAGTGGACCTTTCGACTACGCTCAAGGTGACAGTCTACGCTGAATTTGAACTTCACGAAAGCGAAAATCCGCACACTTTAAACGGCTTTAATCGGACGCACCCGGCGCGGCGGCGGCTTTCGCGGCATTACGGGCTAAAACATCGCAACGGTTGTTGTACTCGTTGTCGGAGTGTCCCTTAACCTTTAAAAATTCCGTTTCGTGCGTTGACAGGAGCGCCAAAAGCTTTTCCCATAGGTCTCTGTTTTTCACGTCCTCTCCGCCCGCCGTACGCCAACCGGAGCTACGCCAACCGAAAACCCAGCCCTCCGAAACGGCGTTTACGACATACGCGGAGTCGCTGTAAATTTTTACCTTGCAGGGCTCCTTAAGCAGATTAAGCGCGGCGATAACGGCGGTCATCTCCATGCGGTTGTTGGTGGTAAGGCGTTCGCCGCCGGAAATAGCGCGTTCGTCGGAGTTATAAATGAGTATGGCTCCGTAGCCGCCTGCACCGGGATTGCCGGAACACGCGCCGTCCGTGTAGACGGTCACTAGTTTTTTAGCGGCTTTTTTTTTAACCGGTTTCACGGAAGCCGCGTCCGGATTATCTCCCTTTGCGGGCTTGCCGCCCTCGCCCGACCGTGCGTTATCTGTCGATTTCACGGAAGCCGCGTCCGGTTTATTGCCCGGCGTTTGGCTATCACCGCCTACTGGCTTGCCTAGTTCTATCGAGCGGTTGCGGCATTTTTCCATGCCCTTTTTAATGATGCCGATTAAGTCGTTTTCGCGGAAGTGTTCCACGGCTTGTATAGTGGTGCCGCCCTTTGAGCATACCGCGTCAATGAGCGCGCCGATATTATCGGAAGTTTTTGCCATTTCCGCCCCGCCGATTAGGGTTTGAGCGGCGAGCATACGCGCTTCCGCGTAGGTAAGCCCCCCTTCCATACCGCCTTCGGTCATCGCCTGCATAAACATGTATACGTAGGCGGGACCGCTTCCCGAAACGGAGGTCACGGCGTCCATTTTTGACTCGTCTACCTCAACCGCTTCGCCAAGCGACTTGAAAATTTTCGTCACGAAAGCCTTTTCCGCCTTGCCGTAGCCGTCGAAGGAAAGCGCGCTCATGCCCTTTCCCAACATGCACGGGGTGTTGGGCATAACTCTTGCCACCTTCACGCCCGGCAACGCCGATTCGATAGCGGAGATTTTAACGCCCGCCATTATGGATATTACGCGGCGCGACGCGACAAGCCCGGAAATTTCCGCAAACACCGGCGGCGCGAACTGCGGCTTAACCGCAAACAGCACGTAATCGGAATTTTGCGCAACCTCCTTATTGTCGACGGTCACGGCAATCCCCTTATCGGAATATTTAGTTAATTTGGCGGCGTCGACGTCGCTTATTATTATTTTATCCGCAGGGACAAATTTTATTACGCCCGTAACCACGGCTTCCGCCATGTTTCCGCCGCCTATGATACCCAAAGTGTATTGCGACATAATACCTCTCTCATGTCTTTCTAAAATTTCTACGTTGTGTGGCACAAACGCGTGTTTTATAGGTCTGCCGTAGCCCGGTGTTATACCGGTTGAATGTTTCGGCGGAGTCCCTTGCACTACTCTCCCATTAGGGGACCTTTCGACTACGTGCTTACGCACTCCGCTCAAGGTGACACGTGGGGGAACCACTCAACCACTAAACAGGTGGGGGACTTGAGGAAACTCCGCTCAAGGTGACACGTAGGGGAACCCCATGTGGCAATTGTTTTGAGCGTTAACGCCCCTGCCATTTATTAATAAGGCACTATCGGTCACTATATTTCTACTGCCCTTACCCGAAATACTTCACGGCGTTTTCGAAAATGCCGCTTTCGTACTTGCCGGGTACGTTCTTATATAAGCTGTTTCCGACGCGCTCACTGTGCGCCATTTTGCCGAAAATTCTGCCGTCGGGGCTAGTTATGCCCTCCACCGCCAGTACGGAGCCGTTCGGATTTATCTCGATGTCCATAGACGGAACGCCGTCCTCCCCGCAGTACTGCGTGGCGATTTGCCCGTTTTCCGCAAGTTGTTTTAAGAGCGCGTCGGAGCAGACAAACCGCCCCTCTCCGTGCGAAATCGGCACCGTGTACACGTCGCCTACCTCACACCCGGCAAACCACGGCGACTTATTAGAGGCTATGCGCGTGCGCACAAGGGCGGATTGGTGGCGACCTATGGTGTTGTACGTGAGCGTCGGTGAGGCGTCGTCGGTATCGGTTATTTTGCCGAACGGCACAAGTCCCAGCTTAATGAGCGCCTGAAAGCCGTTGCAAATGCCGCCCATAAGCCCGTCGTTTTCCAAAAACCGCGTCACGGCGTCCTTGATATTCGGGTTTCTGAAAAACGCCGTTATGAACTTGCCGGAACCGTCCGGTTCGTCGCCAGCGGAGAAGCCTCCGGGGATAAATATTATTTCCGACGCGTCCGCAAGCTTGACAAACTCCGCCGCAGAGGAAATTATATCCTTAGCGGTGCGGTTTTTCACCACGAAAATATGAGGTCTTGCGCCGACCTTTTCAAAGGCGCGTGCGGAGTCGTATTCGCAATTGGTACCCGGAAAAACCGGAATGAGAACGCGCGGCTTCGGCACGGAAATTTTGGCTTTTGCGGCGGTTTTCGACAAGAAATTTATTTTTTCGACAACGCCGCCGCCCTCTCCGGCTTTCACCGGAAATACGCTCTCTAATTTGTTTTCGTACGCGCTCTCAATGTCGGCAAGCGAAACGCTTTCGCCGTTTAGATTTATCTCGTACGAGTTAATCACCGCGCCTAAAACCGTCAGACCGGCGGGCGAAACTCCGTCCGCAAGCTCCACTATATACGAGCCGTATTTGCGTGCGGCAAGGGCGTCCACGTCGGAGAACTCCGGGGACAGCTTAAGCCCCAAGCGGTTCCCTAAGCACATTTTAAACGCGGCGTTTAGTATGCCGCCCGCCCCCGTAGCGTACGCGGAAACCACGCTTCCTTCGACTATCAAGCGCTGAATTGCCGCCGTCGCCTTTAAGAATGAACCTCTTTTAGGCGCGCCGTACGCGTCCGTTTCGCATTCGATGAACGCGACGGTATGTCCAGCTTTTTTCAGTTCCGGGGAGATTATGCGGTTGACGTCGGTAACCGACGCGGCAAAGGAAACCAACGTCGGAGGGACGTCGTATTTTTCGAACGAGCCGCTCATGGAGTCCTTTCCGCCGATAGCGGCGACACCGAAGTCAAGCTGTGCTTGCAGTGCACCCAACAGCGCGGCGGCGGGCTTTCCCCAACGGGAGGCGTCCGTACCCGGTCTTTCAAAGTATTCCTGAAACGTGAGATACATTTCTCTAAGCGACGCTCCGGCGGCGATACTCTTCGCAAGAGAGTGCGCCACTGCTATATACGCCCCGTGGTAAGGACTTTTTTCCGACACGAACGGGTCAAACCCGTACGACATGACGGAACAGGTTTTGGTTTCCGCGCCCAACACCGGGAGCTTTGCAACCATTGCCTGCGCCGGCGTCAACCTGCGGCTTCCGCCAAAGGGCATAAGCACCGTTCCCGCGCCTATGGTAGAGTCGAAGCGCTCCGAAAGACCGCGCTTGGAACAAAAGTTCAAATCGTCCGCAATTGTATAAAGCGCGTCTTTAAGCGACGCAAACGACTGCTTCTCCACGGCTTTGGCGCTTTTTATTTTTATGTCGGCGGTTTTCGGTGCGCCGTTACTGTTCAAGAACTCTCTTTTTAAGTCTACAATTTTATCGCCGCGCCAGTACATGGAAAGACGCGGTTCTTCGGTTATTTCCGCGACGACGGTCGCCTCTAGGTTTTCGCCGTTCGCCAACCTTATAAACCTCTTTACGTCGGCGTCGGCGACGACAACCGCCATGCGCTCCTGTGATTCGCTTATGGCAAGCTCCGTACCGTCCAGTCCGTCGTACTTTTTGGGAACGGCGTCAAGATTTATTTCCAACCCGTCGGCAAGCTCCCCTATCGCCACGGCGACGCCGCCCGCTCCGAAGTCGTTGCAACGCTTGATAAGAAGCGTCGCGGCGGGATTTCGGAACAGCCGTTGAAGCTTGCGTTCCTCCGGTGCGTTGCCCTTTTGCACCTCCGCGCCGCAGGTTTCGATGGACGAAACGCTGTGCGATTTTGAGGAACCGGTGGCGCCTCCGCAGCCGTCGCGCCCCGTCTTGCCGCCCAATAATATAACCTTATCGCCGGCGGAGGGTACGTCGCGTCTTACGGCTTTTGCCGGCGCGGCGCCTATAACGGCGCCTATCTCCAACCGCTTCGCCACATAGCCGTCGTGATAAATTTCATCTACCAACCCGGTGGCAAGACCTATTTGGTTGCCGTAGGAGCTGTAGCCGTTGGCGGCGGTGGTTACGATTTTTCTTTGAGGCAGTTTGCCCTTTAGGGTGTCCTCAATCGGAACCAACGGGTTGCCGGCTCCCGTCA
This sequence comes from Clostridiaceae bacterium, assembly GCA_031289315.1. Taxonomy (GTDB): domain Bacteria; phylum Bacillota; class Clostridia; order Christensenellales; family CAG-917; genus JAITEJ01. The sequence goes on along the minus strand of JAITPR010000022.1, from coordinate 19,902 downwards.
CACGCATAGCCTGATATACGTAGCTTCTGCCGGACAACGGGTCGCGGATAGCGCCGCCTATACAGGTCGCCGCTCCGCCGAACGGTTCGATTTCCGTCGGGTGATTGTGGGTTTCATTCTTAAAAAGTAGCAACCAATTTTGCTTCTTGCCGTCCGCGTCTACCTTGATTTTAACGGTACAAGCGTTAATTTCCTCCGACTCGTCGACCTTTTTCAAAATGCCCTTATGCTTTAAGTATTTGGCGCCCGCCGTAGCCATGTCCATCAAGGTAACCGGCTTTTTAATGCCCAATTCGGCGCGGATTTTTTTATAACGCTCATAGGTTTTTTCCGCGCTTTTATTTGAGAACACGGCATTTTCTATGTGCGTCAGAAAGGTGGTGTGACGGCAATGGTCGGACCAGTAGGTATCCAAAACCCGTATTTCCGTAAGGTGCGGGTCGCGCCCCTCTTTGGCAAAATAGGATTGACATACCTCAATGTCGCCGAAGTCCATGGCAAGCCCGTACTCCCTTATAAAGCTAAGAAGCCCGTCCTTGTCAAGCGCGGTAAAGCCGGTAAGCGTCTTCACCGCGGGCGGCACGGGGTAATCGGTTTTTAAGGTTGCCGGCACGCTTAAAGACGCTTCTCTGCACTCTACGGCGTTTATGACGTACTTTTTGATTTTGTCAACCTCTTCTTCGGTTAAAGCGCCCTCCGCCGCTATCACGGTAGCCGCGCGTATGAGCGGTTTTTCGCCCTTTGAAATAAGCTGTACGCATTGCGCCGCCGAATCCGCGCGTTGGTCAAACTGCCCCGGCAAATACTCGTAGGCGAACACCCTAGTGTCGCCGGAGAAATTGGGAAGTTCAAAATAAATATCGTCCAATTGCGGCTCTGCAAAAACCGTTTTCACCGCCGACAAGAAAAGCTCTTTCGATACGCCCTCCGCGTCATAGCGGTTGAAGATGCGCAAGCTTTTGAGCGAAGCTATCTTCAAAAAGGCTTTCAAATCCTTGAAAAGCGAAGCCGCCTCTTTGGCAAATTCTTTTTTCTTCTCTGCGTAAACTCTGTATACCATTATTTTACCTCTCAATACCTTATAAATAAGGCATCGTTATTTTTGGGGTGTGGACAATCCGCGGCGACGACTTATCGGCTAAAAAAATCTTTTATCACCGCGAATTGGGCACACCCTATTTTTTTAATTTCAAGGCTTTTTTGCCTATGTCGTCGCGGTAGTACATGCCCTCAAAGGACACATTTTTCACGTATTTATACGACTTCGCAACCGCAGTCCTTAAAGTGTCCGCAACGGAAACCACGCCCAAAACTCTGCCGCCGGAGGTCACAAGCTTGCCACTCTTTAATGCCGTGCCGGCGTGACAGAAAAACACGTCCGTACCGTTTGCCGGCGTTATCGCTATGGGTAAGCCCTTTTTATACGCCCCCGGATAACCGCCGGACGTCACGCACAAGCAGCACGCCGCCCCGTCCGAATATTCTATTTTTATATCGGCAAGCCGGACGCTAATCACCGCCTGCATTATATCAAACAAGTCGGTTTTGAGAAGAGCCAGCACCACCTGCGCCTCCGGGTCGCCGAAGCGGCAATTGTATTCTATGACCTTAGGACCGTCATTCGTCAGCATAAGCCCAAAGTAAAGACAGCCCTTAAAGGTTCTGCCCTCCTTATTCATAGCTTCGATTGTCGGCATGAAAATCTCACGCATACAGCGGTCGGCTATGTCCTCCGTGTAGTACGGATTGGGCGCGATTGTACCCATGCCGCCGGTGTTAAGCCCGGTATCGCCGTTGCCCGCGCGCTTGTGGTCCATGGAGGAAATCATAGGAACAACCGTTTTGCCGTCCGTAAAGCTTAGAACGGACACCTCCGGTCCCCTTAAGAACTCTTCCACCACAATGCGGTCGCCGCTTTTGCCGAAAGCCTTGTCGCTAAGTATGGACTTGACCGCCGCGACGGCTTCGTCGAAATCGACGGCTATTATGACGCCCTTTCCAAGCGCCAAGCCGTCCGCCTTTATGACCGTTGGGTAGGTGCCTTCCGCCTTGATATAGTCGATTGCGGCGTCCGCATCGGAAAATACGCGGTATTTTGCCGAAGGAATGCCGTATGTTCTCATCAGCTCCTTGGAAAACACCTTGCTGCCCTCTATTATTGCGGCTCTTTTGTCCGGACCGAAGCTAGGAATCCCCAAATCGTTCAGTCTGTCCACCAAACCCAAAACGAGCGGGTCATCCGGTGCTACAACGACAAAATCTATGCTTTTTTCCGCGGCGAAAGCGGCTATTTTATCTATGTCCGTCGCCGCAATAGGGACGCACTCCGCAAGATAGGCAATTCCGCCGTTGCCGGGAAGCGCGTAGATTTTATCTATGCTTCTGTTTTCGCTCAACTTTTTTATCAAGGCGTGCTCTCTGCCGCCGCCGCCTACAACTAAAATTCTCATACTATCCTCTACGGTTTTTTTGGGGGGCGAATTTGCCCCCTCCCCGATTTTTGGGTGGACAATCCGCGGTAATAAAATCTTTTCAGACTATTTTAGACCGAAGAGATTTCTTTAGCAGGCAAGTCGTCAACGCGTATCGTCTGCATCTCAATTTTTAATGATGGAACAGCCGCGTGCCGATAAACGCCGCCGCAATGCCTAATTTGTCGCACATCTCTATTACCACGTCGTCGCGAATGGAACCGCCCGGCTCGGCAATGTAGCTTACGCCGCTCTTTGCCGCGCGCTCAATGTTGTCGGAAAACGGGAAAAACGCGTCGCTCCCTAAGGATACGCCGGTTATGTTGGCGAGGTACGCAAGCTTATCCTTCTTTGTGAGCGGAGCCGGCTTGACCGCAAACACCTGTTGCCACGCGCCGTCGCGAAGAAGGTCGTCGCTGTCATCCGATACGTAGATGTCGATTGCGTTGTCGCGTTCCGGTCTTCCAACGTCGTTTCGGAACGGCAGCGACAACACCTTCTTGTGCTGACGCAAAAACCAAATATCCGCCTTGTTGCCGGCAAGCCGCGTGCAATGTATGCGCGACTGTTGCCCCGCTCCCACGCCTATCGTCTGACCGCCATAGGTGTAGCAAACGGAGTTGGACTGCGTGTATTTTAAGGTAATAAGCGCTATTATAAGGTCGTTTTTGGCGTCCTCCGGAATGTCCCTTTTTTCCGTAACCACTTTTTCCAAAAGCGATTTATCTATTTTTACTTCGTTTCTGCCCTGCTCGAAGGTTATGCCGAACACGTCCTTTTGCTCAATCGGAGCGGGCTTATAATTTTCGTCGATTTCAACGATGTTGTACACGCCCTTTCTTTTTGTCAAGAGGATTTCCAACGCCTCTTTGGTGTATCCAGGGGCTATTACGCCGTCCGAAACCTCCTTTGAAAGCGCCTTTGCCGTCGACTCGTCGCAAACGTCCGAAAGCGCCGCCCAGTCCCCGAATGAGGACAAGCGGTCGGAGCCTCTTGCACGGACGTACGCGCACGCCAACGGCGAAAGCTCCGCCGTCCCGACAAAGTACGACCGTTTAAGCTCCGGGGTGAGCGGAAGCCCTATCGCCGCGCCCGCCGGGCTGACGTGCTTAAAGGACGCCGCCGCGGGATAGCCCGTCGCCTCTTTAAGCTCCTTTACCAGCTGCCACGCGTTGAGCGCGTCCAAAAAGTTTATGTATCCCGGATTTCCGCACAGCACCTTTACCGGAAGTTCGCCGTCCTTCATAAAAATACGCGCCGGCTTTTGGTTGGGGTTACAACCGTATTTCAGTCCCAATTCTTTCATAATTTAAACCTTCCTCTGTTTTTTATATGTGACCCGATAAAAGCGCTTTGTCGCGAAAAAATATTTTTTTGCGCCGCTTTCGCCAAGCCCGTTGTTTCTTATAAATAGGTCTTCCACGCGGTTCGGCGCGAAAAATCCGTGTTTTTTGCAATTTCACGGTATTTCGCGCAAGCGCGCGAGAAGGGCGTGATTTTTTGGCTTAAAAGGGGTTATTTCCCGATTATTTTCGTCCTGCTTTCGCCGCTTTCAAGGTCGACATAGCGCACGTAAAGCGCCACCTTGTTTTCGTTGTTAAGCGCCGACCAAAGCTCATTTGTAAAGTCCTCAATGCCTCCGTAGATGTCTATTGCCGCAGGCTCCCCGACAAAGGAAGGAATGGGGTTGCCGTCCCCCGCATAGGTGTGGATTAAACGCGCCTTGCCCTCCTCTATGCCGTCGTAGTGGAAGTGTAAACGCCCGCAATTACCACTTGCGTCCCGCTTTAAAATGCTCATGGAAAATTTAAAATCTCCGTTTTCCAAAGTGGTTACGGAGCTTATGCGCGGCGTATAATTCGGCTCGTCCGGCTCGTATTCGCGCGTTTGCAGCGCTTGCGCCATGGTTTTATTTTCCGATATGTACGCGGCGATGGTATCCGTTTGGTCGCCGTTGGTCACTATTATGTGGTTGTTGTAGTCCGCAACGGGCGAATAAATAACCAGTGACGGGTCGCTTAATTTTGAAGCGTCGATTGCCACGGTTTTCATTCCGCCCTCGTATTCCTCAAATCTGCGGTTGCGGCTGTTCACGCTTCTGCCCATTATAAAGTAGGCTATTACCGCGGATTTGCCGTCGTCGCTCTTACCGATTAAAATTCCGCGACCGGGATAGACATTCTTTTTTAAAGTCCCAAACATTTTTAAGTACCTCTCAAATTATTTTTTTTGTTTTTATTTTTACGCGTTTTTTTGCGGTTTTTACGCGTTTTTTAATGTTTTGTTTTTTGCCTATTTCCGTTTATTTAAGCACATGCTTTACTTGCGGTTATTTCTTTGCGCTTATTTCCTTTGCGGTAAGCTCCACGGCTTTGGGCAAAATTATATGTTCGGCTTGCTTCATGACGCGTTTTTGCAAGACCTCCGCGGTGTCGCCGCTTAGCACACGCACCGCTTTTTGCATTATTATTTCGCCGCCGTCGGTTATCTCGTCCACAAAGTGGACGGTAGCACCCGTCAGCTTAACTCCCCTTGCAAGTGCCGCCTCGTGAACCCTTAAGCCGTAAAAACCGTCGCCGCAAAAGGACGGTATAAGGGAGGGATGCACGTTGACAATGCGGCGGGGATACCTCTTTACAAAGTCCTCCGACAGTATAGACAGAAAGCCGGCTAAAACTATAAGCTCGGCTCCCGCGCCGGTAAGCTCATCTAAAACCGCAGCTTCAAAATCCTCTTTTGACGGAAAGGCTTTTTTATCGCATAAAACTGCGTTTATTCCGGAATTTTTCGCGCGCTCTAAGGCGTATGCCCCCGCCTTGTCGGATATTACTGTTACGATTTCGCCGTGCGGAATTTTTCCCGTCGCCGCCGCGTCAAGCAGGGCTTGCAAATTTGTGCCGCCGCCCGAAACCAACACCGCAATTTTTGTTCGGTTTATTTTTTCCGTCATAAAAGATTTCTCCCGTCGTCAAGCCGTGGTGTCGATTTTTCGCAACTTTTTCTTGTCAAGCTTTGATGTCAACTTTTCGCAACTTTTTTTACAAGCTTTGACGACGCGTTTTATTGGCAGGCAAGTCCGTTTACCGCGAACCGTCCGCACACTAAATAAGCTTTACGCCCTTGCCGCGCGCGACTTCGCCCAATACGTACGCCGCAATGCCGTTTTCTTTAAGCACGGAAACCGCCGTCGCCGCATCCTCCGGGGCGACGATTGCCGTCATGCCTACGCCCATGTTGTAGGTGTTGAACATGTCGCGCTCCGGTACCTTGCCGGCGCTTTGCAACAGATTGAATATAGGCAGTATTTTAACGTCGGATTTTCTTATCACCGCCGCAAGCCCTTTGGGCAAGCTACGCGGTATGTTCTCAAAGAAGCCTCCGCCCGTTATGTGCGAAACCGACTTGACCTTTACCGCCTCCGCAAGCTTAAGCACCGGCTTGACGTATATTTCCGTAGGCGTGAGTAGCTCCTCACCTAAGGTTTTGCCAAGCTCCGCCACGTAGTCGCTCATGTCCTTGTTTTCGACGTCAAAAATCTTTCTGACCAGTGAAAAGCCGTTCGAATGCACGCCGGAGGACGGTAACGCTATAATCGCGTCGCCGACCTTGACCTTTTTCGCGTCGAATATCTTTGATTTATCGACAAGCCCGACCGCGAAGCCCGCCAAATCGTACTCGTTTTCCGGGTAAAAGCCCGGCATTTCCGCGGTTTCGCCGCCTATCAGCGCGCACCCGGCGCGGACGCAACCCTCCGCTACGCCGCCGACTATCGCCGCTACCTTTTCCGGTACGTTCTTGCCGACGGCGATATAATCTAAGAAAAACAACGGTCTTGCGCCGCAACATACGACGTCGTTTACGCTCATAGCCACGCAGTCGATGCCCACGGTGTCGTGCTTATCCAAAATAAAAGCTATTTTTAGCTTTGTACCCACGCCGTCCGTACCGCTCACCAAAACCGGCTTTCTTATGCCCTTTAGTTCCGGCATGAACAGCCCCCCGAAGCCGCCTATACCGGAGGCTACGCCGGGTATTTCCGTGCGTTTGATGTGACTTTTCATCAATTCGACCGCCTTATAACCGGCCGTTATGTCGACGCCGGAGGCTTTGTAACTTTCGCTGAAACTTTTTTCCATGTTGTTTTCCTCTTTCATTTTAAGGGAGAGTGTCCCATTGTAATTGTTTGCTGGCGCTTCCGCGCGTTTTTTTCGCGACCGCCGGTTAGGCGTTCGTACGCAATAGCAAGATTTTAACACACTGTTCTGCAGTTGGATTTTTATTAAGAAATTAAAAACAGCCTGATGTCATTTTTTAGACATCAAACTGTCGTTATTTTTTAGACATCAAAGTGTCGCTTTTTATAATTTCGTTTTTCATTTCCGCGCGTTCGTCCTTTAAGGCTTTGGAGAGAGCCGCGTCGCCGACCGCCAAAATCTGCGCGGCTAAAATAGCGGCGTTCCGCGCGCCGTCCACCGCGACCGTGGCTACGGGAATGCCCGCCGGCATCTGTACCGTGGATAAAAGCGAATCGAAGCCCAAAAACGCCGAACCCTTTATAGGGATGCCTATGACCGGCAAAACGGTGTTGGCGGCAATCGCCCCGGCTAAATGCGCCGCCTTGCCCGCCGCGGCTATTATCACGCCGAAGCCCTTGCTTTCGGCATTTTTTGAGAACTCGGCGGCAAGCTCCGGCGTCCTATGCGCGGACATCACGTGCGTTTCGTACTCAATTCCGTATTTTTTTAAAGCGGCTTCCGCGGGCTTAACCGTTTCGTAATCGCTTGAACTTCCCATTAAAATCGCAACCTTTTTAAGCGGCATATAAATATCTTCCTTTTGTTATTTTGGGTATGGACAATCCTTGAGTGACGACTTGCTGCTAAAGGAAATCTTTTCGGCTCTTACCGACCCTTTCTTCTTAACTATGTTAAGAAAGACTTACGCTATATATCTTAACATAAGAAATAAAAAAAAACAAGTGTGAGTGACAGCTTTTAACATATTTATTAGTGGAAACGAATAGGGTGTGGACAATTCGCGGTGATAAAATATTTTCAGGTTGTTTTTAAAGATAGAATTGTCTGAAAGCACAGTCGTAGCACCGCTACGGACGAGCATTTCAGCCGGTTTTAGACCAAAAAGAGCCGAAAAGATTTTCTTGAGCAGCAAGTCGTCGACGCGGATTGTCCACTCCCAAACGAATAAAGGTGCATAGAGAAAATGCACCTTCGGTAGTTTATACAAAGAAAAAAAATTAATCTTTGTCGGAAATGTCCGCCGCGACGGAAGCTAAATCACTTTCGGCGACAAAATCTAAATCCTCGCCGTCTAAGGCGGAATCAAAATTACTGGCGACGGCGTAAGCGGTTTCGGAAGCGTTTACCGCCTCGGAGACGTTTTCTGCTATTGCCTCGGCGGAATCGGCTTCGAAAACATTTACGGCTACGGAAGCATTTGCCGCTTCGGAAGCCGAGTCGGAAACGACTGTGACCGGGACGTTTGCGGCTGCCGCGGCGGCGGTTTCCGAAGCGTTTACGGCGACGTTTTTTTGCTGTTCCTCTACCCTGTCGTAGATTTTATTTTCACCGCCCTCTAAATACTTACGGACGCGGCTTACGTTTTTGGGCGTGGCGGCGTAGTGCGTAACCTTGTGAGGAGGAAGCGTAAGCGCAAGACGCTTTATTTCCGCGCCGACCTCGCGTTCCAACTTTTGCATGGCTTCGTAGGGCGGAAGCTCCGTATCAAATACAAGCGGATTGCCGAAACAAACCGTGTTAAGCGACTTGCAACAGTATGCGGGGAATACGCCGGGCGCGGAGCCGGTTTCTGCAACGCAAAGCTTGAACGTCTTGAACGCTCCCTTTTGCATTACGTCGATGAACTCGTTTTCCGGGTTTCGCACCAACGAGTCCGGAAATATAACTACGTCCAGCCCCTCCCGCATGGTTTCGAAGGTCTTTGAGTATGTATCCGCTATGCGCTCGTTTCTGTACACCGGGATAGCACCGGAGGCTCTGAACGTCGCGGACATGGCAAAACCCATGCCAAAGCTTAAAATACGGGCAAAAAACCAAAATATGCCTTTAGCGTTGCAAAATACGGTTTTCATCAGGTCTCTGGGCGCCGTTTTTACGGAAAGCATTTTAGCGTTCGTCCAAGTCCGGAAGCGGCGCGGTAATGCGAACTGTAGTGACTGTGGCCCGTATGCGTTCGCGTGGTTCGCCATTATTACGACTGGCGTCCCCTCCGGAAAGGGCTTGCAAAAGGTAACCCTTTTGGGCTTTAAAAATGGTCTTGTAATAAGCTTTAAAAAGCGAAACAAGAGATACGGACGCGACACGCGTGAATAGGGCTTAAGCGCTGAATAGTAAGTTTTCATCAATATACACGGTTAGAATAAGCCGGAGATTTCCAGCGTTTCGGAATTGATTTTCATTCCGTCGGAGTTGGGTACCTTGGGTAAACCGGGCATGAGCATTATGCTTCCGCATACCGCCACCAAAAATTCCGCGCCCGCACGTATGTAAATGTCGCGCACGGGAAGCGTGAAGCCCTTAGGGCGTCCTAACAGCGTTTGGTCGGCGGAGAAAGAATATTGCGTTTTGGCTATGCAAACGGGATAACCGTTAAGCCCCTGCTTTTCTATTTCGGCAAGCGCGGCAAGCGCCTTATCCGAAAAATCAACCTCCGCCGCACCGTATATCTCACACGCCACTTTTTCTATTTTTACGCGCGGAGAATCGTCGTCGGCGTATATGAATTTGAGCGCGGTTTTGCCCTTTACGGACTTTAAAACCGCCTCCGCAAGCGCCGTACAGCCTTTGCCGCCGTCCGCCCACGCGTCCGTTATAACGGCGGTTGCGCCTAGCTTAGCCGCGCTAGTTCTGATATAGTCAAGCTCCTCCGGCGCGTCGGTTATAAATCGGTTTATCGCGACCGTCACGGGTATGCCGAACTTCTTTAAATTTTCGACATGCCCCTCCATGTTGCAAATGCCCGCGGCAAGCGCCGCCATGTTTAACCGGTTTACGTCCGCCTTTGCCGCGCCGCCGTTGTACTTTAACGACCGCGCCGTAACCACAAGCACCACCGCCGACGGATTTAACCCCGCCTTACGGCACTTTATATCAAAAAATTTCTCCGCGCCCAGCTCCGCGCCGAAGCCCGCTTCCGTTACGACGTAATCCGCAAGCCTTAAAGCCGCGTCCGTCGCCGCAACGCTGTTGCAACCGTGCGCAATGTTCGCGAACGGTCCGCCGTGTATGAACGCCGGCGTGCCGCCTAACGTCTGTACTAAATTGGGCGAAAACGCCTTGTATAACAGTATCGTCATCGACTCCTCGGCTTTTAAGTCGCGTGCACGGACGGGCTTTCCGTCCCCGGCGCTACCTATGACAATATTGCCCAACCGGCGCTTTAAATCGGATACGCCGGAGGATAAACAAAACACCGACATGACCTCCGACGCCGCCGTTATATCAAAACCGTCTTCACGCGGCACGCCGTTCGCGTCGCCGCCTAAGCCGCATTCGATAAAGCGCAACGCCCTGTCGTTCATGTCCATGGCGCGCCGCCATGTAACCGTCTTGATATTAAGCGGATTGCCCTGCTTTAGGTGGTTGTCGATAAGTGCGGACAGCAAATTGTCCGCCGCGGTTATGGCGTGAAAATCACCGGTAAAATGAAGGTTTATGTCCTCCATAGGCACAACTTGCGAATAACCGCCTCCGGTAGCGCCGCCCTTTACGCCGAATACGGGACCCAAAGACGGCTCCCTAAGCGCAAGGCATACCTTTTTGTTAAGCAACGCGAACGCGTCCGCAAGCCCTATGGACACGGTTGTCTTGCCCTCTCCGTAAGGAGTGGGGTTCATAGCCGTAACCAATATCAGTTTGCCCTTCCGTTTGCCGTTAGGCGCCGCGACCTTAGCCGCGTACTTTCCGTAAAGGTCCAATGCCTCATCCGCAATGCCGAGTTTTTCGGCAATTTTTTCAATGCGTTCCGGCTTGTATCCTCTTGCAATTTCAATGTCGGTCATAGAAATATTTCACCGTCCGAAATAATAATGCATTAATTATAACCCAAATATATTATTATGTCAATATACGGGTGTACTATTGGAGTTATTTTTGCTGAGCGGCAAAAAGAACCAAAAAACGCGCAAGCTTGAAGCTTGACACTGATTACTTGAAAAGCGCGGACTTCGCAAGGTAACCCTTGCCGCATTCCGCGTTTTTAAATTTATTCAGCGTTAATCATCAGTCTTACCGTTCTTTAGTTACTTCCGCGGATTGTCCCCGCTTTATGCGATTTTCACCAAATCCCAACATAATGCAATGCTCACCGTATTCCAACTTTATGCGCGTTGCATGGGAAGTGACGCAAGAGTGTAGGCACCTATTAAGGGGACCTTTCGCACCGGAGGTTGCGCGAATGCGCCCTGCGTTTCACTACGCTCAAGGTGACAGTCTAAATAAACCCGCTCCTATTTGAGGGACAGCGCGGTAATGTTACGCATGTATCAAGGTGACAGGTGGGGGAAACCGCGCCCATACAGTCTACACGGAATTCGACTTCGCTCAAGGTGACTCGGCACGGAAGATTGTACATGTTCCGCATCTAATAAAGAAACTGAAGAACTCTACTCAAATAACCACAATCGCATGAAAATGCGTATTCCGTGCCGACGTTTTCTCCGATTTGCGCATTCTGTGATAATCACTTTGCATATTTATGCTAAAATTGGAAATTTAATAAAGATTTTATCTTTACATCGAAGCTTTTATAGTATATTATTATATAGAAGAAATCATTGGGGGTGGACAATTCGCGGTGATAAAATATTTTCAGGCTATTTTTAAGAATAAAATTGTCTGAAAGCGCAGGGCGTAGCACCGCTACGGACGAGCATTTCAGACGGTTTTAGACTAAAAAGAGCAGAAAAGATTTTCTTAGGCAGTAAGTCGTCAACGAGGATTGTCCACACCCAAAATCCTTAGAAGTGCGTTAATGCGCCGTATTAGGATTTATCCGCAAAACCACTCTGAATTTATATCCGTGCAAGACAACCGTTTTGTACGGCACGAAAAGGAATATATGCTCGACATTATTTATAACCCTATATCCGGCAAAGGGAAAAGTGCGTCCGCTCTTAAAATTACCGTGCAAGCGTTAACCGATGCTCAAACCGAATATCGCATTCATGAAACGGCCTACGTCGGTCACGCAAAGGAGATTGCCGAGGAGCTGAACCAACAAGAGGATTGCAAGCTTATGATTTTGGGCGGCGACGGCACCTTTAACGAGGTGCTGAACGGCATAACCGATTTTGATAAGATAACCGTCGGGTTTATACCCTGCGGTACGGGGAACGATTACGTGCGGGCGGCGAAGCTTCCCGTCGATACCGTCGCCGCCGTGAACGCCGTGCTTGCCGGTAAAACCGCTTATTCCGATTTTATTCAGCTAGGTGTACGCCGCGCACTCAACTGCGCCGGTGCCGGTATGGACGTCGACGTTTTGGTGCGGTACTCCAACATGAAAGCCTTTAAAGGTAAAACTAAATATTACGCCTCGCTTATCGATACGCTTCTTCACCTGAAGTTTCATAAGCTACGCCTTACAATAAACGGTGAGTCAAGCGAAAAAAATGTCTTCCTCATAACCGCTGCTAACGGTACCTGTATAGGCGGCGGAATGCCTATCTCCCCCTCCTCCGACCCGTTCGACGGCGTGCTTAATATCGTCGTCATAAACGAAATGAAAAAACGGAAAATATTGGGCGCGCTCCTCGCTTTCCTTAAAGGGAAACATATCGGCAAACCCTATACCGAAACCTATACCTGCACCGAAGCCCTTATCGAAATCCTCGACGAAGGTAAAACCGAAGTCGACGGCGAAGTGTTTGATAATAAAATCCTCGATTGCAAGCTCGTGAGCGGAAAGTTAAGGATTTTTAAATAGAGTTCTTTCTTGCACACGCAAGAAAGAACCAAAGAAGCGCGCAAGCTTGAAGCTTGACACTGATTACTTGAAAAACGCGGTTGACGCAGGATTATTATCCTTAGCGTCAACCGCGTTTTTAAATTTATCCGCTTCAAACATCAAACTTCTCGTTTTTTATCTGCTTCTGCATTGCTCCTTATTTTATTATTGAATATCAAGCAATCCGTTTTTTATTTGTTTCTGTGTTTTTTTGCTGTCTATGCGTATAACACGTCAACACTGTCCTTTTTGCACTTTGAGGCGCAAACTCCGCACCTTATGCAACGTTCGGCATTGATTGTGTACGGCTGCTTTATTACTCCGGAAATAGCCTTCACCGGACAAGCTCGCGCACAAAGCGAACACCCTATGCACTTCTCCTGATTTATCGTCACACTCACTACCTTCTTGTAGTCTGCGTCCGGCGTTATCGCCTTTAACATGCACGCCTCCGCACACATTCCGCAATCAGTACACTTCTCCGCGTTAATCGTATAATAATCCTTTTCTTCTTCCTTAAGCACCGCCGCTCCGAAAAGACATACGAAACCGCAGACACCGCATGATACACATTCACCCTTGTTTATTACGTAACTCATAATTTCTCCCTTATCGTTTTATTTTTTACCGTAATTTTACGGTCGGTTACTTAATTTACTGCGCCGGTTGGGTTGATTTGGCGACAATGTCACACTTTATGCGCATTGCATTGGGACATGTCGTAAGAGTGTAAGCACCCATTTTGGGGATCTTTCGCACCTGAGGTTGCGCGAATGCGCCCTAAGTTCCACTTCGCTCAAGGTGACAGGATAAAAAAACGCTCCCTTTCACTTAGAGTGACAGACTAAAAACTTCTCTCCCATTGGGTACGATCGGCGACAGCCCCCGCCTACGGCAATGCCATCGTATTTATGCGGATTTGTCCACCCCAATTCACAGCTACATCCTGCCGGATACCTTTATGTAGCTGTCCCGTTCCGCGCCGACGGAGACGTAAGTTATCTTAGCGCCGACGGTTTTTTGAATATAACGCAGATAGGAGCGTGCTTCTTTAGGGAGGTCGTCCAGTGTTTTGGCGGCGCTTATGTCGCATTTCCAACCCTTTTTATACTCTATGACTGGCTTGCAACCGTCCAGTAAGTCCGGATACGGGAAGGTCTTGTAAATTTCGCCGTTCCTCTCGTACGCGACGCAAACGGGAATTTTATCCATGTAGGACAGTATGTCCAGCTTGGTAACGACGATTTCATCAGCGCCCTGCACTCGCACACCGTATTCGGTAGCGGGAATGTCCAAAGGTCCTACGCGTCTAGGTCTGCCCGTAGCCGCGCCGTATTCGCCGCCGGCTTCGCGGAGCGCTTCCGCCGCCTTGCCGCTCATTTCGCAGACGAAAGGTCCGCCGCCGACCGCCGACGAGTACGCCTTTACGATGCCTACGGTCTTGTCGATTTTGAGGAATGGCGCGCCAGCCCCGATGGGAGCATAAGCCGCTATTGTGCTTGACGACGACGTGTATGGGTAAATGCCTAAATCTATGTCGCGCAAGGCACCTAATTGTGCCTCAAAAAGCACTTTTTTGCCTTCCTTTTGCGCCTTTAAAAACAATTCTCCGGTATCACACACGAACGGCTTTATTATATCGCCGTATTTCATAAGCCAGTAATAAGTTTCGTCGACGTCAATGGTCTTGCCGTAACCCGCAATCTGAATATTCTTCCATTCGCAAATGTCCCTTACCTTGCCGTAAAGGTCGGCGGAATAAAGCAAATCCCCCGTCTTGAACGCCTTTCTAAAGTATTTATCGGCGTATACGGGACCTATTCCACGCCTTGTGGAACCGGCTTTTTTGTCCGCCAGCCTGTCCTCTTCCATAATATCCTGCTGCACATGGTAGGGCATACAGATTACGGCGCGGTCGCTCACCTTGAGATTTTCCGGAGTGACGCTAACGCCTTTGTCTGCAAGACGCTGAACCTCTTCCGAAAAATGCTTTATATCTATTACCATGCCGGGTCCCATCACGTTAACCACGCCGTCACGCAAAATGCCTGACGGAAGCAAGTTCAAAACAAACTTACCCTTTTCGTTGATGACTGTGTGTCCGGCGTTGTTTCCGCCTTGATAGCGCACTACGACGTCAAAGTTTTCCGAAAGCAAGTCGACCATACGTCCTTTGCCCTCGTCACCCCAATTGATACCGACAATAGCAGTATTCATTCTTTCTATAGCATAATACCTTTGGATTTGAACCTAACCCCACGGGTGTTCGGTCCGGTGTATTATACCCTCTTTTTCATGCAAAAGCCGCCTTATACGGGCGGTACATTTAATATTATACAGCCTAAACGACAAATAGTCAATATCATATGTGAAATTATACTTTAATATATAAAAATATACTTTATAAAGGAGGATTGAAAAATGAGTGAATATAAAATAGTCTTATATCCGGTAGAAACGGAAGAGGGAATTGAATGGATTGCAAGAATTCCCGACGTCAACAACGTAGGCGGTAGCGGAGCAACTGTTGAAGAAGCGGTTAAAGATGTTCAAAACAATTTGGCATTTGAAATTGAACTGCTTCGCCAAGAAGGAAAGGAACCGCCGCAAAAATACAGTGCTCCGAATTATAGTGGAAAAATATCTTTAAGACTTCCGAAATCCATTCACCGGCAGGTCGCAGAGTTATCGGAACAGGAAGGCGTAAGTATCAACAGCTTAATTACAATTGCCGTATCAAATTTCATAGGACAAAAAGCTAAAGGGCAAGAACGTAAGACTGGGGATTAACACTGAATAAATTTAAAAACGCGGTTGACGCTAAGGATATTATCCTGTGTCAACCGCGTTTTAAAGTAATCAGTGTCAAGCTTCACGCTTGCGCGTTTTTGGTTCTTTTGCCGTATAGCAAAAGAACAAGAGCCTTAAAATCCGTTTTGAGGGATTTTTAGGATGCTGTCGAAGCCGGGTTGGAGGTCGGCGTCGGAGGGAGAATAGTTTAAGAGGGTACCGTTGCGGAAAGCGGCGTAGGCGGATAAATCGAAGTAGCCGGTACCGCTGAGGGCGAAGAGAATACGCTTCTTCTCACCGGTTTTTTTGCAGAGAATAGCCTCGTCCATGGCGGCCTTTATGGCGTGAGCGGACTCGGGAGCGGGGAGAATACCTTCAACACCGGTGAACTCGGTTGCGGCGGCAAAAACGTCCTTTTGCCCGACGGAACGCGCCTCTATATAACCGTCGCTGTAAAGCTTAGAGATTATGGGACTCATGCCGTGGTAGCGCAAGCCGCCGGCGTGATCGGACGACGGAATAAACCCGGCGCCTAAGGTGTACATTTTTATGAGCGGCGTGGTTCTGCCGGTGTCGCCAAAGTCGTACACATACTTACCGCGCGTAAGGGACGGACAGGAGGTGGGTTCGACAGCTATTATGCGGGTATCCGTTTTGCCGTTTATTTTGTCGCCGATGAAAGGCGCAATCAGACCGCCGAAGTTGGAACCACCACCGACGCAACCGATAATGATATCGGGCGCGGGAATACCGTACTTTTCAAAGGCGATTTTCGCCTCCATGCCGATTATGGACTGGTGCAACACTACGTGGTCGAGAACGCTACCTAATACGTAGCGGCATTTATCGGTGGTAACAGCCGTTTCGATAGCCTCGGTGATGGCGCAACCCAACGACCCGCCGGTTCCCGGATACTGCTCCAAAATTTTGCGTCCGGAGGCGGTTGTGTTCGACGGGGAGGGTATTACCTCCGCGCCGTAGGTTTCCATAACGGCTTTGCGGTAAGGCTTTTGCTCGCTGGAGACCTTCACCATGTAGACCTTGAGCGCGATTCCGTAGAAGCGGCACGCCATGGAAAGCGCCGTCCCCCATTGCCCCGCTCCGGTTTCCGTCGTGAGCGACGTCAAACCCTCTTGCTTTGCATAGTAGGCTTGCGGCACCGCGGAATTGAGCTTGTGAGAGCCGGAGGTGTTGTTGCCTTCGAACTTATAATAGATTTCCGCGGGCGTGTCAAGATACTTTTCAAGCGCGTACGCACGCACTAGCGGTGCCGGACGGAACATCTTGTAAAACTCACGTATGCCCTCCGGAATTTCAATTAAACGGTCGGTTTGGTTCAGTTCCTGCGAAACAAGCTCCTTGCAGAACACGGGATATAAATCCTCGGAAACGCAAGGCTTCAAGGTGCCGGGGTGAAGAAAAGGCTCGTGCTTTTCTTTCATGTCGGCACGGAAATTGTACCAATACTTGGGTATTTCTTTCTCGTCAAGATAAATCTTAACGGGTATTTGCTTTTTTGCCATATCATTTTCTCCCATACGCCTTGCGGTGTACAAATAATTTATTAGAGGTTTTATCAGTGAAAAGCGGCGCGGCTAGTCTATCAGCGTGCCTATGGGCTGTCCGGTAACCGCTTTGAGTAGACAGTTTTTTTCGCGCAGTCCGAATGCGATTACGGGTATGTGGTTTTCCATACACATGGTGGTCGCGGTCGTGTCCATTGCTTGAAGCCCTTGCTTTATCACGTCGATATACTTAAGGTGATCGTACTTCTTAGCGTCCGGGAACTTTTTGGGGTCCTTGTCGTAAATGCCGTCGATATTTTTGGCAAGCAGCAACGCATCGGCTTTTAGCTCGCAAGCGCGAAGAGAGGCGCCCGTATCCGTGGTGAAGTACGGATTGCCCGTACCGCAGGCGAATATCACTACCCTGCCCTTTTCAAAGTGCCGTAGCGCGCGCCGCAAAATATAAGGCTCGGCAACGCGCGTTATGGTAAGCGCGGTTTGAAGCCGCACGGGGACGTTGTTTTGTTCCAACGCGTCTTGAAGCGCCAAACCATTTATGACGGTCGCCAGCATTCCCATGTGGTCCGCCGTGGTACGCTCCATTTTAGCGTTTGCCTGACGTCCGCGCCAAAAGTTGCCGCCGCCGATAATTATGCCGATTTCTACGCCCATTTCCTTTACGGTTTTGATTTCCTTGACGATTTCGGTGACGACATCAAAATCAATGCCGAAACCGCCCTTCCCCGAAAGAGCCTCGCCGCTAAGCTTTATTATTACGCGTTTATATTTAATGCTCATAGATTTTTTGTGTGTAGGGCGCGGACAATCCGCCGTGACGACTTGCCGGATAAAAAAATATTTTGTCAGCGCGAATTGTCAACGCCTATATCTTCTTGCCGCGGATTGTCCACACTCATATTTTATCACCGCGAACGGTCAACGCCCCGTGTGTAAAATAAAAACGGAAGCAGTGAAGCCTCCGTTTTCATAAACTAGGATTTTTTAACCCTAGACAAGCTGTCCGCGATTTCTTCCGCGAAGGTGTCTACCTTTTTCTCTAAGCCCTCGCCCATTGCAAAGCGCACGAAGCGGCGGATGGAGATATTTTCGCCGATTTGGGAAATAGCCTCCGTAACTAAGGACTGAATGGTCTTGCTGGAGTCGCGCACGTACACTTGCTCAAGCAGACATACGTCCTTATAGAACTTCTTGATTTTGCCTTCGACAATCTTTTCGATAACGGCTTCCGGCTTGGGTTTGGGTTCTTTTTTCTCAAGTGCGACGGCTATTTCGCGCTCGTTTTTGATGACGGCTTCGGGGACGTCGGCGGAACTGATGTAAAGAGGGTTCGACGCCGCAATCTGAAGCGCGATGTTGTGAACCAAATCTCTGAATTTCTCACCGCGTGCGACAAAGTCGGTTTCGCAGTTGACTTCAAGCAAAACGCCGATTTTGCCGCCCATGTGAATGTAGCTGTCGACGATGCCCTCGGCGGCAATTCTTGCGGATTTCTTATCCGCCTTCAAAATGCCTTGCTCTCTTAAAAACTTGACGGCGGCGTCAAAGTTGCCCTCGCTCGCGATAAGCGCGCGCTTGCAATCCATCATGCCGGCATCCGTTTTTACTCTTAAATCCATTACTTCCTTTGCAGAAGGTGTGTATGCCATAATATATTCCTATCCTCCACTGATTAGTCGTTGTCTTCTTGTTCGCGTATAGCCTTTTCAAGCGCTTCCTCGGGGGTGAGATTGACAATCTCCTCCTCGATTATCTCGGAAAAGCTGACGGCTTCGGTTTCCGCGCCTGCGGTCTCCGCGGTGGGATCCTTTAACGAAACGCCCTCGCGCGCTTCTATTACCGCGTCGGCGATTAAGGAAGCGAAAAGCTGTATTGCGCGTATTGCGTCGTCATTGCCGGGAATCACGTAATCGGCAAGGTCGGGGTCACAGTTGGTGTCGACGACGGCGACGATGGGTATGCCCAAATTGCGGGCTTCCTTGACGGCGATTTCCTCTTTCTTGAGATCGACTACAAACATTACGCCCGGCAAGCCGCGCATATTTTTAATACCGCCTAGGTTGGCTTCTAGCTTTTCGCGTTCGGATTTCAGCTTGCTGACTTCCTTTTTGGGAAGCAAATCGAATTCGCCGATGATTTCCATCTGATTGAGCTTGTTCAAGCGGTCTATTCTGGTGCGAATGGTCTTGAAGTTGGTAAGCGTGCCGCCCAACCATCTCTGGTTGATGAAGAACATGCTGCAACGCTCCGCTTCGCTTTTGATTGCGTCCTGTGCTTGCTTCTTCGTGCCCACGAAAAGGACGGATTTGCCCGCCGCAGCCGCGGTCTTAACAAACTGATAGGCTTCCTCAACCAAGTCGACGGAAAGCTGTAAGTCAATTATATGAATGTCGTTTCTAGAGGCGTAGATATACTTCGCCATTTTGGGGTTCCACCTTTTGGTTTGGTGTCCGAAGTGGACGCCGGCTTCCAAAAGCTGCTTCATTGATGTTACTGCCATGTTTTTTTGTCTCCGTTTTGTGTTTATTATTCCTCCCGTAAACGCCGGCAACCCGGAACGGCTAATCCCTTTGACAAGGGCAACACGCCGCCTTACATTTACAGTGTGAATTTTCTGTATGAATTATAGCATTTAAGGCAAATTTTGACAACCGAATTTATGCCGCTTTCAACATAAAATACGATAAAAATTATTTTCGTCAAACGGGGAGGAAAGTTCCACCGTGGAAGTTTGATGTGGAACTTATTATGGCATTTGACAAAATTATTTTATAGGTTCTTTTTTTTAGTAGTCGATCTTTGCTAAACCCACTTCTCCGCCGGATGCGTGGGCTGTCGCCGACTGTCACCCCACAATGGGAGCGTGGTTCTTTAGACTATCACCTTGAGCCGGAACCGTATTTCGCGTAGACTGTCACCTTGAGCCGGAACCATTGAGGTGATAACCGAAAGGGTTCCTGTCGACCGAGCCGATAAATTGCGAATGCAATTTACTCACTTATCGGAGCGTTAGCAGAGATAAGTGCAGAGAGGCGAGGGAAAGGTCCCCTATATCGGAGATGAAAACTTTTCCGTCTGCGGCGACAGCCCCCGCATTGGAGGCGGCGAATGCCGCCGACCTTGTACAGCTTTAT
>JAITPR010000024.1 GCA_031289315.1 Clostridiaceae bacterium | reverse complement strand
CCCCCCCCCCCCCCCCCCCCCCCCCCCCCCCCCCCCCCCCCCCCCCCCCCCCCCCCCCCCCCCCCCCCCCCCCCCCCCCCCCCCCCCACCTTTATAGAGAAATAGCCCTCTCAAATCCGCAGAAAACCGGCAAAGAATATGCCGGTTGGATTTCTGTGTCTGTGTTCCACACGCCCTCAATCAAAGCTACAAAACTAAATAAAAAAATCTAAAAACGGCTTTTCACGAGCCGTTTTTTGCATTTTAAAACCATATGGAGGTATTAAAAATATGGGAATGGACAAGAACGAGAATCTTAAGAAAAAGTTAAAAGCCTATAAAGAAAGGTTGGGAATTGGCGCACCTGAAAATGAATTTATAGACTGTTACGAAAGCGGAAAAAAGATTATACCGGAATGTATTGAGCAAAACGAGGGTGAAATTCCCGTAAGGCAATATGACGTTGCGATATTGCGTACCCCAATAAAATTTATGCGGGCAGAAGGCAGAATACAGGTTACAAACAAACGGCTGATTTTTCGCGCAACGGGGCGTTCACTTATGGGACGAACAACCCTACAACATGAGTTTAATCTTGCCGAAATCGGCGGCATAGAAATCCGTAAGGATTGGCGGTTTGGAATATGGAGATTTCTAGGAGCGGCGATTTGTTCCTTGATTGTTGCATCTATATTTGGATTATTAACCGGCGCAATTTACGAAGCAAACGAAATTGGCGGAATAATTTGTGCCTTTATCTTTGGCTTAGCGGGATTATTACCGTTTTTTATCGTACATAAGCGATTTTTAATAAAAGCCCTTTTGTGCGGTGCAAGTATAGGAGCCTTTCAAGGCGTTGCAAAGGCTGGTGCAAGTATTGAAGAAATCGCTTTTGCAGCTGCCTTTGGCGAATCGGTTCCTAATGAAAACGGATATATGACTGTTTTTGCAGTTATCGCCGCTATTATTTGTCTTGTAGCATTGTTTTTACAGATTTAAGAAAAACAACCGAGATTTCGAAAATATGCAATCAAACGGGGGAGCCGATTTATATCACAAAGAACGGCTACGGTGATTTGGCGGTTATGAGAATTACGGCGTATGAGAGCGATGTCGCGGCGGCGAAATTGCATAATGAATTAATAGAAGGCGTAAGGCAAGCGAAAGAGAGGGGGTGCCGCGACGGAGAAGAGGTCTTTTCGGAATTGAGGGCGAAGCATGTCGAAAAATAAATATTCGATTAAGATTACTTCGCAAGCCGAAGCTGACTTAGACGGAATATACGGTTATATAGCAAGTGTGTTCCTTTTTTGTAAAATCTTTATGCGCGTTGCATGGGGAAGTGTCGTTGATTAACGAAAAATTTGCAACTCGTCAAGAAGAAAGCCTTATGCGCGTTGCATGAGGAAGTGGCGCAAGAGTTTGCGCACCTATAAGGGGACCTTTCGACTTCGTTTCACTCCGCTCAAGGTGACAATCTAAATAAACTCGCGCTTATGCGGACAACTATAACGCTCCCATTCGGGTGACAGTCTAAGGGCGTTCTTTTTGCCATGTGGCAAAAAAGAATAAGAGCGAACAAGAGCCTACCTCAATAACGAAACGGAGGCGAAGCAAGCGACGGCTTCGCCGTTGCCGATGAGGGCGGTTTTTTCGTTGGTGGTGGCGGAGATACCGATGCGGTCGGTGGGTAGCCCGGTCACCTCGGACAGAACTTTTTTCATAGAGGGGATAAGAGGGGCAATCTTAGGGGCTTCAAGGAGAATGGAAAGGGATATGTTGAGAAGCTTGGCGTTTTCGGAGTTAACAATATCAATAACGCGCTTTAAAAGCTCGATACTGTTTATTCCTTTAAATGCGGGGTCGGAATCGGGGAAAAGCTTACCGATGTCGTCCTTGCCTAAGGCGGACAGAAGGGCGTCCATAAGCGCGTGAATTGCGGCGTCGCCGTCGCTGTGGGCGATTACACCGCGGTTGTGACGGACGGTGACGCCCGCCAGAGGAAAACCGTTGCCGGAGCCAAAGGCGTGTATATCGTAGCCGACGCCGTGTACGGACGGCAAATCGGAGGGATAAGTGATTTTTTTGTTTTCCGGATCGCCGGCGGTAATGGTTTCGGCGCCGCACGGGAAGAAATGCGCGTACAGGGAGTAATCGTCGGAAAACTCATCGGTACCGTCGGCAAGCGCCCGCCCGTAGGCTTCGGTCAGCTTGGCAAAATCAAAGGCTTGCGGCGTCTGCGCACAGCGTAGCAGTTCGCGCGGGTACGGCATGCCGTTTATCAACACGGAGTCGGTTACGGGCGCGACGGGAACGGCGGCTCCAAATTTTTTTACCGTTTCGGTCACGCGGCGTATTACGGCGGAGGTGAGAAACGGACGGGCGCCGTCATGTATCAAAACAAAATCCGTGCCGGGGGAAACCTTGAGCAAAGCGTTGTAAACGCTTTCGGTACGCGTAGCGCCAGCCGACGTGAATCTAATTTCGGGTACGTCGGTTTTTAGTTTAGGTACGCCGCCGCCGGATTTGAGTATTCCGCTTCTAAGCTCGGGTACGCCAGTTTTTAATTTAGATATGCCGTCTTCGGGTTTGAGCGCTTCGCTTCTAAGTTCGGATACGCCGCCGCCGGATTTGGAAATACGTTCTATAGAAACCGCGCCGTTCGCGCGGTGGACCGTATTTCTATCGTTATCCGCGTCGCTTTTCATTGCCGCGCCGTGTGCCGTTTGGGGGTACGGTATGTAGTTCGCCGCTTCCGCGCGGACAAGTGCTTCGAACTCCGGCAGAGCGTCTTCGCGTGCGGATATTATGATTTCGGATATGCCGCCGTATTCGGCGAAGGGCAACACCGCACGTGTCAACACCGATTTACCGTCGATTTTTGCTTTTAATTTGTCAAAGCCGTGCATGCGGCTACTGCTTCCGCCGGCGGCGATAATTACGCTTATTTTCATGTTTTTTTACCGTTTTCGGGTTGATTTGAGCGGAGCGTTTAACCGTGCGTGGAAGGAAATTTCCTGCCGTATTTTGGTTCAATGTAAGCAAAGCTTTGAATCGCGCGGAGAAGAGAACTCACCGCCGCGTTAAAGATGTCGGCGTGCAACGTCCGGTTTCGGGCTTCGTCTAAGGCGCGGACGGCGCTCCGGTTTCGGGCGTTGGTCTAGGGTGGCGGCAGCTTTTTCATCTTTATTCCGGGCTTTGGTCTACGGAGTACATCGACTCAATATCCTTCTGATTTTTGGGAGGTTCGACGG
The DNA here is from genome assembly GCA_031289315.1 of Clostridiaceae bacterium. Classification (GTDB taxonomy): domain Bacteria; phylum Bacillota; class Clostridia; order Christensenellales; family CAG-917; genus JAITEJ01. The sequence goes on along the minus strand of JAITPR010000024.1, from coordinate 26,245 downwards.
ACAGTACGGTGAAGTTTATTTCACGCGTGCCGAAGGTCACCGTTACCTTGTCGCCTTGCTTCACTTCTTTGGCGGGCTTTGCCGGCTTGCCGTTTATGGTTATCCTGCCGGCGTCGCAGGCCTCCTGTGCGACGGTACGCCGCTTTATCACTCTTGAAACCTTCAAAAATTTATCTATACGCATGAAATGTGTTCTCCTTATGGTTTAGGGTACGACGAACGCGCGAACCCCGCCGATAATGTTTTAAGCGGCTTTGGCACGGTACGACGAACGCGCGAACTCCGCCGAAGCCGCAAAATCCGGTGCGGTAAGGCGAAGGAACGCCTATTATTCCCGAAAAGACGGAAATTATTTAAGAAAATATAAAAAGTCCTTAAAAACCGCAAAAATTTTGTTGACTTAGTTGAAATTGCATGGTACAATTTTACATTGCATAAATGTGTTAAAAGGACATGTCTCCGCCGCGGTTCGTAGCTGAATCGGGTAGGGGGAATTGTCGCCTTTTATATATTCTATTATATGCGGACGTTTTTTTCAAGGGTTTATGCCAAGAAAAAAATAAAAATTTTTAAGTTGGTCTAAAATCCCGTATTATGTGACGAAAATCGCCGCCTAAGGGATATGAAGAACGGCTTATTATAAAGAAGTTAAGGCGCGTACGCGTCTTAAGAGTTAAGTAAAAATAGGGCGCGCATGCGTCTTGTTAAGGTAACAAATTTAAAGATTATCGGAAAACCGTTCGGCATTTAACACCGCATTCGGTTTTTCGAAGCCCGAAGCCGCCCCGACCGCGGTTTCGGTAAAGGAGTGAGAGAACATGCCGGAGAGAATTCGCAAGGTAAAATACGGTACTACGGAAAGAGTAACCTTTTCCCAAATAAAAGACATCATTGAGATACCGTATCTTATCAAGGTTCAAAAGGATTCCTACAAAAGTTTTATCGGCAGCGGTATAGGCGAGGTTTTTAAAGACTATTCGCCTATTGTCGATTATTCGGGCAGACTGGAGTTGAGCTTTTTAGGCTACAGCTTACACGGAAACTCGAAGTATACGGTTAAGGAATGTAAAGACCGTGACGCCACCTACGCCGTACCTTTAAAGGTTATGACGCGCTTGACGTGCAAGGACCCCGACGGAAACGTGACGTCGCACATCGACCAAGACGTTTTCATGGGAGATTTCCCATTGATGACGGATAGCGGTTCCTTTGTTATAAACGGTGCGGAACGCGTTATCGTCAGCCAGTTGGTCAGAAGCCCCGGCGTCTATTGCGACGAACAGCTTGACAAAAACGGCATACCGCGTTACAAGACGACGGTTATTCCTAACCGCGGCGCGTGGTTGGAGTTTGAGCAAGACAGCAACGACCTCCATTGGGTACACGTAGACCGTACTAGAAAGATAACCTCCACGACGTTACTCCGCGCTTTGGGCTTAGGCTCCGACGAAGAAATTATCGAAAAATTCGGCGGCGACGAGATGATGAAGGCGACCTGTGACAAGGATACCAACGGCGTAAAGAGCGAAGAGTTGGGCAAAATCGACTTGTTTAAGCGCCTGCGTCCCGGAGAGGTTCCGACCACCGAAGGCGCGGAAATTCTGCTAAACAACACGTTGTTTGAGGAGAGAAGATACGACCTCGCGCGCGTAGGCAGGTACAAATATAATAAGAAGCTTTCCATCGGCACCCGTATTACCGGACACGTTGCGGCGACGGACATCGTTAGCCCGATAACCGGAGAAATACTGGTATCTAAGGGAGAGGTCATATCCGAAGAGACCGCAAAGGTCGTTCAAAATAACGCCGTAAACGAAGTGTTCTTGAAAAGAGACGAAAGATACGGCGGCGGCACCTTTAAGACCATAGGCAACTATACCGTGGACCTTGACGCGTTTATCGACGTCGAACCGCGCTCCATAGGCGTTTTGGAAAAGGTGTATTATCCCACGCTTAAAGAAATCCTTGACACCTACGAGTCCTTAGAGGACAGAATAACCGCCGTGAAAGCGCGCGTAAGCGAGCTTGTTTATAACCGCATCACGCGCGACGACATATACGCCACGGTAAGCTATAACTTAGGCTTACGCTACGGCTTCGGCACCACGGACGACATAGACCATCTTTCCAACAGACGCGTCCGCGCGGTGGGTGAGTTGCTTCAAAATCAGTTCAGAATAGGCGTTTCGCGTTTGGAGCGCGTCATTAAAGAAAGAATGGCGGTCGTTCAGGAAAACGCGGAAATTACGCCGCAATCCTTGATAAACATACGTCCCGTTACCAGCGCGGTAAAGGAGTTCTTCGGAAGCTCCCAGCTTTCGCAGTTTATGGACCAGCCCAACCCGATTGCAGAGCTAACTCACAAGAGAAAGCTTTCCGCTTTGGGACGCGGCGGTCTTAACCGCGAACGCGCCGGCTTTGAGGTCCGCGACGTTCACCACAGCCATTACGGACGTATGTGTCCTATCGAAACGCCGGAAGGTCAGAACATAGGTCTTATCTCCTCCATATCTACTTACGCGCTTGTCAACGAATACGGCTTCATAGAGTCGCCGTACCGCAAAATCAACAAGGAAACCGGCGTGGTCACGGAGGAAGTCGTTTACATGACGGCGGACGAGGAAGATAAATTCATCGTCGCGCAGGCAAACGAACCGCTTGATGAGGAAGGGCATTTTAAAAATGCCCGCGTCAACTGCCGCTTCCGTAACGAAATAAAGGAATACGGCTACGACCAAGTGGATTACATGGACGTTTCGCCCAAACAGCTTGTTTCCATAGCGACGTCGCTTATTCCGTTCCTTGAGAACGACGACACGAACCGCGCGCTCATGGGCTCGAACATGCAAAGACAAGCAGTTCCCCTTCTTCGCCCGGAGGCGCCTATTATCGCTACCGGTACGGAGCATAAGGTCGCCTACGACAGCGGCGTAATGATAATAGCCCGCGAAGCCGGTACCGTTAAATTTACGGACAGCACCAAAATCGTCGTTGCAAACGAACTGGGAGAGGAAGACGTTTATCTGCTTTCCAAATTCCAAAGAAGCAACCAGTCGACGTGTATAAATCAGCGCGTCATAGTGTCGCGCGGCGACTGCGTCGATAAGGGCGCGGTGCTTGCGGACGGTCCCGCCACTAAAGAAGGCGAGCTTGCTTTGGGGCGTAACATTCTCATCGGCTTCATGTCGTGGGAGGGCTACAACTACGAGGACGCCATCCTGATCAGTGAGGACTTAGTTAAAAACGACGTCTTCACCTCTATCCACATAGAGGAATATGAAATCGAAGCGCGCGATACTAAGCTGGGCGAAGAACAGATTACGCGCGATATACCCAACCTTTCCGAGGAGGCTCTCAAAAACCTTGACGAGGAAGGCATAATAATGGTGGGCGCGGAGGTTCACTCCGGCGACATTCTCGTGGGCAAGGTAACTCCTAAAGGCGAAACTGAGCTTACGCCCGAAGAAAGACTGTTGCGCGCCATATTCGGCGAAAAGGCAAGAGAGGTGAGAGATACCTCCCTACGCGTTCCTCACGGTGAGGGCGGCATAATAGTCGACGTAAAAACATTTACAAGAAAGAACCGCGACGAGCTTTCGCCCGGCGTAAATAAACTCGTACGCGTCTACATTGCCCAAAAGAGAAAAATCTCCGTCGGCGACAAAATGGCGGGACGTCACGGCAACAAGGGTGTTATTTCCCGCGTGCTTCCCAAAGAGGACATGCCGTTTATGGCGGACGGCACGCCGCTTCAAATCGTGCTTAATCCTCTGGGCGTTCCCTCCCGTATGAACATCGGACAGGTCTTAGAGGTTCACTTAGGCATGGTAGCCAACATGCTGGGTTGGAAGGTCGCGACACCGGTTTTCGACGGCGCGAACGAGCAGGATATTAAAAAACTGTTCATCGACAACGGTTTGCCCGACGACGGCAAAATTCAGTTGTTCGACGGCAGAACCGGCGAACCGTTTGAAAACCGCGTTACCGTCGGTTACATGTATATGTTAAAGCTTGCTCATCTTGTCGACGACAAGATCCACGCAAGAAGCACGGGTCCGTATTCGTTGGTAACGCAACAGCCCTTAGGCGGTAAAGCACAGTTCGGCGGACAGCGCTTCGGAGAAATGGAAGTTTGGGCGCTTGAGGCGTACGGTGCCGCAAATATTTTGCAGGAAATCCTTACCGTCAAGTCGGACGATGTCGTGGGACGTGTGAAGACATACGAGTCCATAGTAAAGGGCAACAACATATCGGAACCCGGCGTGCCGGAAGCCTTTAAGGTGTTGATAAAGGAATTGCAGAGCATTGCGCTTGACGTCAAGGTGTTGACGGAAGACCACGACGAAATCAATATCCGCGACTTCATCTATGACGAAATCGACTTCGAGTCCACCGCGATCAAGAAGGAAGAGGAGCTTAGAGAAATCGACGTTTTGGGCGACAACCTGTTCGGAGGTATGGGAGATTCTTCCGGCTCCGCGGGAGGCTTATTCGATATGCCGGACGACGACCCGGACGGCGGCGACTCCGGTCTATTCGGCGGCTCCCTATTCGACGACGACGGCGACGACTTTTAAGCCCGACTTGCGGAGAAGACTGCAAAAGCCGTATCCGTAGTCATATTGATAAAAACTAAATCAAAACACAGTTTAAAACGTGTTTTGACGGCATAAATAAGCGTTTGTGCGGAGGCGGTTGAAACCGCGCCGCTTAAAATAAGCGATTGTGCGGCGTAAGGCGGAAAATAAAACCGCCGGAGCCGTTAAGGTAAAGCGCAGCCGCGTTTTACCGATTATATCCGCACCGCGTGAGCGGTGCAGACGGAGGTTCGCATGTTTGAACTAAGCAACTTTGATTCCTTGCAAATAGGAATAGCCTCTCCCGAAAAAATTAGGGAATGGTCCTTCGGTGAGGTAACAAAGCCGGAGACTATCAACTACCGCACGCAAAAGCCTGAACGTGACGGTTTGTTCTGTGAACGTATTTTCGGACCTACTAAGGACTGGGAATGTCACTGCGGCAGATATAAAAGAGTACGTTATAAGGGCGTTGTCTGCGAAAAGTGCGGCGTTGAGGTCACAAAATCTAAGGTGCGCCGCGAAAGAATGGGTCACATCGAATTGGCGGCTCCCGTTTCGCACATATGGTATTTTAGGGGCGTTCCCTCACGCATAAGCTTGCTGTTGGACATGTCGCCTAAGGACTTAGAACAGGTTCTTTATTTTGTCGCGTTCGTGGTTTTGGACCCCGGTGAGACAGGCTTTAGCAAAAAGCAGGTTATAAAAGACAACGAATACCGTGAAGCCGTGGAAAAATTCGGCTCTAAAGCCTTCCGTGCATCAATGGGCGCGGAGGCGGTCAAGGAGCTTTTGACGGAGATAAAGCTGGAAGCCGAGTCTATCGAGTTGAAAAATATAATCACGTCTTCAGTCGGTCAAAAGCGACTTAAAGCCGTCAAGCGTTTGGAAATCGTAGAGGCATTCCGTGTTTCCGGAAACCGCCCCGAATGGATGATTTTAGACGTGCTTCCGGTAATTCCGCCCGAACTAAGACCTATGGTGCAGTTGGACGGCGGTCGTTTCGCGACCAGCGATTTGAACGACCTATACCGCCGCGTCATAAACCGCAACAACCGCTTGAAAAAGCTTAAGGAGTTGGGCGCGCCGGACATCATAGTAAGAAACGAAAAAAGAATGCTACAAGAGGCGGTGGACGCACTTATAGATAACGGTAGACGCGGAAAGGCGGTAGCCGGTCCCGGAAACCGCGATTTGAAGTCCTTATCGGGCATGCTCCGCGGTAAGCAGGGTCGTTTTAGACAGAACCTGTTGGGTAAGCGCGTGGACTATTCCGGACGTTCGGTTATCGTGGTAGGTCCCGAGCTGAAGCTGTATCAATGCGGTCTGCCTAAGGAAATGGCGCTTGAGTTGTTTAAGCCCTTCGTCATGAAGAAGCTTGTCGAACAAAACGTCTGTCACAACATAAAAAGCGCAAAACGCATAGTTGAAAATGTAAAGAACCAAGTTTGGGACATACTGGAAGAGGTAATTAAAGACCATCCCGTTCTGCTGAACCGCGCACCGACGCTTCACCGTTTAGGTATACAAGCGTTTGAACCGGTGTTGGTGGAGGGACGCGCTCTAAAAATCCATCCGTTGGTGTGTTCGGCGTTTAACGCGGACTTCGACGGCGACCAGATGGCGGTTCACGTGCCGCTTTCCATAGAGGCGCAGGTCGAAGCTCGCATACTGATGCTTTCGACTAATAATATCTTGAAGCTTTCGGACGGACGCCCCATAGTTTCTCCGACGCAGGACATGGTTATAGGCTCTTATTACCTAACTATGATACGTCCGGAGTCGAAGGGCGAAGGTAAGGCGTTTAAGTCCCCCGAGGAAGCCTTGATGGCTTATCAGGTGGGTGAGCTTGCCTTACAAGCAAAATGCTTTATAAGACGGCAAGAGGTGAAAGAGGACGGCACAAAGGTGTCCGTACGCTTGCATACCTCCGTAGGAAGATATATATTCAACCAGTCGTTGCCGCAAGACTTGCACTTTATTCCGCGCGAAACCGACGAGGACATGCTCCAGTTGGAAGTAGAGGGCATCTTAAATGAAAAGGTCGGCGCAATAGGTAAAAAACAGCTTTCCCTTATCGTAGACGCGTGCTTTAAATATCACGGCGCTACGGCTACGGCGGAGGTTTTGGATAAGATTAAAACTCAAGGCTTCAAGTACTCGACATTGGGCGCAATTACGGCAAGCGTGTTCGACATGCACATACCCACAGAGAAAAAGGAAATTATCGCCGCCGCCGAAAAGAAGGTAGTGGAAATCGAAAAGCAATACCGCCGCGGTATGATGACCGAAGAGGAAAGATACGGCGCGGTAATAAAGACGTGGAAGGACGCGTCCGAAGAGGTCGAAAAGGCGTTAAAGAAAAATCTGGACGACTTCAACCCGATTTGGATGATGGCGAACTCCGGCGCAAGAGGTAATATGGGGCAGATTCGTCAGCTTGCCGGTATGCGCGGTCTTATGGCGGACCCGACAGGTAAGACCATAGAGGTTCCCGTGCGCGCGTCATTCCGTGAAGGACTATCCGTTCTTGAATACTTTATCTCGTCGCACGGCGGCAGAAAGGGTTTGGCGGATACCGCGTTGAAGACGGCGGACTCCGGTTATTTGACTAGAAGACTGGTCGACGTTTCACATAACGTCATTGTACGAGATCAAGATTGCGGCGATACTAAGGGTGTTACCATATCGGCGATTTTGGGCGAAGGCGGCAGTGAAATAGAATGCCTAAAGGATAGAATTTTAGGAAGATACAGCATAAACGACGTGGTTAACCCCGTTACCGGCGAATTGATTATATCCGCCGGCGATATGATAAGCGATGAGCAGGGCGACGCGTTGAAAGCCGCCGGCATTAAGGAAGTGCAGATAAGAAGCGTGCTTTCGTGTAAAACACGCAACGGCGTATGCTCAAAGTGCTACGGCAAAAATATGGCAAGCGGCAACGCGGTTAAGCTGGGAGAGGCGGTCGGTATCATAGCCGCGCAGTCCATAGGCGAACCCGGTACGCAGCTTACGATGAGAACGTTCCACACGGGCGGTGTCGCAACCGCCGACGACATAACGCAAGGCTTGCCGCGCGTGGAGGAGCTTTTTGAAGCTAGACGCCCCAAAGGTCAAGCGGTTATCGCGGAGACGGCGGGCGTGGTAAGTTTCGACGAGGCAAGTAAGCGCGAAATAGTGCTTACTAGCACCGACGGCGAACCGAAGAGCTACGCAATACCCTATGGCGCAAAGCTTAAGGTGGCAAACGGCGACGTGGTAGAACCCGGTGACCCGCTCACACAAGGCTCCATAAATCCGCAGGATATGTTGAGAGCTAAGGGCGTAAAGGGCGTTCAGGACTACTTGACAAAGGAAGTTCAAGCCGCCTACCGTTTGTCGGGCGTTGAAATCAACGACAAGCACATAGAGGTTATCGTTCGTCAAATGCTACGGAAGGTGCGTATCGAAAATCAAGGCGACACGGAAATGTTGCCGGGCGTTCTCGTCGACATCTTCAGCTATGAGGAAGAAAACGAAAAGGCGTTGGAGGCGGGCGGTGTGCCCGCGACCGCAAAGCGTACGCTACTGGGTATCACTAAGGCGTCGTTGGCAACGGAGTCCTTCCTTTCCGCCGCGTCCTTCCAAGAAACCGCTAAGGTCTTGACGGAAGCCGCTATAAAAAATAAAATCGACCCCTTAATGGGCTTGAAAGAAAACGTCATAATCGGCAAACTTATTCCGGCTGGTACCGGTATGAGGATATATAAAAACGTGACTACCGCCCCGATAGGCGGAGAGGACGAACCTACGTCCCCGTTTAATGTGCCGCGTATATCAGAGGAGCCGGAACAACAATATCCGGAGGAATTTATAGATGACGAAGACCTATAACAAAAGACTTTTTACATCCGAAAGCGTGACGGAGGGACATCCCGACAAGCTTTGTGACCAAGTTGCGGACGCCGTGCTTGACGCGGCTTTGACGGACGACCCGGACGCGCGCGTCGCTTGCGAGGTATGCACGACGACGGGAGTGGTAATCGTATTGGGCGAAATAACTACCTCCGCGCGTTTGGATATTCCTAAAATCGTGCGCGGCGTGGTTAAAGACATAGGCTACAACTCCAGTGAGATAGGCTTTGACTACAAATCGTGTTCGGTTTTGGTCGCCTTGAACGAACAATCAAAGGACATAGCTCAAGGCGTGGACAGCGCTCTTGAATACTCCGGCGATATAGCCGATAAAATCGGTGCCGGCGACCAAGGAATGATGTTCGGTTGCGCGTCCGACGAAACTCCGGAGCTTATGCCGCTACCTATAATGCTTGCGCATAAATTGACTAGACGTTTAACCGAGGTCAGAAAAAGCGGTATTTTAAAATATCTCCGCCCGGACGGTAAGGCACAGGTTACGGTTGAGTACGCGGGCGACAAGCCAAAGCGTGTGGAAGCCGTAGTGGTTTCCTCACAGCACAGCGAAGACGTCGATTACGACAAGCTTAAATCGGACATCTTGAAGCACGTCATAAAGGCGGTAATACCCAAAAAACTGCTTGACGAAAACACTAAATACTACATAAATCCGACGGGCAGGTTCGTTATCGGCGGTCCCGCCGGCGACAGCGGCGTGACGGGACGCAAAATCATAGTCGATACCTACGGCGGTTATTGCGCCCACGGCGGCGGAGCTATGTCCGGCAAGGACCCCACAAAGGTGGACAGAAGCGGTCTGTATATGGCGCGCTATATCTGCAAAAACCTTGTCGCGGCAAAGGCTGCAAGGCGTTGTGAGTTGGAGGTCGCCTACGCAATCGGTTGCGCACACCCCGTTTCGCTCACGATAGACACGTTCGGCACCGGCGCGGTAAGCGACGAAAGGCTGATAGAGATAATCAACAAGGTTTTTGATTTAAGACCTTATTCCATTATCAAAAATTTGGAGCTTAAAAAGCCGGTTTTCCGTGCGACGGCTAATTACGGTCATTTCGGACGCGAAGAGTTCTCGTGGGAGAGAACGGACAAGGCGGCGGAAATTGCGGCTTTGTTGGAAGACGCTACGCGGTAAAAACGCGTACGCGAAAAAATTTCCACGGGCAAGGCACAAGAAGCGTAAATACGGCGTTGTCAATTGAAACCGAAACGGTTTTAGAGATTGAAATTAAAACGGCGGAATCGATAACCGCTCCGCGAAAGTGGGGCGGTTTTATTTTTTGTCCGGCAAAAAAGTCGCGGTGATGAAAAGCCGTCGCAACAAAAAAGCAATAAAAAGCTGAAAAATAGCTATAAAAAATGCGCTAAAAAGCCATAAAAACGGCAAAAAAAGCCGCTGAAATAAAAAGCCGTTAGGAAAAAAATGTCGTTAATAGGCGAAGTAAAAGATGTTATATATTCAAATCCGTTGAACGGGTACTCCGTCGTCGAGGTAGTATGCGACGGCGCTAAGTATACCGCGGTCGGTACCTTCCCTCCCGTACACGAGGGGGAAATTTTGAATATGGAAGGCGACTGGACCACCCATAAGGGCTACGGTAAGCAGTTCGCGGTTACCAACGTAAAGGTGAGCATGCCTACGTCGCAAGATGCGATGAAAAAATATCTTTCAAGCGGTCTTATAAAGGGGTTGGGGGAGTCGACGGCGGCAAGTATCGTCAACATGTACGGCACGAATTCCTTCGAAGCCATGTACCACCCAATACAGCTTACCAAAATTAAAGGCATAAGTTTAAAAAAAGCCACGGAATTTGGCGTACAATTTCAGAAGATAAAGACCATGCAGGAAGCTATTATGTTCCTGCAAAAGTTTTCCGTTTCCATAAATTTGGCGCTTAAAATATATAAGGCGTACGAATCATCTACGGAAACCGTGATAAAACACAATCCGTATAAGCTAGTGGAGGACATCGACGGCGTGGGCTTCCACACCGCCGACAAGCTGGCGCAGGAGATGGGCATAGCGCCGGACAGCGACTATCGCATATCTGCGGCGGTTACTCATCTTCTCAAGGAGGCGGTGACGCAACAGGGACATACGTATCTGCCGTTTGACAGCCTCGTTGCCGGAGCAAAGGAGCTTTTGAACTACCCGGAGGACTTGACGGATAGGATAGGAAGCGCGATTACCGATTTGAGCTTTACCGGCGACGTGCGCATTGAGGAGCTTGCCGACCACCGCGCGGTAGCGCTCTCGCGCAATTACGAAACCGAAAAAAGTATTGCCAGACGAATGGTGCGCTTGCTTGAGGAGTGTTCGGATATTTCTACGGACGCCGACGACGATATAAAGCGGTTTGAAGATGAGTCCGGGCTTATATTGCACGGCAAACAGCGTGACGCCGTAAGGAACGCCGTTTCACACGGCGTCCATATCATAACCGGCGGTCCCGGAACCGGAAAAACCACGATAATAAAGGCGGTTATACACGTCATAAAAAATTTACGGCTTACGTTTGCGCTTTGTGCGCCTACCGGGCGCGCTGCAAAAAGATTGCAAGAGGCTTCCGGAGAGGACGCGAAAACCATACATCGATTGCTGGACATAGATTTTTCCGGAGGGCGCGGACGGACAACCTTCGGCGAATCTAAGGTCGCCGCGGACGTCGTGATAGTCGACGAGGTGAGTATGGCGGACGAGTACGTATTTAACGCCCTCATAAAGTCGTTGGAACACGGTACGCGGCTGATTTTGGTGGGCGATAAGGACCAATTGCCCTCCGTGGGCGCCGGCAACGTCCTTGCCGATTTGATAGCTTGCGGCAGGTTCGGCGTCACCTATCTTACGGAAATTTACCGCCAGGAAAAGGAAAGCTCGATAGTTATAAATGCCCACGCCATAAACAACGGGCGCATGTTTAAAACTGATAACTCTTCGGATGATTTTTTCTTCCGCGAAACCAACGACCCTTCGGAGGTGCTTGCTATTGCCACGGAGATGTGCTTGACGAGGCTTCCGAAATTTTTGGGAATGCGTCCGCAGGACATACAAATTCTTTGTCCCATGAAAAAGGGTATCGCCGGGGTAAACAACCTGAACAAGACCGTGCAGGACAGAATAAATCCGGCTAAGCCCAACGGCAAGGAGATACGAAACGGTGAGCTTGTGTTTAGAGAGGGCGACAAGGTAATGCAGACCGTCAATAACTATCAGCAGGAATGGTCGGTTATCAAGGACGTGCGCATAGAATACGGCGTAGGCGTGTATAACGGCGACGTAGGGTATATCGAAAGGATAAATAATTCGAATTTAGAGTTTACAGTGCGTTTCGACGACGATAAGGTGGCGGTTTATTCGTTTTCCGATATAGACCAACTCACGTTGTCGTACGCCGTAAGCATTCATAAAAGTCAAGGGAGTGAGTTCGACGCCGCCATTATAGCGGTTACAAACGCTCCGCCCATGCTGTTGACGCGCAACCTTTTATATACCGCCGTCACGCGCGCAAAAAAGCTTGTCGTGTTAGTCGGTCCTTCCTCCGTATTTGAACGCATGGTAAAAAACAACTACACGGCGAACAGATACACGCTTTTACAAAACATGTTTTTGCTGGGTATTTAGTGAGGGTATTTATAATCTACGGTGACGGCTTGCCTGCCAAGAGAATATTTTGTCGCCGCGAATTATTCATGTTCTGCTTAAGGCAAACGGCAAATACGGCGGTTTAAAACGGAGAAAAAAATATGTGGTTTTCCGAAATTATTAAGCGCGCGTTGCATGGCTTTAAAAACGCTCTCTATCCGGCGGAGGTTACTTGCGACGCTTGCGGCAACGAGTTGACGGGGCGATCGCGTTATAGGCTTTGCGCGGAGTGTACGGAAACGTTGCCGATTATAAAGAGCGGTGAGGAAATTTGTCCGCAGTGCGGCGTACCCGTTAAAAACGAGGCGGTCTATTGTTTGCGTTGTCAAAATATGCGGAGCAAATTTGAACTTAACCGCTCGCCTCTCGTCTACGAGGGGCTAGCCGTGACGCTTGTACATAAGCTAAAATTCGGCGGACAAAAATATTTGGCGGAAGCTTTGTCGGCTATGCTTGCCGATTGCTTTTGGGATAACGGCATGAGCGCGGACGTCATTCTTTACGTGCCTATGACTAAGCGGGAGCAACGCGTACGCGGATTCAATCAGTCTGAGCTTTTGGCGCGAGGACTGTCAAAACGTCTTAACGTGCCGCTGTCGGACGCGCTCATAAAAATAAAGGATACCAAAGGACAGCGCGGGTTGTCCGCGGAGGAAAGACGCAAAAATTTAGAGGGCGCCTTTCACGCGTTGCCGGAGGTATCGGGCAAAAATTGTCTGCTGATAGACGACGTTTTCACCACCGGCACCACGATTAACGAATGTGCTTCGGCGTTGCGGCACGCGCATGCAAAAAGCGTGTGTTCGATGACCCTGAGCATAGCGGTTTTGAAGCTGGACGGCGAAAAGCAAAAAGAGGAAAAGGGCGCAAAACCAAACGCGGTAGACGGCTAAAAGCCGAAAGAGGGAAAATGAGATAAAACCTGAATCGGGTAAGGCAACGCATTGCACATGTGTTTGCCCAATATTCCTTGATTTGACTTTTTCTTTATAGTATTATATAATCTATAATGTACGTGAAGTAGATAAGAGTTTATATACTTAAATCTTTGCGTATGTGGCTATAATTTAATAAATCCGTCGCCGCTTAAAAGTGGCGTACACCGAATAACTGAGGGTTTTTCACCAAAAAACCGTTGTCAGGAGAATAAGTTTGAACAAAGACTTGACGTGACGGGGGTCACGGGGGTAAACCCCGAGCCGTCGGGCGGGGAATGAATGCGGAGTTTGCAACGCAGAAACCGCACGACTTGTATTGAAAGGGGTTCCCATATCGCCTTTCTCTAAGAAAAACTTAAATAAATTGTGCGCCGAAAGGCGTATGGGAGAATGAAAAAAAATGGCATCATTTTTAAAAAAATTGTTTGCGTCCGCCAACGACCGACAAGTCGCCAGAATTAACAAGAAGGCGTTAAAGGTCGACGCGCTTGCCGAAGCCTATACGGCTATGTCGGACGAGGAATTAAAGGGCGTCACGGACAAGCTTAAGGAACGCCTTAAAAACGGCGAAAATTTGGAAAACGTCTTGCCAGACGCCTATGCGGCAGTCCGTGAGGCGGCTACGCGCGTGTTGCACATGCGGCATTACTTCGTTCAAATCATAGGCGGTATCTGCCTACATCAAGGGCGTATCGCGGAAATGGCTACCGGCGAAGGCAAGACGCTTGTCGCCACCATGCCGGCGTACCTAAACGCATTGTCGGGCGACGGTGTTCACATAGTCACCGTCAACGACTACCTAGCGCGCCGCGACGCGGAGTGGATGGGTAAGATATACAAGTTTTTGGGCTTAACCGTCGGCGTAATTGTGCCGCAAATGAGTTTTCAAGCTAAAAGGCAAGCCTACGCCGCGGACATAACCTACTGCACGAACAGCGAATTGGGCTTTGACTTTTTGCGCGACAACATGGCGCTGCACAAGGAAGACAAGGTACAGCGTTCCTTGAATTTCGCGATTGTCGACGAGGTGGACAGCATCTTGGTAGACGAGGCGCGTACTCCTTTGATAATTTCCGGACGCGGCGACAAGTCCTCCGATTTGTACGTGTCCGCCAATAAGTTTGCCAAGACGCTTAAAGAGGACGAGGATTTCACGATAGCGTGGAAGGAAAAAACCGTTTCGCTCACCGAGGAAGGTATAGCCAAAGCGGAAAAGTATTTTAAAATAGAAAACCTTGCGGATATAGAACATACGGAGCTAAACCACCACATCAATATAGCGCTGAAAGCGCACCATCTCATGAAAAGGGACGGCGACTACATGGTGAGCGACGGACAGGTGGTGATAGTCGATGAGAATACCGGACGTATAATGGTCGGCAGACGCTACAGCGACGGATTGCACCAAGCCATAGAGGCAAAGGAAAATGTCCGCATAAATTCTGAAAACCGCACCGTAGCCACTATAACCTATCAGAACTTCTTCAGAATGTATAAGAAGCTATCGGGTATGACGGGTACCGCGAAGACGGAAGAAGACGAATTCCGGGACATTTATAACATAGACGTCGTTGTGTTGCCCACAAATCTGCCTTCTCAAAGAAAGGACGAACACGACCGTATATACACCACCGTAAGGGGCAAGCTTGCCGCCGTTGTGACGGAAATAGAGGAGTGCTACGCGAGTGGACAGCCCGTGCTAGTCGGTACCGTTTCGGTGGAAAAGTCGGAAGAACTGGCGAAGATGTTGCACGTCAGACGTATACCGCATAACGTCTTGAACGCCAAAAACCACGAACATGAAGCGGAAATTGTGGCGCAAGCCGGTAAATTTAAAACGGTTACCATAGCCACGAACATGGCGGGACGTGGAACCGATATAATGTTGGGCGGCAATCCGGAGTTTCAAGCTAAGGCAAAGATGGAAAAGGACGGTTACCCGAAAGAGGTAATCGAAAATATAACCGCGTTCATCAACCTGACCGACCCGAAAGACAAAGAAGCGCGCGCGGAATACGAACGGCATTTACAGGCTTTTTCGGAGACTTGCGCCGCTGAAAAGGAAGAAGTAAAGGAATTGGGCGGTCTGCGCATAATCGGCACGGAGCGCCATGAAAGCCGTCGTATAGACAATCAGTTGAGAGGACGCGCCGGACGTCAAGGCGACCCCGGCTCCACGGTTTTCTTCATATCTCTGGAAGACGACATCGCCAAACACTTCGGCGGCGACCGTCTGAAAGCCATCGTTGAGGGCATGCATTTAGATGCGGATACTCCCATTGCCAGCGGCATCATAACCAAACAAATCGAAAGCGCTCAAAGACGCGTCGAGGGGCGTAACTTCTCCATAAGAAAGACGGTTTTGAGTTACGACGACGTTATGAACATTCAGCGCGAACTCATATATAAGGAGCGCACTAAGGTTTTGGACGGGTTGCCCGTTCACGAACAAATTTTAAAGATGATACCGCCCATAGCGCAAGAGATTATCGCGCACTATGCGGATTATAACGTCGACTATCACGATTGGGACTATGCGGAATTTAACTCCGCGTTGGAAGACAAGCTTTTACCGGAGGGTACGGAAATTATCACTTCGGAGCTTGCCGCCTGCTACGACGTTTACAAGCTTAAGGAAGCCGTGGTAAACCGCGCCATCGAGGAATACGAAAAGAAGGTGGCGCTGCTTAAAGAGGTAGGGTTTGACTTCGACGACTTTGAGCGCGTAGTGCTGTTACAGCGCGTGGACTCTAAGTGGGTAGACCATCTCTCCTCAATTGAAGCGTTGCGTCAAGGCATAGGCTTGCGCGGTTACGGACAGCAAGACCCCGTCGTTGCCTATCGCAAGGAAGCCTTCGACATGTTTGAGGAAATGATAGAACGTATCCATTCGGAAACCGTACAAATCCTCATAAAAATTAAGTTTGAGATAACCGAAAACGAGAAAGGCGAAAAGGAAGTCGTTACCGGCAAGAAAGCCGCCGCGAAACCTAAGCGCAAGCCGTCGATGTCGTTGAAGTCGGTGGGACGCAATGACCCGTGTCCGTGCGGTTCGGGCATGAAGTATAAGAACTGCTGTGGCAAATAGCGAAATAATGTGACATGTCGGCGTGATACGAACGAGAACATGACCCGCCACTTCGCTCACGTACGTATTTGTACGGTTCCCTCGTGGCGGAACATGTTTCGTCCGTCTGATGCTCAACCTATCAAATTATTTGATAAGCTACATCTATTTTAATAGGTTAGCTATCGCTCGGTAAGGCGGTTCGTCTGCTAGACGCTCAACCCGGCGCGTTAACGTATGTCCGGAAAAGAACCATAAAAAATATGTTTGATGCATTTGAAATAAGACAAAACCTTGTCGCCATGCGTGAGGTCATAAAGGTTGCCGGTGAATCCTTCGATATCGACAGGCTTAACGCGCGCATTTTGGAGCTTAAAGAGGTTCAAAATACCGACGCATTTTGGTCGGATATGGAAAAAGCGGGTGCGGTTAGCAAGGAGTTGAAAGCGGCGGAAAATAAACTGGAGCGCTTAAAGCGTCTTTCCGCCAGCGTGGACGACTGCGAGGCGTTGCTTTCACTCATAGAAGAATTTAATGACGAAAGTGAAATCGAAACTTTAAATGCGGAAATATCTGCTTTAAACGTCACCATTGAGCAATTGAGGCTAGAAGCCTTGCTTAGGGGTAAGTACGACGGCTTAAATGCCATATTGACACTGCACGCGGGGGCGGGCGGTACGGAAGCGCAAGACTGGGTGAGCATGCTTTTCAGAATGTATTCACGCTATATCGAACGCAAGGACTGGGAACTTTCCGTATTGGATTGCTTAGACGGCGACGAAGCAGGGCTTAAAAGCGTCACCTTCCGCGCGTCGGGCGAAAACGCGTACGGCTATCTAAAGGCGGAAAAGGGCGTGCATCGCTTAGTGCGGATTTCTCCCTTCGACTCCAACAAAAGACGGCACACGTCCTTCGCGTCGCTTGAGGTGATGCCGGAGATTACCGACACCGCGGAAATCGTCATAAATTCCGACGATTTAAAGGTGGATACCTACCGCTCGAGCGGTGCGGGCGGGCAACACGTCAATAAAACGGAGTCCGCAATACGGATAACACATATTCCCTCCGGCATAATAGTGGCGTGTCAAAACGAACGCAGTCAAATGCAAAACCGCGAAGTCGCCATGCGCATGCTTATGGGACGCCTAATAGAAAAACGGGAGCGCGAACGCATGGAACAGGAGCAATCCATTCAGGGCGAACTCAAGAAAATAGAGTGGGGGAGCCAAATACGGAGCTATGTTTTTTGCCCGTACACCATGGTTAAGGACCACCGCACGGGATACGAAATCGGCAACGTGCAGGCGGTTATGGACGGCGATATAGACGGTTTTGTCGTGGAATATCTAAAAAAATCTTAAAAATAATGCTTATTCTGGGAATTGAATCTTCATGTGATGAAACCGCCGCGGCGGTTGTAAAGGACGGCAAAACGGTGCTGTCCGACGTCATAGCGTCACAAATTGACATCCATAGGCGTTTCGGCGGCGTGGTTCCGGAGATAGCCTCACGTAACCACACCTTGCAGATAGCCGGCGTGGTCAACGAAGCCTTGACGCGCGCGAACCTTAAGCTTGCGGATATGGACGCGATAGCCGTTACCTGCGGCGCGGGGCTTTTAGGGGCGCTTTTAGTGGGCGTTTCCTACGCGAAAGCACTGGCGTACGGTGCCAAAAAACCGCTTTACGCCGTGAGCCACATAAAGGGGCATATAGCGGCGAATTACTTAGCGCACGATATAACGCCGCCGTATATTTGCCTTCTAGTGAGCGGCGGTCACAGCGCGATTTTAAAAATAGACGATTACGAAAATTTCAAGCTCTTAGGGACGACACGGGACGACGCGGCAGGCGAAGCCTTTGATAAAACCGCGCGGATTTTAGGGTTGCCGTACCCGGGCGGTCCGGAGATAGAAAGGCTTGCCGCAACCGGTAAACCGACCATAACCTTCAGCCGCCCCTCTGTGAAAGACAAAGACCTTGATTTCAGTTTCAGCGGCTTGAAAACCGCCGTAATGAATTATGTCGAAAACGCGCGCGCGCGTAATACGTCAATGAATCCCGCCGATGTCGCGGCTAGCTTTCAAAAGACCGCGGTCGATATGCTGGTGGAAAATACCTTTAAAGCCGTACGGCGCACCGGGCTTAAAACCGTTGCGATTGCCGGCGGTGTCTCCGCTAACGCCTACCTTCGCGCCGAAGCCGAAAAAGTCGCCTATGAAATAGGCGCGAGGCTGGTTTATCCCCCCCTGCGCCTCTGCACCGACAACGCCGCTATGATTGCCGCCGCCGCCTACTACATGTCTATATCGGGCGTTGCCCCGGCGGCGCTTGATTTGGACGCCTCCGCGTCTATACCTCTGTGAGGATTTATTATAGTTCATTGGGGGTGCCCAAAAGGAACGACCTTGTTCTTTCTTGCGCGTGCGAGAAAGAACCCAAGAAACGCGCAAGCTTGAAGCTTGACACTGATTATTTGAAAAACGCGGTTGACGCAGGATAATATCCTTAGCATCAACCGCGTTTTTAAATTTATTAGTGCCAACTCGTCAGGCTACCGTTCTTTATTTACTTTTACGTAAGGTTTTTATTTATTTTTTTATTCGGTTAAAATCTCTCCGACATCGATTTTTACTTCTTCGTTACGTTCGGTATCGTTGCAATCAGAGGAAAATAATGCGGCGTAGACGTAAAGTCCGAATTGTTAAAAAACTAAAGTTTGAATTGTTGAGAATCGGGCGTGGACAATTCGCGGGGACAAAAGATTTTTTTGCATAGCAAGTTGTCACAGAGGGTTACCCACACCCGCATTCGACGGTTTTAGACTAAAAAGAGCCGAAAAGATTTTATTGCCTTGCAAGACGTAACCTCAGATTGTACAAACCCTTAGAACCTAATCGGTTGACAAACCGCGACGCGGGCATTACAATACGGTATATGAAGATACTTGTTATACACGGTCCTAACCTCAATATGCTGGGCAAACGCGAACCCTCCCTATACGGCAAACAAGACCTTGCCGCCTTGACCGGCTTTATAAAAAATGCCGCAACGGCAAAGGGCTTAAAAACGGTCTTTTTTCAGTCGAATTACGAAGGAAAAATCATAGATAAAATACAAGCCGCGCGCGGCAAAATCGACTTTATTATAATAAACGCCGGCGCGTATACGCACACTAGCCTTGCCATTCTAGACGCCCTCAAAGCCGCCGCCGTCCCCGCCGTAGAGGTGCATTTGACGGACATTTCTAAACGTGAGGAATACCGCAAATTTTCCTATATAAGCGAATACGCCGAAAAAACAATATGCGGCAAAGGCTTCGACGGATACAAGGAAGCCATTGATTATATCGCCCAAAAGGCGTAGTTTAATTTGGGTCTAGACAATCCGCGGTGACACAATATTTTCGCGCTATTTTTAAGGATAAAATTGTTGCGTGTAGGGACAATTCGCGATGGCAAAATATTTTAGGCTATTTTCAGGATAAAATTGTTCACACCCTGTAACCTTTTATCCGCACAAACACCTCTCTAAGAACATATTATGTCGTAGCGAAAACAAGAGGCTTCCGCATTTGAAAACACTCGTCAAACGGCGCAAACGAATTCGGTCGCATGAAATTAGTTGCAACGCAAGCAAGGTAAATATTGCGCTTTAAAACATGTTTCAAAACGATGGAAACAAACGGCGCGGAACGGCGGTAACCGTTCCGCGCCGAAAGTCCGTCACGGAGAAATTGTGTGAAAAAAGCTATTGCTTTTGACACCTATGTATGCTCCGTTTCAAAAGCTTAAAGCCTAACGGCTGGAAAGCTTACTTACAGCCGCAACCGCAGCCGAAGCCGTCGCCGCTACAAAGCGACAAGATGAGTAATAACGGAAGTATTTCGCAAATGTTGATGTTGCAACCGCCGCCGCAACCGCCGCCGCAGAGGAGTAACAGAATTATCCAAATGCAGCTGTTGTCGCCGCCGCCGCAACCGCCGCCGGAGTTGGCTCCGAAGAATCCGCCCATAGTTATGACCTCCTTTTTTAAGATTGACGCGTAAAAACCCCGCCGCGGAAATTATGGCTTCCGTTTAGAGATTTTTACGCGCCTCTACTTTCACCATACGTTAAAATGAGAAAGTATGTTACAAAAAACATGCCCCGTTTTAAAAGACCGATAATAAGCGCCGCCGTTGTATGCTTAAATAACGGCGCTTGCTCAAACGATGTTCGCGGAAAAGTATTCTTTGTGGAGTTGCTTTGATTTTCTGTTAAATGAAAAATGTTAGGATGACATAATAAGCGGTCGCGCAGTAGAAGTTTTTTCGATTTTGTGCTATGTAAGCGCTAGTTGCTTTGATTTTGCGTTATATAAAAGGTTTTTCTTTACGTCGTTAGCAAATGCTTTATATTTTAATTGTAAATCCGTTTAAAGTTTGATATAATATTTTCATGCTTTTGGTAATGGATATAGGTAATACCAATATTAAGCTCGGTTTGTTTAAACAAGGCAAGTCGGAGTTGTTCGCCAGTTGGAGGGTTTCCACCTTAGCGTCACGCACGGCGGACGAGTTCGGCATGTTGTTTTTAGACTTACTTGGCTCTAAGGGCGTCGGGCTGTCCGATATAAAGGGCGCGATAATGTCGTCCGTGGCGCCGTCCGTCAACTATACGATAGAACACATGTGCCGCTACTATTTGAAGAGAGCGCCGTTCATAGTCGACAGCAACACGGATTGCGGTATCCAAATCAATTACGACCGTCCTTCGGACTTGGGTTCGGACCGTATAGTAACGGCGGCTGCGGCGTACGCGTTATACGGCGGTCCCGTCATTATAGTTGATTTTGGCTCAGCTACCACCTTCAACGCGGTAGATAAAAACGGCGTTTTTTTGGGCGGCGCGATTTCGCCGGGCATCAAGACGGCAACGGAATCGTTGGTTCAGACGGCGGCGAAGCTTCCTAGAATAGAGCTTGTGCCCACGGAAAACGTCATAGGCACCAATACCGTAGAGGGCATGCAAGCCGGTGTGGTTTTGGGCTATACAGGGCTTGTGCATTATATGTTGAAGCGGTTCCGCCGCGTTCCCGGGCTGGAAGGCGCAAAGGTGATTGCTACGGGCGGTTTAAGTGAGCTTATAGAAAAAACCGAACCGGAACTTATAGATATTATAGATAGGGCGTTGGCGCTTCACGGCTTGCGCATAATCTACGACAGAATACAAAAAACTAAGCGGTAAAACGCTTGCACGCACACGGAAGATAAAATAAAAAAACTTCCGCAGAGCGGACGCGGTAAAGAAAACGGGACTTGAGGAAAAGTTTTAAATTTTTCTTTGGTCCGAATGGAGATTTATATCATGAAAAAGGTCGGAGTGGCATTGTTGGGGCTTGGAGTCGTTGGCGGCGGCACATATGAAATTCTCAAAAAACACCAGGAGTTTTTTAAGAAAACTCAAGGGGTGGATTTGGTTGTAAAGTACGTCATGGACAGAAACACCGCGCGTTGCACGGAGCTTGGCGTAGACCCCGCTATCATCACGACGGATATTAACGTAATTGCCGACGACCCGGATGTGCAAATCGTTGCGGAGTTCTTCGGCGGTATCGAACCCGCAAGAACCTTTCTCACTACCGTTTTGAAGAAGGGCAAGAGCATTGTAACCGCCAATAAAGAGCTGTTTTCAAAATACTGGCACGAGCTTGAAGCCGCTGCTAAGGAGGGCAAAGCGGGGCTTTATTACGAGGCAAGCTGTGTGGGCGGCGTTCCCATAATAAGAACGCTTACGGAGGGTACGCAAGCCAATCGCATACTGTCCATAAAGGGTATCATCAACGGCACTACAAATTACATTTTGTCCTCCATGAGCGACGAGGGCAAAACCTACGAAAACGCCCTTGCCGAGGCACAACGCTTAGGTTACGCCGAAGCCGACCCCACGGCGGATGTCGAGGGCTTCGACGCCATGTATAAGTTGAGCATACTCTCCTCGCTGGCGTACCATAAAAAGGTTCCCATAGACCGCGTGTACCGTGAGGGTATCTCAAGGGTCGCAATCGAAGATATTTTAATAGGCAAGGAATTGGGGCTTACCTTAAAGCTTCTAGCTATCTCAAAGGACGACGGGAAAAAAATTCAAGCGCGCGTACACCCGACCTTCGTGCCGAATACGCACCCGCTTGCAAGCGTTTCCGGTTCTTTTAACGCCGTTCACCTTGTCGGCGACAGCGTCGGCGATATTATGCTCTATGGACGCGGGGCGGGCGCGTTGCCCACCGGTAGCGCCATAGTAAGCGATATTCTCTATGCCGCAAAACAAACAAAGCACCGTTACTGTCCCTTTAACAACACCGGCACGGCTACAAAGGACGGGGACTTTGCCGACGATTTCATAAGCAAGTATTATATACGCCTCACCGTAAAGGACGAGGTTGGCACCTTGGGACGCATTGCCGGCGCTTTCGGCAAAAACAACGTCTCCATAGTAACCGTGTTACAGCGCGATAGCCGTACGGAAATAGTGAACATTATATTCGTAACGCATGAAACCCTCGAAAAAAATATCAAAAAAGCCATTGAAGATATAAAATCCTTAAAGGGCGTAACTGAAGTCAACTCCGTTATCCACGTGGAGGAATAAAAAATGATGTTCTTTTTGCATGCGCAAAAAGAACCCAAAAGCGCGGCAACGTGACGTTGCATCCAGTTACCTAAAACGCGGTTGTCGATAGAAAAAAATTTCTTATCGACAACCGCATTTTTAAATTTATTAGTCGGTAATTCATAGTCCTTGGTACATTAACCGTCAGTTCATAGCCGTGCCATTAGTTCAGTAGCTTCTTAGTTCATAGCTATTAGTTAATTAATTAGCCGTTAGTTCGTAGTCGGTAGTTCATAGTTGCTAGTTCATAGCTGTTACGGAAGTGAGTACGCAGAGCAGGTATGAAATGAAAATTACGGCGGGCAGAAAAATAATTCCGTCGGACGGGCGCTTCAATGTGAAGCGGAATAGTGCGGCATAGTGCAACAGCGTCGACGTAATCATGACGGCAAGCGATAACGGTAGGTTGTGAATACGAAAGAAAATAAAAGCGCACAGCACGTTTAAAAGCGCCGCACAGCTTAGGAAAACGCAGTCGGGATTGAAGCGCCGCTTGACGACGAGCCGCGCGACGAGGGCAATTATAAACCCGTATACCATCACCCGCAGGAGCGTCATATAACCGTCGCTCAACATAAACGACGGCTTGTCGAGCGCAATATACCAATCGGAGCCGGTAACCGTAATCAACGAGAATAACCATTCGAATATCAGAACAAAGAACACCGCTACGGTTATGCCTATAAGCCGCTTGTACGCTATCATCTGAATAAATATATTAAAAGCTTTAAAGATAAATACCGCAGTTTTCAATGTTAATGCAGTTAGGTGTCTAACCATTAGTTCAAAGTTTTCAATGTTAGTAAAGACAAGTGTCTAACATTTAGTTTGCTTTCAGACAATTTTATCCTTAAAAATAGTCTAAAAATATTTTATCCCCTCGAATTGTCCACACCCTCCTTACGCGCGTGCGCGCGTTACCTTAAATTAGTTTGATTGATTGGCGCGGGAGGGCATCATTTGTTGGACGTATTTAAGACCTAGGCCATAGGCGCCGCCGCATTCTTCGATGAGAGCGGTTACGGGGGAATAGGTTTCCTTATTAGCCCAGTCGCGTTGGAATTCGAGGAGCAGAGCTTGCCACGTTATGGGTGTGGCTCCGGCTTGAATTATGCGCTGCATAGCCATATCGTGGGCTTCTTTGGAGGATCCGGCGCATGCGTCCGAAACGACGAACACGTCATATCCGTCCGAGAGCGCGGAAAGCGCGGGGAAGGTCACGCAGACTTCCGTCCAAAGTCCGGCAATGATAATGTTTTTGCGTCCAGTTGAGGCGACGGCTTTTTTGACGCGCACGTCTTCCCACGCGTTGAGGGTGGTGCGGTCGATGGGCGTATGTCCCGGAAACACGTTTAAGATTTCCTCATACATGGGACCAGCGAAGGTGCTGGCGGTCACGGTTGTCATGACTACGGGTACCTTAAAAATCGCCGCCGTTCGGGCAAGCCCTTGTGCCGCGTTCATTACGGCTCCGCGTGTTTTGGCTTCAATGCCGAAATACATTTGCGCTTGATGGTCGACGAGCATTAGCACGCAATCTTCGGGGTCTAACAAAACTTTCTTGTAATTTCTCATAAAATCACTCCTTTTAATTACTCCGCCGCTTGTGCGGTGTTATGAGCCGACTGCGGGGGTTCTTCATTTATGTTCTGTATTTACGCGGTGTTTATACGTTCAGGGCTTAAAATATGTACTTTGCAAGCATAAGCGGAGCGGGTTATAGTTGAGGAAGCCGGTGGGTACGGGCGGTAGCGTGCTGTAGTTGTGGAGCCGGCGGGCATGGAAGTAGCGGGGCTATAGTTACTGAAGCCGGCGAGTGCGGTGTAGGGGGTTTTGGGGCGTGCAAGTTGTAAACTTAAGGATTTTCAAAGATTTCCAAAAAAATTTTACCTAAAACTCTTGCATTTTTCTGAAAATGTGATATCATTAACGATACACCTCAAAAAGCCGAAAATCACGGTAAAAAAGCGCGAAAAAGCCTTTCGACAAAGAAATTAAAAATTTGCTGAAAAATTTTCGTGAAAATCGTTGACAAAAGGTTTAGAGTGTGGTAATCTATCAAAGCTGTCACCCCGAAAGGGTTACAGAATGTACCTTGAAAATTAAACAGACAAGAAAAGCGAAGTGAGATTGTAGAATAAACAAAAACACAACGCGTCAAAATCCTTTAGAATTAACAAACAGTTAAAATTAAAACGGAAACAACGAAAGCGTTTGGTCAAGATTGAACTTAAGAGTTTGATCCTGGCTCAGGACGAACGCTGGCGGCATGCCTAATACATGCAAGTCGAACGGATCAGGTAGCAATACTTGGTTAGTGGCGAACGGGTGAGTAATGTATGAGCAACCTGCCTTATGCCTTGGGATAACACTTAGAAATGAGTGCTAATACCGAATATGACCACGTCATCGCATGGTGACGGGGTAAAAGTGATTTAGCGGCATAAGATGGGCTCATATCCCATTAGCTTGTTGGTGAGATAACAGCCCACCAAGGCGACGATGGGTAGCCGACTTGAGAGAGTGATCGGCCACACTGGAACTGAGACACGGTCCAGACTCCTACGGGAGGCAGCAGTAAGGAATATTGGTCAATGGAGGAAACTCTGAACCAGCAATGCCGCGTGAGTGAAGAAGGTCTTCGGATTGTAAAGCTCTTTTATCAGGAAAGAATAAATGACGGTACCTGATGAATAAGCCCCGGCTAACTACGTGCCAGCAGCCGCGGTAATACGTAGGGGGCAAGCGTTGTCCGGAATGACTGGGCGTAAAGGGAGTGTAGGCGGCACTTTAAGTTATATGTGAAAACCCCGGGCTTAACCCGGGACCTGCATATAAAACTGGAGAGCTGGAGTGCGGGAGAGGTAAGCGGAATTCCTGGTGTAGCGGTGGAATGCGTAGATATCAGGAGGAACACCGGTGGCGAAGGCGGCTTACTGGACCGTAACTGACGCTGAGGCTCGAAAGCGTGGGTAGCAAACAGGATTAGATACCCTGGTAGTCCACGCCCTAAACGATGGATACTAAACGAAGGGGGTATTAACTCCCCCTGTGTTGAAGCAAACGCGATAAGTATCCCGCCTGGGGAGTACGGCCGCAAGGTTGAAACTCAAAGAAATTGACGGGGACCCGCACAAGCAGCGGAGCATGTGGTTTAATTCGAAGCAACGCGAAGAACCTTACCAAGACTTGACATCTGTACGAATATATTGGAAACAGTATAGCCTTTCGGGGCGTACGGACAGGTGGTGCATGGTTGTCGTCAGCTCGTGTCGTGAGATGTTCGGTTAAGTCCGGCAACGAGCGCAACCCTTGTGATATGTTGCCAATATTAAGTTAGGAACTCATATCAGACTGCCGTGGATAACACGGAGGAAGGCGGGGATGACGTCAAATCATCATGCCCCTTACGTCTTGGGCTACACACGTGCTACAATGGGCGCAACAAAGAGAAGC
>JAITPR010000032.1 GCA_031289315.1 Clostridiaceae bacterium | reverse complement strand
TATCCGGCGTTCCGTTGGTTTTCTATCCGTCCGCACTTTGGGCATCTTCGCCCTTCTTGTATCTTCGTTGTTCTCATTTCTTATATTATATCATAGAGGACACCTTTTGTCCACTCCTTAAATAACCTCTCCGTTTACAAGCACCGTTCCACCGCTAACGTTTATCTTTAAAATATAACCCTTCGGCGGTACGACCGCTTTCTTTACTCCGCAGATTTCCAATCCGGAAGTCGAAGTCGTAACCGAAATAAAAGGAATATCAAAATCATTATGACTAAAGGTGATTATATCTCCGGCAGAAAGCCCCGTAAGAGAAAAACCTCCGTCCTCCGCCGTGTACGGCATAGCGATATAACTTAAGCCGTTTAGCAATATTTCCGCGCCCGCGATAACTTCATCCGCCGTGCCTTCCGCCGCAGCATTTTCTAATTCCGCTTCCTCGCCTACACAGACTACAACCCTGCCGCTTACGCTTAATTTTGCCGGACTTGTCTCGGTTTTTGCGCATGCGGCTAACGCGGTAAGCGCAATCAGCGTGACTGCGATAAAAAGTATTTTCTCCGAAAATCGTTTCATTCTTGCTTTTTCTCTCTTGTTTAACGGCGTGTTTTCGGAACCGCTTTTTTACGCTCTTCGCCCGACCGAAATATTTGGCGTACCTAATTGTAAAACCTTATGGCATTTTTTTCAACTTATTTTTTATCTTTTTTTGTTTTTCTTTTTATTTCCTCCACATCTTTCCGTTTTTGCCCGCTTTTTTGATTTCTGTATCTTAAAAATCACGGCATATTTTCTAACTTTGGGAGCCTTGCAAAGAAAACCTCAAAAAAGCCCAATTAAAAAAAAGCGGCTTACCTACGAGGTTATGGCGCGATTCGTTTTTTCGGACGAGGCTACGATTAAACGGCTGGCAACAGAACACCGTAGCATTGCCAAGCGTCTTTTGTGGTGGATACAGGACAAGATAAAGCTTCTTAAAACACCCAAGACGGACGGCGAACGCGCTGTGTTAAAGCGTATGCAGGAAGCCGAACGGTTATATGTCAAGGCGTTAGAGAATGCGCATGGAATTGCGGACGCTATGAAAGCGGCGGAGGCGGGTGCGAGATATGCGTTAAAGGATAGCGTTAAAACGCTTGACGGTTACACCGAAGCGGAACGGAAAAGCATTTTAGCGGACAAAAGAAACCTTATAGCGGAAAGATATGAGGATATTGTCGATTTCATTAAGAGCGCAAGCCCGAAGTCCGTAGCCCAAAACTTACATATAGGCAAGATAAAAGAGGAGCTTACCACGAAAATAAGAGAGGGTGCGGGATTAGAACCGCTCGGTTATAGCGTTGTCCTTAACAGTAACAACGTATATCATATTTTCAAAAAACACGGAAATGCGGAAACGGAAATCTTGCGCGGTCAAATTCCCGTTACGGTTGTTAATGCGCTCGATGTGGTTGATACTATACTTACGCCGGATAATGTGCGTTCGGAAACTGACGCGGGAGAAACTTCAATCATATTTGAAAAGGTCATCGACGGGAAAACTACCGCAGTAACAATTCTCTCGAATAAAAAAACACGCCTGACGTTAAAGTCGGCGTGGATAAATTCAAAGAGAGGCGCGTCAACCGTTGGAAAAATGCCCGCAAATGCGTCCAACCCCTCAACGTCCGAAACGGAACGGAGCATAGCCTCTATTAATAATATACCCCAACCCGCCGCAAAAGTCAACCCCTCGGAGGAAAATGATTCACAGCCGTCGAAAAAAAGATTCTCCCTTCCCGCCACCGACAGCAAGGGGCGCACGCTCACCGCCGAACAGCGGGAGTTTTTCGCCGATAGCGAGGTTGTAGACGATGAGGGGCGGCTTTTACCGGTTTACCATGTCACGAGCAATGACTTTACTGTATTCTTGAAAAAATATAGCGGCATGAATACCGATGATAATGCAAGCAGTAAGGGCTATATTAGGACAGCCCATTTAGGCTTTTGGTTCAACGAAAAGGCAATAAATGACAACCGTTCCGACAAGATTGACGATAAGGGCGCGGACATAGAGGGGAAGAGTGAAGCCGAAGTCGCGCAGTATCTTTACGAGCTGTTGAACTTGAAAACGGAAAAAAGCCGTGGCACGGCGGCACTCAAAGCCGCCGATATGATGATATACGGCGCGGTAATAGATGACGTTTACAGAGCGGAGGGAGCAAGGGAGGACATTTTTATTCTGAAAACGCTTAAAAAGTATCTCCATAAAGTCAATCTCAATGCAGACGGAATGAAAGCCGATATAAAAGCAAAGTATGACACGTTAGCCGGTAGCAAACGCGCGCGTTGGGAAGCAAAGAAAAACGGGCTATCAATGCCAAATATTGCCATAGAACTGGAATCAGAGGGCGTACGGCTCAATTCCGACAACGAATATGATATGTTTCTTGAACTAGTGGATCTATACGATAGCGCCCGCGATTCGCTTAAAGCTAAGGCGGCGGAGCGGCGCACACGAAGCTTCCGAAGAGGCAAAAGAGGCAACGCCCGCCGACAAAAAAGAGAAGAAAGAGGCTCCGGAGGCTACGAAAGAAAAATTGCAGTCGACTGCAAAAAAGGAACTCAACCCAGAACTAGAGTTGTCTAGCAAACTGCCTTGTTTCAATCCACGTGCTTCGTAGCGCGAACGCGCAAGACGCGTCCAATCATTGTTCCACACCCACGTTTATAATAAATTCCAATCTACGGGTTCAATGCCTTTAGCCTCAAGGAAGTTGTTGGCTTTTGAAAACGGATGCGAACCGAAAAAGC
The DNA here is from genome assembly GCA_031289315.1 of Clostridiaceae bacterium. Taxonomy (GTDB): domain Bacteria; phylum Bacillota; class Clostridia; order Christensenellales; family CAG-917; genus JAITEJ01. The sequence goes on along the minus strand of JAITPR010000032.1, from coordinate 105,544 downwards.
CGTAATTTGCCGAAAGCGGCGACGGGTGCGCGCTTTCCACAATCAAATGTCGCGGGTTTGTTATCAATAGCTTTTTGCTGCGCGCGAACGAACCCCATAAAATAAAAACCACTGGCTTTTCGCGAATATTAAGCTTTGAAATAATGCTGTCGGTGAGAAGCGCCCAACCTATTTTTGAGTGCGACATGGGTTCGCTTGCGCGCACGGTTAAGGCGGCATTTAAAAGAAGTACTCCGCGTTCAGCCCATGCCGTCAAGTCCCCGCAAGTGCCGCATTCCACCCCGATGTCGCTTTTAACTTCATCAAAAATATTTTTCAAGGATGGCGGCAACGGCACGCCCTTTTGTACTGAAAAAGACAACCCGTGCGCTTGTCCATCTCCGTGATACGGGTCTTGCCCCAAAATCACAACCTTTACCGCACTGTAGTCCGTTAATTTCAGCGCGTTAAAAATGCAATACATATCCGGGTAAACCTTGTGTGAGGTATATTCCTTTTTCAGCGTTTCGCGCAGTTTTTTATAATTTTCGCTTTCGAAATCCTCTTTCAGATATTCGTCCCATTCGTTACCGATATTAACCATTTTTCTTCCTTTCTGCAAGTATAACTTTTATTTTTATTGGCAAGCGTCCGTCCCGCCGGTATCCTAATGTCCTGCATTCCTTTCGCGATGGCAACCCTTCGTGCATTGGATACAGTCTTGCCGGGATACCGGTTTAGTAAGCGTCCACGTCGCCGGTATTTTAATTTTAGTAACCGTCCCGTATTCCTTTCGCAACGGCGATCCTCCGTGTCAATTGGATACGGTCGTGCTGGGATGCCCGACAGGTCTTCGTGTGTGTTTAACTTTAGTTTACGTGCTCCTTCTATAATTGTAAAGCCTTGAAGCGAATTTTTCAATACCTTTTTGCGATTATTTTGGTTTTTTCCTTAAGTTTATTTTCGAATTGACGACAAAGAGCAACAAAGCGACTCAGTTTATTTTCGAATTGACGGTAAAGGTCTAGGGCGTCAACGTGAGATTGAGCGATACATACGGCAGTGGAAGCGGCATGAGGTTGGCGCGCTTACGGAGGGAGAGCGGGCAAAGGCACGGCAACACGTCACGTCATGGCAAGCCGCACAGCGCAAGCTGATACGCAACACCAACGCCATACACGGCGAAGAATTGTACCGGCAATACCCGAGTGAGGGCTTGAATGGCAAGACGGCTCCGGTTGACAAATTTGGTTCTTTTATAGACGGTGAAAGCGCCCGCTACTCACCGGAAATCTTGACTTTTCTTGAGAAATTGAGAGGCACCCACACGGGCTGTCTTTTTTTATACCCCGAAAGTCAATCCCGTAAAGTGGCAAAAAATACGCAAGCACAGCGAAAAGGCAACGCTATCCGGCGAAAGGAGAAAAAACATATGAACAGAGAAGAACTCAAGGAATTGGGACTAAATGAAAAAGGTTGGTTGACATCGGAAAGAAGCAAGATAGCGCGGTGGACGTTGGTAAGAATGTTGTCTGCCGTCGGAAAGAAGCGTGGTGAACGGGGTTATTTGGGCTCAAAATGTAAAATATATTATATGAATTCGAAAAATTAGGTTAAAAATCAGAAAAATGTTTGAAAAAAACGGAAAAATGTTTGAAAAGGTATTGAAAAATTTGTTGAAAGGCTTTACAATGAGGTATGAACTATTTTGTTCGGACGGCAATATCAATAACGACGAGGAAAAGGCAACAAAAATGAGCGATAATATACACGAAGGACACAGAGACAGAATGCGGGAACGCGTAAAAAACGGCGGTATTGATAGTTTGGAAAGCCACGAGATTTTGGAATTTCTGTTATATCACGTTATACCGCGCCGCAACACAAACGATTTGGCGCACATGTTAATTTCAAAATTCGGTTCACTGGCAAATGTGCTGAACGCATCCGCGGACGATCTTGTTACGGTGTCGGGTATAACTAAAAATGCGGCGGTGTTTTTAGCCGCGCTTCCGGGCGTATACCGTGCCTATTTGCGCTCATTAAATGAAGAAAGACCTCTTTTGGACAACAGAGATGCGTTGGTAAAATTTCTGCGCGGATACTTTTCCGGCAAGAATGAGGAAGCCGCGTATTTGATATGTTTGGACGCGCACAATAAACTGACATCGGTTCAAAAGTTGGGTTCGGGCGGGGCAAGCTATGTGCAGATAAGCGTACGTGACATCTGTGACGCGGCGTTGCGTTTAAAAGCGGTTAGCGTTGTACTTGCTCACAACCACCCAAGCGGAGTAGCCGAGCCGTCGGATTCGGATATAATGATGACGCAAAACACCGCAATCGCTTTAAAAAGTATAGATGTGGAGCTGTTGGATCACTTAATACTTGCCGGCGAAACGAATTTTTCATTCCGTGACAGCGGACTTGCCGAATTTTTGGACCGCCACGTTGAAAGTCTTCTCGACGATAGCATAATAAATTATCTCCGTCCGCGACGTTAAAGTTTTTGGTGCGCGCGCTTGAAAATGGAGATTTCTGGTAATCGGGAGCGCAATATTACGACGAATAAAAGCATTCGATTTGATAGCGCTTATAAGTAGTGCGGCGATGGAAATTTGCTAACCGCATAGGGCAAAAGGATTGATATTTGTCCATTCGCGCACCTATAGCTATCCGCTCTTTTTAGAACGCAAGGATTGATATTTGTTTACCCGCTTTTTCATTCTCCGGGAATAGAAAGGTGGGTTCTTTTTTGTATTGGGATTAATTTTTTAGTTTAAAAGACTTTAGTGGATGTACTTAGCTGTGACAAGAGATTTTCTTAGCAGGCAAGTCGTCGCTAGTATTGTCCACAACCACTTTAAGATTTAAAAATTGATTTTAGACTTCTGACGGCAAAATACGACATAATTAAGGTGTTTTTGCGACGAGAACGGAAGTTTTTTTTGGTATATTAAATTTAATGTATTTGTTGTCGACGAAAATCTGCTTACCGATAATAATAAGGGCGCGGTGTTTATTCATGCGGTCATGGCCAATATACGGTTTGGCAATGATGAACGGAAGCAACGCCCATCAAGGCGCGGAAGCGAACATAAAATCCGGCTGGAACATGGCAGCGGTGGGTAGGCGTAACGTTTGTGAAGCCGCGGGTAAACCGCACAAGATAAACCGAACCGTCGATAGAAAAAAATCGTATGAGCATGCCGCTATGGGCGTGCTGTAAAAAGCTTATTTATCGCCTTACGGTAGCGGAAAAATAGGGACGAGAGGTTGCGAAAGCTATGCGTAAAAAATTGAACGTGAAGACCATATTAAAATACGCCGTGTATTTTTCGCTATTCGTATTGCTGTTTCATGCCGAAACAAAAAACGGCTTAAAACCGTTTGCGTTGGGATTGTTTGTGGCGTTAGTTTACAGCCGCGAAAATTTGCTTTCGGTGTCGCCATTGTACATAGTCGCTGCTCTCACCGCTGACTTTTCATGGCAAGCTACGGTGTGTGCCGCCGCACCCGCATTGATTTTGGGCATTGCCTACTTCGCCCATTATAAGTTAAAAAAGCCGTTGAGCGCCGCGCTTATCAGCTTCTATGCATTTCTGTCGCAGATACCTTATGTGCTGTTGCACGTAAGCGGAGTGTCGGAAGCGCTCAATACGTTGTTGACGGTTTTGGTCGCACAAATTTTCACGTACGCCGCAGTATTCATAGTTTACGCCGTCAAAGTACGTGGTTTAAAGTATAAATTGACAATAGATGAAATGGTGAGCGGCGAAATTTTAATTGCCGTTTTTGCTATTGCTTTGTACAGGTATGACATATTCGGATTCATTCCTTTTTATACCGTTGCGGCGTTCGCCATATTGGGAGCGGCATTCGTTTTCGGCGGAGGAATGCCCGTAGCGGCGGCGGCGTTAATCGGCTTGGGAGCGGCGTTTGCCGGAGCGGATATTTCAATTGCCGCCGTTCTCTGCGTATGGGCGGTCATAGCGGTTACGCTTAAATCCGGCGGCATATATCTTTCTGCCGCGGGAATATTGTCCGCCGACTTGCTGATGGGCTATTATTTTATGGCATATGCCGAGTATACGTATTTAAACGTCGCCGCGGTGTCGGCGGGGCTTTTAATTTTTCTTTTGTTGCCACGTCGAAGCAAAAATTATATGTTGTCCTTTTCCGGAGCGCTCAAGGATACATATTCCGCACGGACGCTTGTCAACCGCAGCCGCAAGGACGTAGCTAAACGACTGGGTTTTTTGGCAAAGGTATTCCTTAACATACGCGAAATACTGACGGAGGAGGCGGACTCTACCGGAAACGAAGCCGGCGAAACCGTGCGACTAGCCCGTGAGGTGAGTTTTAGAGTATGCGGCGGTTGTGCGTCCTACGAAAGCTGTCGCGGTGCTATCGGCGGTGATACGTCGCAGGTTTTGGAGGCGGTTGTGGAAAACTCCGTTGCCGCCGGAAAGGCTACCATGTTGAATATGCCGCCGTTTATAACGTCGCGTTGCAAAAAAATACCGGAATTAATTGCCGTGGTAAACAGAGCGGTGCAGAGCTTGGACGGTTATAAGAACGCGCGCGACGGCATAAACGAAGGCAAGCTTATGTTGGCGGAACAGATGGGAGGTATAAGCGGATTGCTCTCGGATTTGGCTTTCGACGTAAACAAGCGTTTAGCGTTTGATTCCGCAACGGAAAAGGCTATAATAGATGAGTTGTCATATCGAAACATAGTGATTGGCGAAGCGGCGGTTTACGGTGAAGGAGAAAATTTGAACGTAACGCTTTTGGTGCGTGAGGGTGACGGAGATAAGGCAAGCCTCATAAAGGTTTTGTCGAAAGTCTTAAAGCGCGAAATGAACGAAACAAACGGTTCGGAAACGGTCAACGGGTGGCAAACACTTCATTTCAAAGCCGCGCCGCCGTACGAATTGACTTTCGGACGCGCACAAGAAAAACGTCAAGGCGAAACGGTCTCCGGCGATACACTGTTTACGGGACGGGTCGGCGACGTGGTTATGCTGGCTATTTGCGACGGAATGGGAAGCGGAGCGGGAGCAATGAAAACAAGTGTTGCAACGATGAACCTCATCGAAAACTTCTACCGCGCCGGGTTCGAAAACGATGTGATAATTTCTCTTACCAACCGCCTCCTTTCGCTTAGAAGTAGCGAAAATTTCAGTACTTTGGATATGTTGAGCGTGGATTTAAAAACCGGTAATGCCGACGTGGTAAAGCTAGGAGCGTCGGACGGATTTATAAAGCGCGGCACGCGGGTGGAAACTATAGACGGACACAGCTTGCCGATAGGAATTCTTGAAAAAATTACACCGTCCATAGAAAATATAAAACTAGAGTCCGGCGATATAGTGATTCTCGTAAGCGACGGCGTGAGCGACGCGTTGGAAACCGATACGCTTATATCCGTGCTAGAGGATTTCCGTTCTCGCAATCCGCAAACTATAGCGGACGAGTTACTCGCCGCGGCAAAAGCACGCGGACTTAAGGATGACGCTACGGTGATAGCTGCAAGATTAGTTTAAAAAGATACTTTTTAATTGACTTAAATTAGAGGTGTGTGATACTGCGGTAGTTTCGGTGAAAATCGCCTTCAAAACCGTTAGTGTCAACACCCTCTAAAGGCTTTTATCCCGGAAAAGCGGGGCTTTTGGAACAAAATATTTCCCAAATAAATACAATAATTATTGAAAACATGCAATCGAAAAATCCAATTTATTAAATTTCTTGTATGTATTTAACGATATATTTGGGAGGTGTTTTTTTGAACGTTATTTGCAAATTATGTGGTTGTATATGTCAAAATGCAAACGTTAACCGCGATACATGCAATGCTTGCCAGTGCAAGTGTAAGTGTTCGCAAGCGGGAGCAGCCGCCGTTCCGGGACCGCAAGGACCCATGGGACCCACCGGACCTGCAGGACCCAAAGGCGCGGACGGGAGTATAATTCGTGACTCGTACGACAGCTACGAGGAGCTGATGGTCGCACACACTACGGGGAAAGACGGCGATGCGTATATAGCCGGTGACTCATTGTATGTCTGGGACAGCGCAACGGGTACGTGGAAAAACGTGGGAGATATGAGAGGACCCGCCGGAGCGCCTGGAGCAACTGGACCTGTCGGACCTGCTGGACCCGCCGGAGCGCCTGGAACACCCGGAGCGCCGGGAGCAACGGGAGCAATAGGACCCGCCGGACCTGCCGGAGCAAGAGGGGCTACCGGACCTGCGGGACCGCCCGGACCGGTTAATCCGCGATACGGAGGTTTGTATGGCGTTTTCGCCGCACCGAATGCCGTTAGTGTTACTTTACCAGATAATCAGGTTCCGGTGGCATTGCCGTTTTTACAGGCGTTGCCTAGCAACGGAATAACGTATCAATCCGACTCCGCAAGCGGACGTTATACCGGAGTTGTTGTGCAAGATGCCGGTGATTATAATATTGGTTATATGATAGCCGGCGTGACGAATCTTAGACCGGTCGACTTGTACAGCAATCTTACTATAAACGGTACCCCGGTTCCGCAAGCGGCGGGGAAGAATACTTCTAGCGGATCGGGCGAAGCAAATGTCATCAGTGTTCAAACAATCGTAACCTTGCAGGCAAATGCGGTGATTGGGATTACCGTTGGTACATCTACCTCTACGGCTATGACTTTGGACGTTAGACTCGGTACTTTATTGACCGTCAATAAAATCTCATAAGCTCTATAGCCAGCGGAATTTGTTATATTAAGCGGCGCACGAAATATCGGGCGCCGCTTGACGTTATCCGGCAAAAAGGTAGCGCAACTGAGGGAGTGTTCCGGTCCCGGTAGGTTTGTATCTAAAGAAAGCCTTAAATGTGATTTTCCTTAAATTAGGCACTTTGTTATATGCTATGATAGGATTTTATTTTGTGAACCTGATTTTATGCGATTAAAAAAATTTCCTTAAATATGTCGGGTATGGGAATATGTTGCTAGCCGTGTTCGGAATTCTTTAGGTTTTACGTGAAACGGAGATGTGAAATATAATATTTTCGAAACGATTTAATGCGGTTTAACGAAGGTTGTAAAACGATTGCGCCCCAAAACTGCCGCGCCTACAAAAGCGCGCGGCGCGGAATTCCCGTGTCCGCTGAAAAGCGCGGCGCCAAATTTTTGCGTCTGCTAAAAAAGCATGGAGCCGAAAGCGGCGGCGTAGAAAAAATAAATGTAAAACAACTGCGCGGTAACGGGGCGGCAATAAAATAATGCGCGCTTATGAAGATGTTATCGACGCGTTACAACCGTATAGCCGGCATTCGTTATAGCGGTCACCGTAGCTTCCGTGACTGCTTTTTCGTCGCCGCCGTACGATACCGTTACGGTTTTCTTCTTAAGATTCGATTTGACTTTTTTTACACCGTCAAGCGCGGATACTGCTTTTATCACGGCATTTTCACAGTGTGAACACGCCATTCCATCTACATCTAAAACTATTTTAGGCATAATATTTCCTTGTGAGGGCGGGTTTTTAGGATTGCCGTCGAAAACTGCATGCAGTTTTCGGCGGAATTAACCTACCTACGTTTATATTTATACCTATTATAAAACTATACCCGCGACACGTCAATACATATTTAAAAGTATGGAAAATATAATGCCTAACTTATATTTATGCTTATAGAAAAAACAACGTTAAAGAGCGGGGAAATTTCCCCGCTCAAGTATAAAAATTTATTTTCGACTTGCTTTCATGCCTATCATAAAAGCAAGCCCGTGCTATGCGCTCAAAGGTTTTTTAAGCTTTTTAAATTCAGCATTGAGAGTGATTTTTTCCTCCTCGGAAAGCCTGTTTATATACGCTTGTGTTTGTTTGGAAACGAGCTTTATAAAATCCTTTTCCGGAAGCCTCATTAATTCGGAAACGCTTTTTCTTTCACCGTTAAGCGACATGAGGTTTTGGCACGCAAGTACGGCGCGGACTTTATTTTCGCTTACGTTGTAATTTTCCGCAAGGCGCGCCAATTTTCGCGGACTTATGCTTGTGATAACCGGCGCTTTTGCTATATATGTTTCATAAAATCCGATATATTCCGGCGTAATCAAATCATAAATTTCCTTAATTACGGGTTCGGTTGCGGAAGCTGCCGTGGAGGAGGTTTCAGTCGCGGGATTGTCGGCGGCGGAACAAACGGACGCGTTCCCAATTGCGGAGCCAAAATAACATGCGAATGCCGCCGTTGTGATAAAGAGCGGTAGTAATAGATTTTTAATAGATTTTTTCATGCGATGTCGTCTCCTTCTCTCCGGTGCGTAGTCATGCGGAGGCTAATTTTCAGATTTTATTTAGGGCAAGAGGTGTTTTCGTTGCACTCAAAAGCGCTAAAACATTCTTATTTTATCGCGGGTTTCCGTCTATATGCGTCCTTACCGCTTGCCAAAATATGGCGTGTGTAATATAATCATCCTGTATCCCCTCAAGCTTGATAAAATTGGCGGGTATTATGCGGAAAAGCCGTTGCGTTTTCGGCCGTTCTTTCATATCTTGAGAGCGGAGAAATATAATGATTTTAAGTTTTGTGAAAATGCACGGTGCCGGTAACGACTATATATTTGTGGATTGCCGCAATTTTATTGTTGAGAACCCGTCCGCGCTTGCGATTAATCTTTCGGATAGGCACTTCGGTGTGGGCGGAGACGGATTGGTACTGATTGAGCGTTCAAGCTGTGCCGATGTAAAAATGCGGATGTTTAATGCGGACGGAAGCGAAGGGTTGATGTGCGGCAATGCTGTGAGGTGTGTTGTAAAATATGTTTACGACAATAAAATAGCCGATAAACCGTGTGTAACGGTAGAAACCGCTTCGGGGGTTAAGGAAGTTGTGCCGATATTGGATGAGGGCGGGCAAGCGGTAGGCGGGAGTGTAGCCATGGGTAAAGCGCGTTTTGAGCCGGACGACATACCCGCGCTATTGCCGACTGGCGAAGCCGAGCTGCAGTTTGACGACGGCACAAGCCTTAAGGTGACTTGCGTCAACACGGGTAATCCGCATTGTGCGGTGTTTTGTGAAAACGATGTCAATAATGTGGCGGTCGCCGATTTGGGAGCGACGATTGAAAATCATGCGGCGTTCCCTAAGCGTGTCAATGTAGAATTTATAAACGTGTTATCCAAAACGGAGCTGAAAATGCGGGTGTGGGAGCGCGGTAGCGGAGAAACATTGGCTTGCGGCACGGGTGCTTGCGCAGCGGTTGCCGCCGCCGTAAAACGCGGATATTGCCCTGTGGAAACGGATATAACCGTGCGGCTTAGGGGAGGACGGTTAACGGTCAATTGCCGTGAAGATTACGGATTGACGCTTACCGGCGCGGCGGAAAAGGTGTTCGCGGGTACGACGGAAGCGTATTAAAAAGACACGGTTAAGAAATACCTTAAAGTGACAGCCAACGCGCCTAAGCACGACTAAACTAACACCGTAGTGCCTAGAATAGCTTGCCGTTTAATGCGACGGACGGAGCATACGGAAAGCACCTCTTACGGTGTTGCATAATAAAAAAATAAAAGTTCATAAGAGGACCGAACATAATGAAAATCAATGAAAATTACTTGAAACTGAAAGAAAGCTATCTGTTTTCTACGGTAGCGAAAAAAGTAGAAGCCTATAAAGCGGCAAATCCGGCAACGGAGGTGTTGCGCTTAGGTATAGGCGACGTAACAAAACCGCTTACGCCGTCCGTAATTGCCGCAATGCACAAGGCGACGGACGAAATGGCGGCGGCGGAAACGTTCCGCGGATACGGTCCTGAACAAGGCTACGACTTTCTGCGCGACACGCTTAAAGCCTACTACTCTAAACGCGGAGTTGCGTTAGACTTCTCCGAAATTTTCATAAGCGACGGCGCAAAAAGCGACTTCGGCAATTTTTTGGATATTCTCTCAAACGAAAACCGCGCGCTCATTCCCGACCCGGTTTATCCAGCGTATCTTGACGTCAATATAATGCTTGGGCGGCAGATAGATTACGCCGAAGGAAATAAGGCGAACGGCTTTAAGCCCGCGCCGAACCTAGCGTACGACGCGGACATAATATATATATGTTCGCCGAACAACCCCACCGGTGCGGTATACGACAAAAAAGAACTGAAAGCGTGGGTCGACTACGCAAATAAAAAGAAAGCGTTGATACTTTTTGACGCGGCTTACGAAGCGTTTATTTCCGAGCCGGGGCTTCCGCATAGTATCTATGAGATAGATGGTGCTAGAACCTGCGCGATAGAGATAAGCTCTCTATCAAAAACCGCCGGGTTTACGGGGACGCGTTGCGGCTATACGGTTGTGCCGCACGAGCTTAAATTTGGTGGCACGGAACTGAATGCGCTTTGGGTTAGACGGCAAAGCACAAAATTTAACGGAGTTCCATACGTAGTACAACGTGCTGCGGAAGCCGTATTTACCGAAAAAAGCCAAGCGGAAACGGGTGCCGTAATCGCCTATTATATGGAGAACGCGCGTACGATAAGTGCCGCACTCACGGAGAAAAAAATCTGGCATACGGGCGGCAAAAATTCGCCGTATATTTGGTTGGAATGCCCCGGCGGTATGAAGTCGTGGGAATTCTTTGATTTTCTATTAGAACGCGCGCACGTAGTAGGTACGCCCGGTGCCGGCTTCGGCAAAATGGGAGAGGGCTATTTCCGCCTTACCGGCTTCGGTTCGAAGCAGACTACCGAAAAAGCCGTGGGCAATATATTGAAGCTTTTATAGGGTTTAACGGCACAATTTCAGACGTGAACGGTTTTGGCACGGTGCCTCTTGTTTCTCATACAAGGGTTCCGCCTGTATAGGTTGCATTCAAAGTATGATAGAACGGAACGGCAGTCGTTGACGCGTTTCGTTTTATTTTTAAGATTTTTTGTAACCTGAGCGATATTCCGTCGTATTATTTGTGAAGGACGCAAAAAAACGTTTTCGGCGTGCTTCACAAATTAAATTTGGAGGAACAAAAAAATGAACAACATTAAGAAAAAAGGAAAAAAAATAGCCTTAGGACTGGTAATTTGCATTGCTATTTTAGGGGGTGCGGCGGGTATCGTTTTCGGTATTGCATTTGCGTCGGCGTTCAATGCGGCAGAGGTCGAACGAATTGAAGCCGAATCACTTGCAGTTTCGTTCGTCAAGGATGAGGGAATCGTCGGTGCCGAGGAAAGTGTGTATATTTTGGAGTCGGAACTCGATTTTGAATTGCGCCTTGATTTGGCATCGTCTTATTTTGAGTACGATGTTGATCTTATCACGGCGAATGGAAAGGAAATTAGGTTGACTATAAGCACGGCAGACGGTGCGGTATACGTGAAAGAAATAAAGGGCGGCTACCGCGCATAAGTGGAACACAAAGGATTGGAGCGAGGAAACCGAAACGTAAATGAAAAACGCGTCGTTGGATTTATTTTTCCGAAAATACTATACCCAAGTTAAGGTATACATATATTCCTTATGTGCGGACATGGCATTGGCGGAAGATATCGCAATGAATGCTTTTTACAAAGCGATGAGTTTGCCCGAGGATACCGATAAAAATTTCAAGTATTGGCTGTTGAAGGTTGCCCGCAACGAGTTCTATGATCACTTGAAGAAACGCCGACGACTTACCCGATTGGAGGAATCCGAGCCGGACCCGAACAGTTCGGAGGTGATTGACGGGTTAATGCTCAAAGAGGAGTATGCCGCCTTATATAAGGCGATGACGCTTCTTGAGGAGCGGGAACGCGAGGCGGTAACATTGTTTTACTTTCACGATCTTACCGTGGGTGAAATCGCCGGAATATTGGATACTAGCGCGGGGAACGCCAAGGTGATTTTGCACCGCGCTAGACAACATCTAAAACAAATTATGGAGATAAAAAAATGAATTTTAAGGAATGCTACGGCAAATATCTTGCCGGGACGGCTACGCCGGAAGAGGAATTGTTTGTGGAAACGGAGCTTGCCAAATCTGAAAAGCTGATTGAATTACTCGACAGACAAGAGGAAGTGGATGCGGAAACGGGTTTGGAAACCGAACCGCAAACGGAAGACGGCACGGAAGACGTGTGTCAAAATAAAAAGCAAACGGTGGGCGATTTCATCAAACGCGGCAGAAACTTTGTCGGCGATAAGCTTATGAACGCCGGCATGAAAATACGTACAAGTAATGCGGATGAGGTGCGCAAGGTAAAGAGAAGCTTCTTCAAGAAGACATTGCTTCGCTCCGTACTGATTTCTCTGATTGTGATAGCGGTTGTGGCGGGAAGTGTCGCCGCAGTCGTGTTCGGAGTGGCGATTAGCGCGGCCAATAAAAACCGGCTGAACGACGCGGAGGTGCGGGGAATTGCCCTTGCATACGCCGAAGAGCGGAACTTGTTTCCGGCGGAGGAAATCGTTTATGTCAAGGAAACGGAGTACGAATTGGAATTAGAACTGAATCTTAACAAGTCATACTTTGAATGTGAGGTAGTTTTGGAATCGGAGAGCGGCAAAAATGTTACCTTGATGGTAAACGCCAAAACGGGAACGGTGGAGGTTTACAGCCTGCGCCAATCGACCGATACTGACGACGACACCGCAAGACCCTTGCATACGTCGAAGAGCAGAGCCTCCTTTCGCGGCGGAGCAGGGTTTACGTCAAGGAAACGGAGTATGACCTAGAACCGGGAAAATTGAAAGGTACAGATCCTTATAGATTAAATCCATCTAATTGATTTCGTTGATTTAATATCATTTTGATATTGCAGAGATAGCATTCGTCTTAACCGACGGGTGCTATTTTTGTGTGTAGGGACAATCCGCCGCGACAATTTTATACTTAAAAATAGTCCAAAAATATTTTGTCACCGCAAATTGGCCCCCTGTTTTTTATTACGGATATAAAATATTCGGACATGTATAAAAACGTACCTAGCGCAGAATAAATGCGGTATCGGTCGAAAATATAAAATATTCGTACATGGAAAAGTTACCGTTTTAGAGAGCCGCCGAAGTGAACGCGGCTTTTTTTATTAGCCTCTTAAGGACGATGTTTAAAAGTCGCCGTTTCGGGCAATAATTGCCGTATGAAAAGAGCAACGACAGGATTTTTATTCCTTTTTATTGCCGCCGTACTTACCGTGTGCTATTCGCCGCGGGAGTTCAAGTCACTTGCGGCGGGACTTTCCGCAGAGTATAGGGTCTACACGACGGAGGAATGCGGAGGTGTTCCGGTGTTCGGCGCGGCAGGAGAAACCGTTTACATAACGGCGAATCCCGCTGTAAAAACTATAGGTGAGGAGTTGACCTTTGCGGGCGGCGACGATGATAAGGAGTGGATATTGTTGCGGTTTTTTGTGACACGCTATAAGGTTCAAAGGTTGAGCGGAGTTACCGTTATAACGGGACATTCTGCTAGACTTGCGGGCGGCGGCGACAATATACAGATAGCTTTCGACGGGGAAACTTTTAAAGTCGGCACACCCTTGTTGTTGGGCGCGTATTGAAAATCTGCGTAATAAGAAGGGAAAGCCGCTACCGGCATAAATGTAAAAGCGATATTTAATAATTGGTAAACGCATGTATAAACTATTTGTTTGCCGTCAATAATCTATCCAAACGGAGGTAACACACATCATGAGCAAAATCACAGAAAGTACGGCGAGATTAGGAAAGTTCCTTAAACGGAACATCTACGTAATCCTCATCGTTGTTTGCGGAATAGCCGTAGCAACGGTAATAGGGTTGGCGATAGGCGGCGTGTTTACGCCGGACGAAGTCCCCGCCATAATAGACCCAATCCCCGACGACCCCGCGGGTCCCGTAGACCCCGGTCCGGGCGATCCAGACGACCCTGCCGGTCCGGTTGATCCCGGTCCGGGCGATCCGGACGACCCCACGGGTCCAGTAGACCCCGGCCCGGGTGAACCCGATGATCCGGTAGGTCCCGCTAATCCGACGGCTAGTTATATAGTGCCGGTATACGGCGCGATGGTGAGCAACGGCTACGAGCTTTATCCGACGGTGTTCTATTCCAAAATCAAGGAAAGCGGTCCGCATTTCGGCATCGACTTTGTCGCCGCGGAAGGAACGTCCGTAATGGCGTCGTTTGACGGAGTTGTAGTCAATATCCTGGCGGATCCTATCTATGAGGGCTATGCGGTGACGATTGAGCACGCCGACGGAATAAGGACGGTGTACGCGTCGCTGGGAAGCGACATACGGGTTTCCGTGGGTGATACGGTGTCGCAAGGCGATGTAATCGGTACGGTAGGCACATCTATGCAAAAGGAAGCGGGCGAAGGTCCTCACCTACACTTCGAAATGTTTGAGAATGGAGTCCGCATAGACCCCGCTAGCAAACTCGTGTTTGAAGAGAAATAACATCACCTCAATTATACCGCATACCAAAGAAGTATAATCTCCCCCTTACACTGACGGGCGCGCCTAATTATGGCGCGCCCGGTTGGTGTTATCTGCGGTTATTTAATTTGGAAATTATCTAATAAAATTTTTACATGACAAGAATTGCAATGAATTGACTTAAGAACCTTATACTTTAACGGTAAAGTAAAAAAAAAGACAGTGAAGCGATTGAACACTAGCAAACGCGATTTTGGAAGGGGACATAAAGAAAATAAAGAACGATATGAGGGGATTAACACTAATAAATTTAAAAACGCGGTTGACGCTAAGGATATAATCCTGCGTCAACCGCGTTTTTCAAGTAATCAGTGTCAAGCTTCAAGCTTGCGCGTTTTGGTCTTTTGCCGCGTAGTAAAAGAACTCTAAGACAAATCCAGCTCTCAATACTTGCCGCGTTTTACGTAGCTTGTGTGGAGGATATGGTGGGCTTTGTGGCTATTGGGTTCGCCGAAGTAGGTCGCATACAATTCCTTGACGATCGGATTCTCGTGAGATTTGCGGAGCGTCATAGCCTCGTCGGTGTCATAGATGGCTTTGCTACGGAGGGCGCGGTAATCAATGTTGTTGCGGACGAACGCGGTTTTAATAGGTTGACCTCCGCCGTTGACGCAACCGCCGGGGCAGCTCATGATTTCGATAAAGTGGTAATCGGCTTCGCCGGCGTTGATTTTATCCATAAGTTTTTTGGCGTTGGCAAGACCGCTTGCGACGGCGACCTTCACGTCGATACCGGCTACGTTATAGGTAGCTTCCTTGATACCGGCAAGACCGCGCACGTCGGTGAAGTTGAGTTTTTCTAAGGGTTTGCCTTCCAGTACTTCTTTGACGGTACGCAACGCCGCTTCCATAACGCCGCCGGTAACGCCGAATATAAGACCGGCGCCGGAGCCTACGCCCAATGGGTTATCGAATTCGGCATCGGCAAGCTCGTTAAACAGTATGCCCTTGCGTTTGATAAGACGGGCAAGCTCACGCGTGGTGATTACATAATCTATATCGGGAACACCCGCGGCGGACTGGTCGGGTCTGCCCTTTTCAAATTTCTTAGCAACGCACGGCATTACGGATACCATAACGATGTTTTTCGGGTCGATACCGTTCTTTTCCGCGAACCATGTTTTGATGACGGCGCCGAACATTTGTTGCGGCGACTTGCAAGAAGATAGGTTGGGGATAAGTTCGGGATAGTAGTGTTCAATAAATTTAATCCATGCGGGGCTACAGCTGGTGAGCATGGGGAGAACGCCGCCGTTTTGAACGCGTCCTAAAAACTCATAGCCTTCTTCCATTATGGTGAGGTCGGCGGTGAAGTTGACGTCGAACACCTTGTCGGCGCCGAGCATTTTCATGGAGGCGACCATTTTGCCTTCGGCATTGGTACCTAAGGGCAAACCGAATTCTTCGCCGATAGCCACGCGAACTGCGGGAGCGGTTGCCATGACCACGTATTTGGTGGGGTCGTTTAAGGCGGCTAACACGCCGTCTGTCTCGTCTCTTTCACGGAGCGCGCCGGTGGGGCATACGGTGATACATTGTCCGCAACCGACGCAGGGTATGTCCTTTAAATCCTTTTCAAAGGAGGTGCCGATGTGGGTATCGAAGCCTCGCGCGTTGGGACCTATGACGGCTACGCTTTGGTAATCGCGGCAAGCGGCTACGCAACGGCGGCATAGGATACATTTATTGTTGTCGCGTATGAGATAGGGTGTGGTTTCGTCCAAGGGGAACTCGTTAACGGCGCCTTTAAATTTGGTTTCGTCGCAACCCAATTCCTTACTTAGAGCTTGTAATTCGCAATTTTGTGAGCGTACGCAGGAAAGACATTTGCGTTCGTGGTCGCTTAATATCAGTTCAACGGTCGTCTTTCTGCTGTCCAAAACCTTTTGGGAGTCGGTAATGACCTCCATGCCTTCAGAGGCGGGGTACACGCACGAGGCGACAAGACTTCTTGCGCCCTTGACTTCGACGACGCACACGCGGCACGCGCCTATTGCATTTATGTCCTTTAAATAACAAAGCGTAGGTATTTTTACACCCGCTTGTTTAGCGGCTTCAAGCACGGTGGTGCCGTCCGCTACGCTTATTGCTTTACCGTTTATTTTAAGATTAATCATATTCTTTTCCTCCCCTAGCCTTTGATAATGGCACTAAACTTGCAGCTTTCCATACAAACGCCGCACTTTATACACTTAGCTTGGTCTATAGTATGTACGTTTTTAACGGTTCCGCTTATTGCGCCGACGGGGCATTTTTTGGCGCAGAGGGTACAACCCTTGCAAGCGTCGGTTATAATAAATTTGAGCAGCTTCTTGCACACGCCGGCGGGACATTTTTTGTCGCGTACGTGCGCGAGATATTCATCCTTGAAGTAGCGCATGGTGGAAAGCACGGGGTTGGGAGCGGTTTGTCCCAGTCCGCAGAGGGCGTTGTCCTTGATGTAGTAGCAAAGGCTTTCCATATCCTCAAGGTCTTGCATATCGGCGTTGCCGCTGGTAATTTTTTCTAAGTATTCAAGCAGTCTTTGGGTGCCTATACGACAGGGCGTACATTTACCGCAGGACTCCTCCTGTGTGAATTCAAGGAAGAACTTTGCAATGTCGACCATGCAGTTGTCCTCATCCATGACGATAAGTCCGCCGGAGCCCATCATGGAGCCTATGGCAATGAGGTTATCGTAGTCGATTTCAATATCGAAATGTTCGGGAGGGATACAACCGCCGGATGGTCCGCCGGTTTGCGCCGCTTTAAATTTTTTGCCGCCCGGTATGCCGCCGCCTATTTCTTCGATAATCGTTCTGAGCGTGGTACCCATGGGAATTTCAACAAGACCCGTGTTAACTATTTTGCCGCCCAATGCAAAAACCTTTGTACCCTTGCTTTTCACGGTACCCATTGAGGAGAACCATTCGGCGCCGTTTAAGATTATCTGCGCGATATTGGCGTAGGTTTCCACGTTGTTAAGTACGGTGGGTTTGGCGAACAAGCCCTTTACCGCCGGAAAGGGAGGACGGGGACGCGGTTCTCCGCGTTTGCCTTCGATGCTGTTCATGAGAGCTGTTTCTTCGCCGCACACGAAAGCGCCGGAGCCTAAGCGGATTTCCAAATCGAAATTATAGCCCGTATTTAATATGTTCTTTCCGAGCAAACCGTATTCCTTAGCCTGATTGATTGCAATTTGCAATCTCTTGACGGCGAGGGGATATTCGGCGCGGATATATACGTAACCTTGATCGGCGCCGATTGCGTAGCCGGCTATTGTCATAGCTTCGATAACGGCGTGGGGGTCGCCCTCCATAACCGCTCTGTCCATGAACGCGCCGGGGTCGCCCTCGTCGGCATTACAGCAAACGAACTTCTTGTCGCCTACGGAGTTTTTAGTGAATTGCCATTTCGTACCGGTCGGGAAACCGCCGCCGCCGCGTCCTCTTAAACCGGATGCCTTGATTACGTCGATAACCTCTTGCGGAGTCATGGAAGAATATGCTTTGATGAGAGCCTTATAGCCGTCGTAGGCAATGTACTCGTCAATATTTTCAGGGTCGATGATACCGCAATTTCTGAGTGCGATGCGGTATTGATTTTTGTAGAAAGCCGTGTCGTTTAAAGACGTCACGGAGGAAACATTTTTACTCATAAATTTTTACTCCTGCGTGATGGTATATTTTGCGACGGGCTTGCCGCCTAGTATGTGTTCCTCAATAATTTGCGAAACCGCGTCGGCGCCTATGTTGACGTAGGTTACGACGGGCTGTCCCGGAACAAATACCTGCACTAACGGCTCAAACTTGCACATACCTATGCAACCGGCTTGACCGACGGTGACTTTCTTAATTTTATTTTCTTTGATTGCTTTTTTAAACGCGTCGTAAACGGGTTTGGCGCCGGAGGCTACTCCGCACGTGGCAAGACCAACGACTATACGCGTTTCGGAGGCGGGAGCGTCAACTCCCAGCTTCTTGCGTGTTTTTTCTCTTATTTGGTAAATTTCCTCAATGGTTTTCATAAATCCTCACCTTTTATTTAAAAGAACGTTTGCGGTATACTGTTATAAGCGGAAGGACATTGATTGCGCCGTTTTAAGCTTGCGCACGGATGCGTAAAATCCTCCCGTATAAACCGCAGTGTCTTTTCTTCTCCTATTTTGTTTCGGCTAAGATGTTCGCAACATCGTCGACCGTTACCTTGCCGTAAACCTTTTCGTTTACGGTGACGACCGGCGCCAAACCGCAACAACCTATGCAACGCGTCGCTACTAAGGAATACTTTCCGTCACCCGTAACGTCGCCCGCGTCTATTTTCAAATTTTCCTTGAACTTGTCAAGTACATCTCCGCTTCCCTTAACATAGCAAGCGGTACCCAAACAAACGGAAATCTGAATTTTCCCC
The DNA here is from genome assembly GCA_031289315.1 of Clostridiaceae bacterium. Lineage (GTDB taxonomy): Bacteria > Bacillota > Clostridia > Christensenellales > CAG-917 > JAITEJ01. The sequence goes on along the minus strand of JAITPR010000032.1, from coordinate 86,763 downwards.
TGTGGATTTAGGGAAAATTGAGAATAGAACGTTGCTACCCCGAATATTTCCTCCATGCTTATATCAAGCGTTTCGGAAATGATGCGCTGAACCTCAATCGGCAAATATCCGTAAATATTTTGAGCCGCTTGAAGTGCCGGCATAAGCGCTCCCTCCACCGACTTCAATTCCGCCAGCTTTGTCCTTAGCGCTTTTTCCTGTGCGGTCGTCCCTTTAAAGGCGACCTTGGTGAGCTTAATTTTGCTCATAACTACCTCCTAGCGTGTAAACTGCTCTTATTATACACAAAACCCTTTTCTTATGCAAGTCCTTTTACGCGCGCACTCGCTCTAAAAAATCACCAAATCTAAGGAAATATTTTCCGCGTAGTGAAAACAACTAAATATTCCCAATAAAACGGCTCAACCGGCGGTTATCTATTTGCAAGCGTTTCTTAAAGAAATTTTTGCAAGGCGGTTTTATACCGACCGCCGGCGGGATTCTAAGGCTTCCGCGCTATGTGTTTTGCGGTTTGACGTGTCGCGTATTTTAGAAAATTGCTCAACGCTGTTGCACAAAACGGTTATTGATGTTATACTAAGGTCGGTAGGCGGGCTTTGAACCCCTCCTCCGTAAAAACTTGCGCGTACTTATTTGTCGCGTAGGTCCGGAACGGTATGGACAGAAAAGAACTGGATAAGCAAATGTGCCTTTTGCAACAGGGCGACGAAAACGCTTTTGAGGTCATATATAGTGAGACCAAAAGAGGGCTGTTTTCCTTTATCTTTTCTATCTGCAAAAACTATCACACCGCGGAAGACCTGATGCAGAGCGCGTATATCAAATTACGCGCGTCCGTAGGCGGATATACTCCCGGTTCAAATGCGCTTGCATGGCTTTTTACCATAGCCAAAAACTTGACGTTAAATGAGCTTCAGCGGCGCAAGCGAGAGGTTTACAGCGAATTCGACGCGGGTTCGTTCGAGCTTGGGCATTACACGATAGACGATAAACTGCCCGGGCAACTTTTGACGACCATAATGAACACTCTCAGTGAGTCGGAGTCGCAAATAGTACTCCTGCACTTGGTCAGCGGCTATAAACACCGCGAAATAGCCGAGATGACGGGACGTCCGTTGGGAACGGTCTTGTGGGCATACCGCAACGCGATACAGAAATTGCAAAAGGTTTTAAAGCGCGAAGAAGAAGAATGATGCCGCGTGTGTTTGTTCGGGGAAGGCTTCTTGAGCAAGCAATCCGATAACGGAACGGCGTAAGGTATCACGGATAAATAAAAACTTTCGGCGGCTTTGGTAGGCGGCTTAAAATAACTTCGGTGGAAACCGAGAAAACAAAAAAAGGAGGACGGCTACGCATGAAACTCACTGAAATAAAAACACAATTAAATAAAGAGATCGACGCGATTTTGCCAGATGTGCTTGATGCCGTCCGCAAGTCACCGATTATTGTAGACAGCGAAAAAAATGTTGCCGTTTCTTCGCAAATAAAAAAACACGAAAAAACGGTAAAGCGTAGCTTTAGGCTTGTCCTTGCTTCGATTTTGGCGGTGGTTATCGCGCTTGCCATAAGCTTACCTATCGTGCTTAACCGTCCCGATGCGCCTGTGGGTGATGACTACTCCGTGCTTGCGTTGGGTTTAGAATACGGTGGCGCGTCCGCATCGGGCGAGTCCTCGTCGGCTTCGGCGGCGTTTATTTTGAACAGACGCGGCGTAGTTACCGGTATCGCGGCTGAACCCGAAGACGACCGCGTTCCGTTGCTTCTTGCGGGCGAACAGATTGTAGGTATCGACGCATACAAGCTTGCCGAAAAATATGCGGAAAATGCGGTTAAATTGGGATATATAGACTCCGGAGCTGAAAATTGTGCGGTCGTAGTGCGTATCGCCGGTTCAAGTCAGACGCTTGCGGATAAGCAGAGCGGTGAGGTTTCGCTTGCCGTGGAAGAGTACTTTATTAAGACCGGCGTCCGCGCCGTGGTTCTTAGCGGCGAGCTTGAACGCGATAGACTGGAAAAGCTTGCCGGTAAAACGGAATCGTCCGATTTAACCATTCGCGAACTGGTGTTGGCGGTTAAACCCATGGATCGCTTCTCTTTTCTTTCGGAAGCCGCCCTCGACGCGCTTAAAAACGGTGACTCGGAAAAAATGCGCGACGTGTTGGTAGGTGAGCTTTTTGACGCCGTTCATGCCCTTACCGCCGATTTCGCGGATAGCTTTTACGGCGGAAATATCGAAGATGCTTTCATGCGCATCAGACATATGATTGAAGTGTATGCGGAAGCTATAGAAGAACAAGAGGCGTATATAGGCAAGATACAGGTCGGCAAAGACAATATATCCGCGTGGCAATTTCTTATCAGCTTGGATAGCAAGGATAATAATGCAAACGGCGACAGCGGAGTATTAAGCACGCTTGCGCTTAAAGGCGCGTATGCCTCACAGGCGGAACGCATCGCGGTAGAAACGTTTGCTCACCGCCTAAAGGAGTTGGCGTTTGCCGCTATCAATAGATGTCAGGACGCCGACGGCGAGGTGATAAAAAACACTCTGCATTCCATTGAATTTGATTTTCACCATTATATCGACCTAGCGCTTGAAGCGGAAAGCTTTGACGACCTTGCCGATACCGTAAGAAACGGCTATGAAAGCGTTATGAACGGTTATTTAGGCGGTTTGGAAGAGCTTTTAACGCCTACTCCGGAGGTATACCGTGCCGATATCGAGTACGTAACCGAACAAAAATTCATTTGCCAACGCGGACGCGATATAGCTCAAGCACGCGCCACATCCGTCAATACCGATTTGGAGGTATGGGAAAGCCGTGCCGCTTACGAAGAATGGGCAATGGGCGTTAAATCCGCCTTTACATTCACTTTTTATTGATATTAAAGGTTCTACCGTTCTTTGATTACCTTGGCAGTGTCCGTTTTCAGCATTCGTGTCCGCCAGCCGCATTTAAAATAAATAGCATCTGTCAATTAAGACGGGTGCTATTTTTTGGTTTAATAGGCGCAAATCGATTGACTTCTATTAAGTTAAAACATATAATACATATATGTTATACGCAAGACTGGTGCAAGGCATATCCTGTCGACGATGTATCCTGTCGGTGATGTATACTGTCAATGATGTATATTCTGCCGATGTCTGTATTTTGCCGAACACTTGAGTTTTGCACACATCATTAACATATAAGTGAGGGAACCGACTATGCCTGATAATATTTCCGTTGAAGAACGCGGACAACTGTATGCGAAGGAACTGGGGAAGCTGATTGAGCGCCCTACTATTTCGGCAGACTTGCCCAAACTGTTGAACCTGCCCGTGGACGCGGGTCCGGAGTATTTTGCGCGCTTTCGGGAGACCTTGGAAGAGGTTTTTCCGTTGGTGCATAGCAATTTGGAAATCGTGCGCGTAAAGGACGACGCGTTGTTATTTCGGTGGAAGGGGAAGAGCGCGGATAAGCCGATTGTGTTGTTGGCGCATCAGGACGTTGTACCCGCCGAAGAGGGCGCGTGGAAATATCCTCCGTTCAGCGGCACGGTAGCCGACGGCAAGATTTGGGGACGCGGCGCAATGGACTGTAAAAACGTGATTTATTCGTCGCTACGGGCAATAGAAGAGTTGCTTGCGGAAGGCTTTATCCCCGAATACGACGTCTATTTTGCCTCATCGGACAGCGAGGAAATCGCCGGAGGAGGCGCGCCGGCTATCCGTGATTATTTAAAGGAACGCGGCGTCAACCCCTTTATTGTTTTGGACGAGGGCGGCATCATCATAGACAAGCTGTTCGCTCCCGTGAAGAAGCCCTTTGCCGTAATCGGAATTGTGGAAAAGGGCTTCGGCGTCATAAAATTCAGTGCAAAATCACGCGGAGGACACACGACGGCACCGCCTAAAAATACGCCGTTTGAGCGACTTGCCCGCTTCATAGTAGACGTGCATTCGCACTCCTATTTTAAGCCTTATTTTTCTCCCGAATTGGTGAAAACGGTGAAAGCGTTGGCGGACGGCGTTTCGCCGCCGCTTAAATTCGTGTTTAAACACATTAGGCTTTTTGCGCCTCTCGTATCGCGCATGCTGCCCAAATTGCACCCGTTCGGCGGCGGACTTCTTTGTACGAATATAACGTTTACCATGTCCGGCGGAGCAATCGTGCCGAATATGATTCCGCCGGAGGCGTATGTGGTCGCCAACCTGCGCTACTCCGCATATCAGACCGTTGCCGACTGCAACAAGCTGTTTGAAAGGCTTATTAAAAAATACGATTTAGAAATGGAAGTCATAGCCGCGCAGGATGCCACGAGCACTGTAGACACGGACAGCGACGGCTATCGTTATCTTACGGACTGCATAAGGGAAACCTTTCCCGATATCGGCATTGCGCCTTATATCGTGTTGGGCGGCACCGACGGGCGGCACTTCTCCGAAATAAGCCCGTGTTCCTTAAGATTTTCGCCGGTACGTCTCTCGTCCGAACAATTGGCGACCATGCACGGCTTGGACGAAAATCTCGATATATCCGCACTCGTCGAAAGCGTAGTCTTTTTGAAGCGGTTCATTCAAAACCATAAATAAACGGCTTCGTTTAGCCGCGGATTGTCCGCGCCTCCAAATATAGCTAAGTATTTTTAGTATCGATATAGACAATGCATGTGATTTTTGCTATAATATATTTATCATAAAACGGAGGTGAAATCCTAAGTGAAAATATATGACATTGTTAGTAAAAATCTAGCTGATGTTCGCTCCGAATTGTACGACTATGCCCTCAATATTTGCATGTCTGCGAAGGACGAGGTGGCGGTGCTTCGCGGGCTTCACGAGGTGGTTCGCAATGTTGAGGTGATACAGTTGATATGCGATGAGGTCAATAACGGCGGTTTCTTGCAATACTATACGAATTCATCAAGGTTTCAGTATGTCTTAGTTGAGGACGCTATTAAAGCTGTCGGTATGCCGAAACTGCTTAAAATAGCGAAGAAAGCAAATGATATAATCCGCAAAATTCTTGCAAAGGGCAAGTATACGATTGCAGATGACATTGACTTCACTGATAAAGAGGCGGAAAAATTATCCGCTCTTGACGACGCTTTCTACGAGCTTGACGGTGACGACGATCCGTACACGGTACTTGAAAACTATGTGAAAGCTAATTTTCAAGAGGAAATATAGGGAAATACACGGTATCTAAAATTTTGCTTATATAGGTGAGCAACGGCGGAAAGCATATAGAATATAATCGGTTTTAACCGAAAAGAAAAGCACTTTTTCGGAGGTGCTTTTCTTTTGTTTTAAATCTTGTTCTGCGAAGTTCCCTCGGAAAGCGGATTTATCGAGGTGTCGGTAGGCAAGGCTTTTGGGCGCGGCTTGTCTTTGATGAAGAAGAGGAGTGCGGCGGCAATTACTAGAGCGGTTATGCAGTAGGGGAAGAGTATGGAAAGGGAGAAACGGTCGGCAAGGGCACCGCTCAATATGGGGGTTAGCACCATGGCTATCATCATGGCATTGTTAAATATACCCGTGTTCTTGCCTAGTTTCAGCGGGTCGGACAGTTCCATCATATAGGGGTAGAGGTTGACGATAGCGACGGAATAGCCTGCGCCCGCCAGGATAAAGCTTATTATCATGGCGGCGTTCAGACCCTTTTGCATGCCAGCTATTGCGAACGCGCCCAACATTATCACCATACCCGCTATGAGCAAGTGTTTCCGTTTAAACTTTGTCGACAGCTTGCTTACGGGGACGGCGGCTAGGCTTGCCGCAAGCAAGCAGAGTAGCTGCGGAATGGTAAAGCTTGACTTGTCAAGCTCCAATATCCTCGTGGCGTAGTTTGAAAGTGAGGACACAAGACCGTTGAAGGCTATATAGAAAAAGAATACCGACGAGAGCAGAAATATGCGGTTGCGGTTGAGATTTTTACGGTTGCCGCTGAAGTCGGCAAGGGCTTCCTCCTCCGCAGAGATTTTTTCACACGGGCTTTCCGTTGTCCACTTTTTTTCGCGTACGGTGACGATAAAGATTATTATCAGAGGCACCATAAACGCTATGTCCGCGTAGAAGACGATGTCAAAGCCGAAGCGGGTAAACAGCGTCACTATCACTATACCGATTATGGTGGCGATTATGCTGATAATTTGCGTTATTGCGTTTGCCTTGCGGCGGTGCTTGAGGGGCGTTAGGTCGGGTAGCAGTGACAGTGCCGCCGGACGGTACGCGGAGTTCAGCGCAAGCGTAGCGCCCACGAAAACTAAAAACAACCATTTGAATTGCTCACGTAAAAACACGCCCGCCAAAACCCAAAATACGACGGCAAGCACGGAGCCGATTAGTATATAAGGCGTGCGTTTGCCCATCCGGCTTTTAGTGCGATCGGACAACCAACCGAACAGCGGCAAAAGCAGTAAACCCAATATGTTGTCCAACGCCATCACTATTCCGTTGCCGGTGTAGTTCAGTCCTAAGCCGCCTTCTATAAGCGGCGATGTGAGTACGACGGGCATCAACGTATCGTATACGCTGTTAAATATGGAAATCCACGCGAACGCGAGTGATATTGTTATAGTCTTTTTAAGTCTGAATTTTTGTGTATCCATTTTAATAGAGTCCGTTTAATAGACATATTTCAGTCATATAAACATTGTTTTTGCTAATAATTGTTATCAGAATCCCATAGCGCCAACTTTATTTCTGCGCCTTGACAAGCTTTGCCTTAAGGTTCGGCTGTAAGACGTAGGGGGCTAGCTTCAACAGTATCTTCGCGAAGAAATAGAGGAAGCCGTTGCTTATAAATTGCTCCGCAAGCAACGCGATATTGTCGGTTATGCCCTTTGCGGATGGTGTGGACGATTGCAAAATTTTTACGTGTCCGAACGGCTTGAACACAAAGGTAAAGGTGCGCGACGCGACGCTCTCAAGGAATACGGTGTTGAGAACAAAGCGATTTTCGCTTTCCCAATAGCCGTGGCTTACCGCAGTAAAATCGAACGGGTCGAGGGCTATTTTTCCAAAGCGGTAGTTACCGTCAAGTCCGACGGGTATTTCGTTATATACGCCGCGTTCCGCCCAACGTACGGTTAAGCCGTCATCGGAAAACCGTAAGCGAAAATCGGAAATATTCGCCCATTTGCCTTTAGATACGTATGTGATTTGCAAGGGTAATAAGCTTGTGGGCATGCCCGTTAAATTGAGGAAGCGTTGCTTCGGGAATTTTACCGCGTAGTCGGCAAGCTTTTTTTCTAGCGACGCGCGTTTGGACACGGGCGGTTCGGGAAGCGTCAATTTTTCCGTGAATTCCGTCAGCTTTAAAAAACTTTCGTCGTCGGGTTGTGCGTCGTCGGCAAAGGCTTCCGGGAAGTGGCGGAAAAGCACGTCCATGGGAAGCTGCTCGTCGGGGTGTGAGGCGGTGTAAAAAAACGCCGCGTCGTAGTCTTTCATGGCTACGCCCTGTTGACCGAACATGCCGCGCCCCGCGTAGGTGTTGGGAATGTGGCACATCCAAAACTGGTAGCCGTAGCCGACCTTAGAATCGCGTTTATAATTATATTGATTGGACGCTTGCGGCACGGTGGCTTCCTTTGTCCACTGTTCGGGAATGATTTGGTTGCCTTGAAATTTGCCGCCGTCTAGATAGCATTGCATGATTTTTGCGCCGTCTTCGGTTTTTAAGTACAAGCCCCAGCCTCCCGCCTCTACGCCGCTCTTATCGGTTTCCCAGTAGGGAACAGCTATGCCCAACGGGTCAAATAAGCGTGGCTTCAAGTATTCGCGCACTGTAAGTCCGGTAAGCTTTTTTATAAGCGCACAAACCATATACGCGTTCTCGTTTGTATAATGGAAATGAGTCCCCGGCTCGTATCCGAAAGGCGCGTTTAAAAAGTCATCCACCCAGTCGATTTTCTCCTTATCACGCGTGACATCTATATTTTTCCCAGTGGTCATTGTCAGAATATGGCGGATTGTGAGTACGTTTTTATATTTTAAAACCTGCTTTTTAAGTTTATATTCCGGAAAGAAGTCATAAATTAAGGAATCCAAAGCGAACAGACCCTCTTCTATGGCAAAGCCCGCCGCAGTGGAGGTAACGCTCTTGCTGAACGAATTCACGGCGTGCGGTATGTCTGCGCCGTAGGGGTAACGATATGCTTCGTAGGCGACCTTCCCGTGCCGAACCAACATGAAGCTGTGGATTTCTTGATTGCTTTTCTCAAAATCTAACATCAATTCGTGCAGCGCCTTTGATGAAACGCCGACGTCTTCGGGTCGCATCGCTCGCTGTAAGGATAATACCGGCGGTTGACTAGCCGGTTGAAACGACGCGGGCGGGTCGTATGTATAGGGTTGTTTTATTTCAGGCATTTCAGTCCACCTCTCATCTTACATATAATATTGATATGTTTGGTATGCCTTACTATGTTACCTTACAAATTAACCGCTGTCAATCGTTTAAGCATACTAAACATATAAATTTACTAAAAATCTTTTGCACACATGCGCATATCTGTTGACAGAGATTTAATGTTATCATATAATACATATATATTTGATAAGCAATGCTTTCCGTATAGGTACGGATTAATTCTAAGTTTTGATTAGGTGAGTTCCGAATGAACGGAAAGGTCTAATCGGGAGAGCGGCGCAAAACGGAGGCAACTATGAATTTTCCCCAAAAGGGCATATCCGAAGCGGAAGTTTTCCGCCGTATGGAGGAATATAAGGCGGACGACGGCAAATGGAAGGATGGGCGCACCTTCAGTCTTGTCTACTATGCGGGCGAAGAGATAACCGCGTTGACGGAGAGGGCGTACAGAGAATTTTTCCACACCAACGCGTTGAATCCGTTTGTGTTTAACAGCCTGAAAAGGTTCGAAACGGAGATTATTTCCATGACGGCAAACCTTTTTCACGGGGACGCGGACACGGTCGGAAGTCTTACGTCGGGCGGTAGCGAAAGTCTGCTTATGGCAATCAAAACCTATCGTGACGAGGCGCGCCGTTTAAAGCCGCACATCAAGGAACCGGAGATGATTTTGCCGATAACCGCGCACGCGTCATTGGAGAAGGCGGCGCACTACTTCGGCGTAAAGGTTGTACATGTCCCCACCGACAAGGACTACAAGGCGGACATTAAGGCGGTTGAGGCGGCAATAAACGACAATACCATTTTGATATTGGGCAGCGCGCCGCAGTATCCGCAGGGCATAATAGACCCCATCGCGGAGCTTGGCGCGTTGGCGTTAAAATACGGCGTACGGTTACACGTCGACGCCTGTTTAGGTGGGTTCACGTTGCCGTTTTTGAAGGAAGCGGGCGTAGATATTCCGCCGTTTGATTTCGCCGTGCCGGGGGTTACTTCGCTGTCCGCGGATTTGCATAAGTACGCGTTTGCGGCGAAAGGCGTTTCCGTGCTGTTGTATAAAAACAAGGATATAAGACGCTTTCAATACTTTTCTTATGCGGATTGGCCGGGCGGTTTGTTCATCTCCCCGTCGGCTACGGGTACGCGTCCGGGAGGCGCAATTGCCTCCGCGTGGGCGGTTTTGAACTTTGTCGGCAAAGAAGGCTACATCAAAATTCATAAGAAAATAAAAGATTTAACTGAAAGATTTTTAGACCGCATTAGGAGCTTTCCGGAGCTTTATATATTGGGCGACCCGAAAGCAGGGATATTTGCGTTCGGGTCTAACACCTTAAACGTACATGCGTTAGCCGATATATTAGAGCATTCGGGGTGGGTTATTGACCAACAGTCTAACCCCGACTGTCTGCATTTCATGATAACGCCAGCACATGAAAATGTAATCGAACCCTTCATTTTCGACCTTAAAACGGCAATAGCGTTGCTTAAAGCCTCTCCAGAGAAATATGTGGGCGGTAGCGCGGCGCTATACGGCATGAGCGCGGCAATTCCGGATAAGGTTCAGGTTAACGAATACATATTGGAAATCTACAACAATTTCATGACGTTGGGCGGCAAATTTAATTTAGGGTAGGCGGGTTTTGTATGGCGGAAATTAATTATGCGGAATTGAAAAAAGGCGGCTTTATGCGGCAGTGTCAGGCAGGGAAATTTTCCTTGCGTTTGCGCGTCGCAGGAGGACAGCTTACGGCGGAGAAGCTTGCCAAAATCCGCGAAATAGCCGAAAAATTCGGCAACGGATACGTACATCTCACTTCGCGACAAGGCGTGGAGATACCGTTTATCGACGTGTCCGACATGAAAGCGGTTACGGAAAGTCTTGCGGAAGCGGGGCTTAGTCCGGGGGCGTGCGGTCCGCGCGTACGGACGGTGACGGCGTGTCAAGGCGCATCGATTTGCCCGTCGGGGCTTATTGAAACGAGCGGATTGGCGGCGGAAATAGACGCGCGGTACTTCGGCAAGGAGCTACCGCATAAGTTTAAAATCGGCATAACCGGCTGCAAAAACAACTGTTTGAAGGCAGAGGAAAATGACTTCGGGATAAAGGGCGGGGCGCTACCTGAATGGAACAAGAGCGCATGTACGCTTTGCGGACTTTGTGAGGCGGTATGTCCCGTAAAGGCGATAAGCCAGAAAAACGAAGAGCTTGCTTTAGACGAAAAAATTTGTATCTACTGCGGAAAGTGTGAGAAATCTTGCCCTTCCGACGCATGGAACGGAAAGCGCGGCTACATAGTGTCATTCGGCGGCATGTTTGGCAATCAAATTGCGCACGGGGAGAGTCCTCTTCCCATAATATTCACAAAGGAAAAGCTACTTCAAGCGTTGGATGCGGCAATGGATTTTTACCGCGAAAACGGTAAAAGTGGTGAACGCTTAGGGTTAACCTTGAAGCGGTTAGGTATACCTGTGTTGAGGCAATATGTCGGGGAACGGTTGAAATAGGCGATTAAGTTCTAAACTGAAACAGCTATGGGCTTTCTACGTGTTTGAGAATACGTCGAAGGACGGTAAAAAATCGGGTGCGGCGTTGAAACGACTGGATTTAATAATATAGAGGAAATAAGGATATGAGCGAATACGATAACTACATAGACATCACCGCGGCGGTGTGTCCGATAACCTTTGTCAAGGTCAAGGTGGCGTTGGAAAGGACGGATGACGGGAAAATTCTTTATATCAAGCTGAATGACGGTGAGCCTATTCAGAATATTCCGCGCAGTCTTAAGGACGAGGGACACAAGGTGGTCAAAATCGAAAACAACGGCGACGGAACCTACGGATTGTATGTCGTAAAGAACGGTTTGTAGACTTCGGCGGTTGCGGGGAACAAAACTTATGGGCTAGGCAACGACGGTTACGGTGAACAGAACTCTGCGACTAGGCAACGGCGGTTGCAGTGAACAGAACTTTGCGACCACGTGAATAGCCGTACGGAAAATAAAAACGATAGACGGTTTTGCCGGGACTAAGGCTTTACCAATATAAAACGGAGATTTTATGATTGATTTCAGCGATGAAATGCTTGAGCGCTATTCACGGCACATTTTATTGAAAGAGGTGGGCGTAAGTGGTCAGGAAAAAATTCTGTCCGCACGGGTTCTCATAATCGGTGCGGGCGGTTTAGGCGCACCGGCGGCGATGTACCTAGCCGCGGCGGGTGTGGGTACTATAGGAATTGCCGACGCCGATGTCGTGGACCTCTCCAATTTGCAACGCCAAATCATTCATTCCACGGCGGATGTGGGCAAGGCTAAGGTATTGTCGGCGCAGGAAACGGTAAACGCCATGAACCCGGACGTAAAGGTCGTGGCACACCGCTTGTTTGTGGACTCGTCAAATATCGCGGAAATCATAAGCGGTTACGATTTTATTGTCGACGGTACCGACAATTTTCCCGTTAAATACCTCATAAACGACGCTTGCGTCCTCCATAAGAAACCGTTTTCACACGCCGGCATAATTCAGTTTAAGGGACAGACGCTGACATATGTTCCCGGAGCGCCCTGTTTTAGATGCGTCTTCCCGAATATGCCTCCGGAGGGCGCCGTGCCGACCTGTCGTCAAGCGGGAGTGTTAGGCGTCATGGGCGGTATTATCGGCACGATACAAGCGGCGGAAGCGTTGAAATATATTTTAGGCGTCGGAGAATTGTTGGCGGGCAAGCTGTTGGTTTTCGACGCGCTAACCATGAATTTCAGAAAAATAAATGTGAATAAGGCAAAGACCTGTCCGACCTGTTCGGAGGGCGCGGGAATCAAATTAATCGACTATGCCGCACCGGTTTGCGACTTGAAAAAACATTGAAAAGGAGAAAAAAATTATGTCGGTGGCTTTAAACGGCGAAAAAAAAGATGTGGGCGCGGAAATTACCATCCGTAATCTATTGTTTAAAGAGAAAATCAAGGTACACGACTATGTGACGGTTCAAGTAAACGGAGAAATAATTTCTTCCAAGGACTATGATTCCTTCGTGATAAAGGACGGCGACGAGGTGGAATTTTTATATTTCATGGGCGGCGGCAGATAACTACTACGGCGCGCAAGAAAATGCCAAAAGCGTATTTTGCGGTCGACGCGGCGGAGGGCGGCAGATGAAAATAACTTTTAAAAAATCCGATTACGATTTGATAGTGCAACATTCGCGCGAAGCGTTGCCTAACGAGGCTTGCGGGCTTTTGGGCGGCGTTTTAGAGCAAGACGGCACGCATGCTGTTAGGCGGGTTTATACGCTGACAAATACCGATGCAAGCCCTTATCACTTTTCCATGTCGCCGTCGGAACAGTTTGCCGCCGTCAAAAATATTCGCGAAAACGGTTGGAAGCTAATAGGGAATTTCCATTCGCATCCGGAAACGCCCGCCCGTCCGTCGGACGAGGATAAAAGGCTAGCTTTCGACGCTTCGCTTAGTTACCTCATTCTTTCACTTTCAACGGAAAATCCCGTGTTAAAGGCGTTCCGTATCGAAAACGGCAATGCGTCCGAAACGGAAATTTTAATTCTTAACTGATACGAAAGATATTTTTATTCCACTCCGTACTTGACAAAGTAAATGAGAGATTATATATTATCTATGCGAATACAAAATAAATTTTGTTTGCCACCGTACCTGAAAAATACCGGCAATCCGTGGAAAACTAAGCAAAATACAAAACATATTTTTGTTTTCCTCCGTAGCCGTTTTATTTTTTGCTTATCGCGGTAAATAACGTGTGCGGAATGGCGGCATTTATCAACAATAAAATTATGGCATACTTCCCCTTTTTTATAGATTTGAACGGCGTTAACGGCTTGATTGCCGGCGGCGGCACCGTGGCGGAACGCAAGGTTGAAATACTTCTTGAGTTTGGTGTACGGCTCACGGTTGTGGCAACAGAGGCTTCGCCGCGCCTTGAAGTACTTGCGGAAAATGGGAAAATTTTACTGAAACGGCGTGCTTTTGAAAGCGCGGATTTGAACGGTGCGTTTTTTGCGATAGCCGCAACCGACGACGACGGCATAAACCGCGAAGTATCGCGGCGTGCAAAGGCGGCGGGCGTGCTTGTCAATGTTGTGGATTCGCCGGATGACTGCGGATTTATTTTCCCCGCGCTGATAAAAAAAGAGGATTTAATTGTGGCGGTATCCACGTCGGGCGCGTGTCCCGCGGCGGCGCGTGAGGTCAAGGAAAAAATAGAGGAGTTTTTGCCGACGGGTATAGGGCAAAAAATCGCGTCGCTTAAAGAATTGCGCGGGCAATTAAAGTACGAAGACGCGGATAGGCGCGCGGTAATCTTGACGGAAGCGGCAAAAGGAATTTTCAAATGACGGAGAGTGCGTTTGCAAGGTTAAACCGAAAAACAGAGCGGTCGGGCGCAAAAGGCGGTTTTGCGGAAAATGCCGCAAATCGGAGAAACTTTTAAATGACGGAAATTATTTTTGCAGGCGTAAGCCATAAGACCGCCGATTTATGTTTACGCGAAAAGGCGTATCTTACCGAACGCGCTATGCTTTCAGCCTATGAGCGCATAAAGACGGAGCCGGGCGTGAGCGGAGCATTTATAATATCGACGTGTAACCGTACCGAATTGTATTTGAGTGCGGAAGCGGACAAAACAAAAGGTGTGGCGGAACTGTTCGGAGAGATTGCCGGATTGGAAAACGACTTGTGCGGCGTGGTTTCGGTGAATACGGAGCCGGACGCGCTGGTACATCTCTTTCGTGTGGCAGTGGGCTTGGAGTCAAAAATTTTCTTTGAGGACCAAATTTTGGGGCAAGTGAAAGCGGCGTTTGAGCTTGCATTAAGCGCCGATTCCATGGATAACATATTGAAAAAAGCAGTTCAAATTGCCGTTTCGTGCGCTAAAAAAATAAAAAGTGAAAATTCCGACGGCAGAAGGGGCGACGGAATAGCGGGTGCGGCGGCAAAAGCCGTAGCCGTATTTGCCGACGAAAGGCATATAACCGCGTTGATTATCGGCGGCGGTGCGGTGGGGGTGCGGCTTGCGAAGCTGCTGGTTGAGCAAGAGCAACGCGTCTTTATTACGCGGCGTTCGCGGGAGCAGAGCTTCCCTGAGGGTGCGGTCGCAGTAGATTATGCGGAACGCTATGCCGTGCTTAATGCGGCGGATGCGGTTGTCGGCGCGACAAAAAGCCCGCACATTACCTTGCAAGCCGAATTGGCGGCGGCGGCTTCTCTTAAACCGCGGCTGTATTTAGATTTGGCGCTTCCACGTGACTTCGACCCGAAGCTTGCCACGCTTCCCTTTGCGGTGCTTAAAAACCTTGAGGACATAGAGGCAAGCGGTTACGACGCGTCAATCGAAGCCAAAGCCGAGGAGGCGATACGCGAATATTTGCGGGATTACAAAAGATGGCGGTCTTACGGGAAATAAGGATAATAGGGGGAGGTCTTATTATATATGAAAAAGATTGTAAGGGTGGGTACAAGGCGTTCTCGTTTGGCGCTTATTCAAACGGAAATAATTATTTCCGCGCTTTCCCGCGCGCATTCGGAACTGTCCTTTGAAACCGTGGAAATAAACGCTTCGGGCGACCTTACGGCGGACGCGTCCGTCGATTACCTCACTGCAAAGGGACAGTTTTCCGACTCCCTTGAAGCTGCGCTTGCGTCGGGTGAGATAGACATAGCGGTACACAGCTTGAAGGACTTGCCTTTTGATTCGCCTTTCCCGATTTATGCCTACGGCAAGCGCGCCGACCCGCGCGACGCGTTGATTTTGCCGGCAATAGAAAATAAATTCGGCGGCAACATAATGGCGGACACACCGTCGCCGATAGGCTTTTCCGGCGCGCGCAGAAACGCGCAGATAGCCGTGCTGTTTCCTAGCGCCGCGGTCAAGCCCGTTCGCGGTAACGTAATTACCCGCCTTGAAAAGCTGGATGCGAGCGAATACGGCGCACTTGTGCTTGCGGCGGCGGGGCTTATCCGGTTGGGGCTGGAACGGCGAATTTGCCGGTACTTTTCCGTAGACGAGGTGGTTCCCGCCGCAGGACAGGGTATTTTGGCGGTGCAAGGACATCCAGCAGGAGATTACGCCTATCTCACCGCCGTAGACGATGCGGACAGCAGGCGTGCCGCTCTTTTGGAACGCGATTTAATGACACGCTTTGGGGGAGGTTGCGCTTCTCCCCATGCGGCATACGCGGAATTTGCCGGTGGCAACGCCACGGTAAGTTTGATGTATTCGGAAGGCTCACAGGTCGCAAAGGGCAAGGTGAGCGCGTCCGCAGATAAAATTTTGCACGAAGCTGAACGGCTTGCGGACGAATTAAAGGAACGTGTATGTCTAAAATGAGCTACATTTTGGTTGCAACGGTGCAAGCTTCGGCGTGTTCGGAGATGGAAAATCCGTACGTTGCGGAGATACCGGCGGACGGGTTGAAGGAGCGTGTATGCAAGGCATAGTCTATTTGATAGGCGCGGGGCTATTGGGCGGTGGCGGCATATCGGCGCGTGGCTTGAGCTTGACGCTTTCCGCCGATGTAATCGTATTCGACCGATTAATTTCCCTGTCGCTGATTTCCCGGATACCGCCGGATAAAATTTTTATTGATGTCGGCAAACCGTCGGAGGGCGGCGCGGCGCGACAGGCGTATATAAACCGCATGCTTTTGCGTTACGCAAATGATGGTAAAACCGTGGCGCGTCTAAAAAGCGGCGACCCTTTTATATTCGGGCGCGGCTTTGAGGAGGCGGAATTTTTAAAGGAAAACGGAGTGCCGTTCGACTTAGTAGAGGGCGTAAGTTCAATAACCGGCGCGGCTTCGCGGCTGGGGTTGTCGCTCACAAAACGCGGCGGTTCGGCGGGTGTTTTCGCGACGTCGACGGTGCGCGCGGACGGAGAAAAAGCCGATATTTCCGTTATAAATGCCGCAAAAGCCACGGTTGATGCGGGCGGCGTCGCGGAATTCTTGATGGGCGTATCAAGAATTTTGGACATAGAAACCGCATTGCTTGCGGCGGGTCTTGACTCCCATACGCCTTGCGTGTTTTTAGAGCGCGCGGGCGGATACGGAGAGCGCGCAATAACCGCGCCGCTGTTCAAGCTTATGGAAACCGTCGAAACGGAGGGGATAACCGCTCCCGCCGTGCTTGCGGTAGGCGCTACGGGCTTTGCGGAATTTTCTAGATCGCTTGCAGGCAGGCGCGTGGTTTTGACACGTCCGTTTGAGAAAAATTTGCCGCTGTTTGAGCGCGTTAATGCGGTGGGAGGAGAGGCGGTAATTTTTCCGGCAATCGAAACTGTTCCGTTGGAAATATCGCGGGAATTGTTCGCCGCTATGTCGGGCGGCGTCATGCGCATAGCTTTTTCCAGTGCGGCGGCGGTGAAAAGCTTTGTTGCGGCGGCGTATAAAAACGGAGTTGATGCACGGGCATTTTCCCAAATAAGCTTTGCCGTTATCGGCGAAAAGACGGCGGCGGCGTTGAAAAAATTTGGGATAATCGCAGATATAACGGCAAAACCCGAAAATTCCGCGGCACTTGCAAGGATGCTGTTCCCAAACGTAACGGATTCCGATTTCGCAAAAGCAAAGTACGGCAAGGGCTTAAAAAATTCTTCCGTAGCCGCTTCCGTAAGAGCAAAAGACGGAGAGGGCATAAAAAGTTCGTCAATACCCGATAAAAAGGCAACGCGCGCGGAAAAATTGCCCGGAACGCTTTATTTAAGAGCTAAGGACGCGTCCGACGAACTTTCACGCGCCGCAAGCGTGAGAGGAGCCGACTTCATTGAAATTGCCGCTTACGAAACTCTGCCTTGCGCAAAGCGAAACAAATTCGTAGAGGAAAAATTAAAGGAAGGCGGATTTTCAACGGCGGTTTTTTGCAGTCCGTCGGCGGTGCGTCACTTTACGGAAATTTTTTCGCAACCGTCCGGAGTATCAGCCGTTTGCATAGGAGAGATTACGGCGCAGGCTGCGGCAGTGCACGGATTTAAAAAGATATGCGTTTCGGCGGAGGCAAACGACGAAGGATTGTTTGCAGCGCTGTTAAACGAATGCAGAAAATAACTTGTTTAAAAATGATATTAAGTGCCGAAAGGCGGGTGCGGACAACTCGCGGTGATAAAATATTTTCTTGAGTAGCAAGTTGTCGTCACGGATTGTCCACACCCGAAGGGTAATAAAATACGCTCCGTTCCCGTACAGGTGAATGAAATCGTTAAAGGATGCAAATTATGGAAACACAAACGCGATTAAGACGCTTGCGTGCAAACCCTCAAATAAGATGTTTAGTAAACGAAACTGAAATAAAAAAGTCAGCTTTGGTGTATCCGTTGTTTATAAAAGAGGGAAAGGGCGTTTTTGAGGAAATTCCGTCTATGCCCGGGCAGTATAGATACGGCATAGATACGCTGGACCGCGCCGCCGAAGAATTACGGAACGCGGGTGTCAAAAACGTATTGCTTTTTGGTTTGCCCACCGAAAAGGATAAGACGGGTAGCGGCGCTTACGCAAAGGACGGCATAGTTCAGACCGCCGTGAAAAAGCTTAAAGGCATGGGCGAATTCACCGTTATAACCGACGTTTGTCTGTGCGAATATACCTCGCACGGTCATTGCGGCGCGCTTGTAAACGGGGTGGTTGACAACGATAAGACTTTGCGACTGCTACAAAAAACCGCGCTAAGTCACGCAGAAGCGGGTGCGGACGTAGTTGCGCCGTCGGCAATGGCGGATTTTCAGGTTGCGGCGATACGGGAGATTTTGGACGGAAACGGTTTTTCCTCCGTGGCTATTATGGCGTATTCGGCGAAGTTTGCGTCCGCTCTGTACGCGCCCTTTCGCGAAGCGGCGGCGTCCGCACCGTCGTTCGGGGATAGGTGCGGCTATCAGATAAACCCGGCGAACAAGCGTGAGGCCTTGCGCGAAGCCTTGACGGATGAACGGGAGGGGGCGGACATACTCATGGTGAAGCCGGCGATGTTTTATTTAGATGTGCTTGCGGAAATAAGAAAAAACACCTTGCTTCCGCTTGCGGCGTACAGCGTTAGCGGTGAATACGCTATGATAAAGGCGGCGGCGGAACGCGGATACATTGATGAAAGACGTACGGTGACGGAGAGTGCGCTTGCCGCGTTCCGTGCGGGTGCGGACATACTGATAACCTATCACGCTAAGGAATTGGCGGTTTGGTTGAGAGAAAAGGACTGACGCAAGGTCAAAAACGCGTGCCGCGCGCGTAAACGCATAAAGAGAAATGTGTAAAACAGAACGGGTGCGGCAAAATTGTCCACGCTCTAAATAAGTGAGAAGCATGAAAGACAACGGGAACGAAATTTATTTTGAAAGAGCAAAACGCGTGCTTGTCGGCGGTGTCAACAGTCCCGTGCGCGCGTTTAAGCATGTAGGTGGTACGCCGCCCGTCATAAGGCGGGGCAAGGGCGCACGCCTTTTTGACGTTGAAGGCAAGGAATATATTGATTTTGTGTGTTCGTGGGGAGCGGCTATTTTGGGACATGCGCGTGAGGAAATAACCGAAAGTATAGCGCGGACGGCGGCGGACGGCGCAAGCTTTGGTGCGCTTTGCGACAAGGAAGCAGAGCTTGCGGAGCTTGTGTTGAGCGCCTTCCCTGATGCCGGTAAGGTGCGGCTTGTAAGCTCAGGTACCGAAGCGGTGATGACGGCGGTACGCTTAGCGCGCGGTGTGACGGGACGCTCCAAAATAATAAAATTTTCCGGCTGTTATCACGGTCATTCGGACGCGGTTCTCATAGAGGGCGGCAGCGGCGCGGCGCAATTTTCCGCATACGGCGGGCTGACGGCGGGTATGGCAGCGGATACGCTGGTAGCCGAATTTAATGATGAAAAAGGATTTAATGAACTATTTTGCGCGAATAAAGACACGGTTGCGGCGGTTATACTAGAAATAATACCTTGCAATATGGGCGTTGTGCTTCCCGAACCGGCATTTTTAAAGATCGTTGAAGGGCTTTGCCGCCGATACGGAGCGCTACTCATTGCGGACGAGGTGATAACCGGCTTCCGGTTCGGGTACACGGGTGCGGCGCGGCTTTACGGACTTAATCCGGACATCACTACGCTAGGTAAAATAATCGGCGGCGGACTCCCGGTGGGCGCGATTATCGGACGGGACGAGGTTATGAATTGCTTAGCGCCGGAGGGAAAGGTCTATCAGGCGGGGACGTTGAGCGGCAATCCCATATCCGTTGCCGCGGGCATATCGCAGTTGTCAATTCTTAAAAACACCCCCGCCGTTTACGAAAAATTGGCGCGGCTTTCCGCCCATTTGAACGATAGGCTTAAGACGATATTTTCGGAGGAAGCCAATGACAATAAAAATATCTGCAAAAACCGCGCGGTAAAAGGCGGCATGAAAGCAATTTGCGTGAACGGCAATTATGCGGCAACCGAATTGTATATCGGTAAAACTGCGACCGTCAATTCAATCGGTTCGCTTCACACGGTTTTTATCGGGCGAACGGCGAAAGTTAGAAATTATGCCGATGCAAAGGCTTGTTTGCGTGATGGCTACGCCGAATATTTTCGCAATGTGTTCGGCAAAGGATTTTATATTCCCCCGTCGCAATTCGAAGCGTGTTTTCTTTCCGTCGCGCACACCGATGACGATATTGACGCGTATGCCGACGCCGTTAAGGCTGGGTTATAAGGTTTTCTACAATTCGCTGTCCACGATAGAGAGAACGCTGTCTAAGATTTCAAAAGCGGAGCGTAGTTCTTGTTCGGTTATTATAAGCGGCGGACAAATATTTATATTGTTTTCGCGTCCATAGGTGGCGAATCCGCGTTCACGCAGTAAGCCGAAGATACGTTTCATAACGCCCTTTTTATCACCGCCGTAGGGAACAAGCGGTTCACGGTTTTCACGGTTTTTGACGAGTTCGATTGCCCCGAACAGCCCTATATACCGAACCTCACCTATACATACATGCTTTTTCTTCTGTTCTTCAAGCAACTTTCCGAATACCTTGCCAAGTGTTTTCACGTGGTCGAAAATTGAATATTTTTCGTAGAAATCAAGACAAGCGATACCGGCGGCGCAGGCTAAGGTGTGTCCGCTGTATGTCAATCCGTATTGAAAGACCTTATCCTTGTAAAAGTCTGCAATTTGCTTGCTTATAATTACGCCGCCCAACTGAATATAACCGCTAGTAATGCCTTTTGCAAAAGCGATTATATCGGGTTTTACATCCCAGTGTTCAACGGCGAAAGCTGTTCCCGTTCTGCCGAAGCCCGCCATAACCTCGTCGCATATCAGCAGTATGCCGTATTTGTCGCAAAGTGCGCGCAGTCCTTGCAGGTAGCCATCGGGCGGAATTATGACTCCGTTGGCGCCGGTTACCGTTTCAATTTCGATAGCGGCAATTCTATCCGCTCCCTCGTATACGATTTGCTCTTCAAGCAAACGGAGGTAATGCGCGGAGGCTTCCGCGGGGGTTTTAAATTTTAATCCGCTTCTGTATAGGTACGGGTCTGCGAACTTGACGAAGCCGGGTGCGGCGGGAAGCTCTAAATCAAACCGTCTAGGGTCGCCGGATAAATTGCCCGCGCCCAACGTCGAACCGTGATAGCTTCTGTACCGCGAAAAAATCTTGCTTCTTCCAGTTACCGTGCGCGCTATGTTGATTGCGGCTTCGTTGGCATCCGAACCGCCGCAAGTGAAGAACACCTTCGCCATGTTGTCGGGAGCAAGCCCGATTATGCGTTTGGCGAGCTCGGATTTTGGCGCGGTGGCATAGGCGGGCGCGTTGTAGGGGAGGATATCAAGCTGTTTTTTTATAGCTTCCGATATTTCGGGATGTCCGAAGCCTATGTTCGCGCAGGAAAGCTGGCAGGACATGTCATAGTAACGCTTGCCGTCGTAATCATAAAAATAAATACCCTCCGCACGCTCTACTGCAAGCGGGTCTATGTTTCCTATGAGCCACGGATGTTGATTATAGGTCTTGTCGTATTCGACGACCTGTTGTTTTGTCAGCTTTGACATAAATTATATACCTCGTTTTATGCGGTCGTTTTGTGACCGTGAAAGTTGAATTGAGTTGTTTTCAGCTTGTCGTTGTTTATTTCAAGCTATTGAATAATTCGATTAAAAGCTCTGCGGTAACGGGAACGGGATTGTTCGCGGATAGGGGGTGTTTTTCCGCGTCGGTGATAAGCGACGGCGGAAACGCTCCGCTCAGAGAGGTTGTCAGCCCCGCCTTATGCTTGATTTTTTCCACAAATTCGGCAAGCCCCGCGGAGGAGCCTAAGCCTGCTTCACGGGAAATTTTCTCTAAGCGGTCGTCATTATTTATTTTTATGAAGCCGCTTAAGGTAAGCGCACACGCTTCGCCGTGCGGCAATCCGTACAGCTCCGCAAGAGGATAACTACACGCGTGTACCGCCGCGGTTTTTGTGACGGCGAACGCCAATCCCGCCAAAAGGGAGGCGTAACTCATGCCGTCGCGCGCGTCCGCGTCATTCGGGCGGTTCAGTACGGTTTCCAAATGCCGCGCGATAAGACGGGCGCTTTCCGCCGCATATAAATCCGTCAAAGGCGTTCGGTTTTTGCTCCAAACGCTTTCCAAGGCATGCGCAAGCGCGTCAAGCCCGGTTATTGCGGTGATTTTAGGCGGCAACGAGTGCGTAAATAGGCTGTCGACTATGGCGGCGTAGGGACGGAATGCGGGGTCGTTAAGCGTCACCTTTTCCTTGCCCCGGTTGATAACGGACACTTGCGTAACCTCCGAGCCGGTTCCCGCCGTGGTGGGTACGGCAATCAAGGGTATTCGCCGCGCGGGAAAGGGCTTTTTACGGAGAAAATAGTCTTCCGCGCCGCCGTCCGCGAATTTTAGCGCCGCCGCGAATTTTGCCCCGTCGATTACACTTCCGCCGCCTATTGCGACCACCGCGCCGGCATCGCTTTTCCGTATTTGGTCTATCAGCTTTTCCGTGTCCGCAAGTTGAGGATTTTCGCGTATTCCACAAAATATTCCGCTGTAGATTTTATTTTTTTTTAATAGCTCTTCCGCTTGCGACAGGAAATACGGCAATGTAACGATAACCGTGCTACGAACGGCGGCTTCCGAAAGCACGGAGTCCAGACGGGCAAAGGTGCCGCTGCCGAATATGATTTTCACCGGATTTACGGCTTCGAATGTCGGTATCATATGAGTTTCACTCCATGAAGTAAGGATGTTTTTCCGTGCCTAACAAAATTGAACGGCGCGGTTTTTTTGCGCGGGCAAGGTTGGGACGGTGCCGGCTTATGCAGTGCGGTGTTTTTCGTAATGTGGCTTTTATGCCGTTGAGGTTTGTTAAGCTAGCCTAGTGTACGGCTTTGAGAGGCACAGTTTTTGTGCCGTGTTTTTTACAACGCGGCGTTTATCGCACTAAGTTTGTTAAGTTAACTTATTGTGCGGCGCATACTCTCTTTTGAGGCACGCATATTTATTTGTGCCGAAGGCATGGAACGGCAACGCTTCAAAATCCGCACCGTGCACATGGGCGTAAGCCGCGATTTCCTTCAATATGCCGTCGTTGAAGCCGTTTATTATGGGCGTGCGTACCTTTTTTGGAAGCGTTGGAAATTCCTTACAAAGCGCGTCGAAGTTCTCCAAAATAATCCGGTTGTCCGCTCCCGTCCATGCCTTGTGTTTGCTAGCGTCAAGGTGCTTTATATCGTAAAGCAGATAGTCCAACAGCGGAGCGGCTTCACGCAAAACCGGGTAAGGAATTGCCCCTGCGGTTTCCGCCGCGGTATTTATCAACCGTTCTCTTGCGCCGGAAAGTAACGCTAGGGCGAAATCCCTTTGAAAAAACGGTTCACCGCCGGAAAGGGTTATGCCACCGTCTTCGCCGTAAAAAATCTCGTCGCGTTCGCATATGTCGAGAACCTCTTTAACCGTTCTGTACGCGCCGTAGGCGAACAAGGCTTTTGTCGGACAGCAATCGGTTTTTGCCGCGTCCGCACCGCTCAAACAGAATACATTTCCGTCGCTTACGGGGGCGCCGAACGCTTCCTCACAACGGCGACAACCCGATGAATAAAGACATTTTTCCCGGTCGTAGCCTATTTGCACTTCGGCGCGTTGGGATTCCGGATTGCAACACCATGCGCAACGCAACGGACAGCCCTTTAGAAAAACAACCGTGCGGATACCCGGTCCGTCGTGCAGTGAATAGCGTTGTATGTTGAATACCGTGCCGCCGCCGTCCATAGTTTAAATAGATGAGTGCTCCGTACGGGAGATTATGTCGTCTTGCAAATCTTTGGAAAGCTCGCAGAAATACGCGCTGTAGCCCGCCACGCGCACCAAAAGATTGCGGTACGCGTCGGGGTCGGTTTGAGCGGCGATGAGTGTATCGCGGTTTATGACGTTGAATTGCAGGTGCCAAAGCTTCAGCGAACGCCAAGCTTCGACAAAGGCGACAAGCTTTTTAGTGCCGTCGTCGCCCTCCACGCAAGCGGGGCTTAATTTCAGGTTCAAAAGCCGTGCCGCGCGGTGGCTGTAGCTGTAATTTTTGGTGGCGAAGTTGGATAAAAGCACGGCGGTAGGACCGTTTGCGTCCGCACCCTGTGAAGCCGAAGAGCCGTCGGACAGGGGGGTAAACGCCTTTCTGCCGTTGGGCGACGCCGCAACAACCTTGCCGAACGGCACGTTCGAAGTGAACGGAACCAGCCGCAAATCTAAATGTACGCCCAACTCCGCAGAGTATTTCACGGTGAAATCCAATGCTTCTTTGTCTATAAGCTTGCCTAATTCGTCGGCGTAAGGATCGTCGTTTCCGTAGGCGGGCGCATTTTTCAAAAGGGCGCGCACCTCCGCATAGCCCTCAAAATTATGTGAGATTGCCTCTTTTATAAGACTAAGCGTCAGCGTTTTGTCCTCATAGACGGTCTTTTTTATAGCCGACAACGAGTCTACGACGGTGCCGTAACCGATAAATTCGAAGTAGCCTAAATCAATACCGCCTTCGATGTGCGGAGCGTGTATATCTTTTTTTTCTTTCATGCAAAGCGCGTGCAAGGAGGAACCCAAAGGGGAAGCGAAATGATCCGCGCGAAGCCGTATAATTTCATGCTGTTGCACGAAAGCGTGCTTAAGAAAATTTTTCTGTTGCTTTAAATAGGCGTTTAAAAATTCTTCAAAGGTCGCGAAGTCCTCACCGGTTTGTAAGCCTATTATCTCGTTGCCGTATTTTATCATCTTGCCGTTGAAAAGCGTCATTTCCGTAGCGGCGGCAAAGTTGATGTAGGCGCACGGAGAGGTGTAGGTGTCGCGGTTGGGCATCCTGCATTCAGCGCAGCCGGATACCGAATAGTCGTATGCCTCGTCGAACCGCGCGCCCTTCGACAATAGCAGAGGCACCACCTCTTCGTCGTTAATTAGCTTCGGAAATCCGGAACCGTCCTTTACCGTCAAGGCTACCTCGTGCAAATACCGCTTAGGCGAACGCGTATGAATGCGTGCCGCAAGGTCGGGATAGTTAAGCGGGAATTCGCGTTTCGACTTTAAAAACAAATATGTTAATTCATTTACCGCATCCGCGCCGTCGGGGTTTTGCCCGCCTATCGTAACCGCCTCCCAGTGCGCGTAGCCCTCGTTAAAAGCGCCGCCGGCTTTGGAAAGATAGAGGTCTATATATTGCGCCATGCATACCCAGACGCATTCCAACAATTCCTGCGCGCTGTCGTCCGTTAAAATACCCTTTTCCTTATCCGCCTTGTAGAACGGATACAGATATTGGTCCATTCTGCCGTTGGAAATTATCGTCCCCGTTTTTTGTTCGATTCGCGAAAAAAGCTGTATGAACCACTGGCTTTGAACTGCCTCACGGAAGCTACGCGGCTTGTTTTTGGGTACGTTGCGGCATATGTCGGCAATCTCTAGAAGCTCTTTTTTACGCGCGGTGTTGCGTTCCGCCGCCGCAAGGTGTGCCGCTTCCTCCGCGTGGCGTTCGGCGAATAATATTATGGCGTCCGCCGTCAGGATAACCGCTTCTAAAAACGGCTTTTTTTCGGTGTTGTCCGTAGGACTGAACTCATCAAGTGCGTTTAGCGCGGATACGGCTTCCTCACGTATTCTAGAAAAACCGATTTTAAGTGGTTTTTCGTAGTCGTGAACCCATTGTATCGACGAACGAAAGGAGGCGGTTTCGTTAACGATAAAACGCGACGACAGCTCCGCATCGGCATTGTACGTCAAGCGAAAGGTGTCCTCCGGCAACGCCTTTGCCAGTGCCTCGTGAAAGGTTTTGCCCTTCCAATACGGGGAAATTTCTTCAATTACGACCTTTGCGTCCGCCGTCGAAATGTCGAAAGGAGAGGACTTGCGCAGGGGCAATGCCTTGATTGCCTCGTCTAAAAAATCGCCGTCCAGTTCGGGGTACAGCAAGCCGTAACGTCCGGGTTTCCCCGCGCGCCCCACAATCAATTGTCCCCCGTCGATGTAAACGGTGGCGTTTTCGGCATAGTTATACAACGCCTTAGCCCACCGCAAAACAAGCGGTTGACCCTCCGTTGCCCTGAACGATTCGGTAAAAAGCCGTCCACGCTCTATGTCAATAGACGGACGCGCGTTTTTGAACGCTTTCAGAAGCTCACTGACACGTCCGCCCCGAACGCTTCGCGCCATGCCCGCAAGCCGTTTTTCTTGTTCCGACAGCACCGCGCCACCTACCGTGCCGTCGAGTAAAGAACTCTGTGCTTGCTTTGCCGGTTGTCGCGTTGTAATTTTCGCCATACCTATCTCCGTTTTATAAGCCTGAATTAAGGCGGTTTTTGCGTGTTGTTTTTTATTTCCTGCCGCATTGCGACGACCCGATAAAAAGGCATCTTTCTTTGCAATACCGCGCTTCAAGTCTTTCTTTTATATCTTACATCATATATGAAACATACTTATCATATATGTTTTATATTATATTCTGAACGGCACAATATTGTCAAGCGGTTTGAGCTATGCTTTAAATTGAGATTATGTAACATTATGAATTATATTTGCGACGGTTCACAGGCTGTTGCGCAAAACCTGCGGAAGTGATACATAAAATATTAAACGATAGAACGCGGTTAAGTGTCTTGTAAAGATTTTTTACCCGTCCATAAAACGGTAGACTTTCGGAAGAAGAGATTACACGCATAATAGAATTTTGCGAAAGACCTATTTGCCTCAAAACATACAAAAACTTTAATAAGGCTTTAGTCGCTCTAAAAAAAGGGCATTGAATAGCTAAATTTACAATGTTTGACGATAATAAACCCATAATAAATTGACTTTATATATCTTTAGATATAAAATATATCAACGGTGCAATTGTTGCCGTGATGTTATGCCGTACCCGTAGGATAGGTATTTACCAAAATCCATATTACGAAAACGGAAGGTAAGGATAGAATGGACTATAAAAAGATTGAAAAAAAATGGCAAAAGAAATGGAAGGACGAAAAGGCGTACAAATTCGATCCGGAGAAGGTAGGGGAAAAGAAGTATGTTCTTGAGATGTTTTCTTATCCGTCCGGAGCAAAGCTCCACGTAGGGCATTGGTATAACTATGGACCTTCGGACAGCTACGCACGTTTCAAACGCATGCAAGGATACGAGGTATTTCACCCGATGGGCTTTGACGCGTTCGGATTGCCTGCGGAAAACTACGCGATAAAGACCGGTATTCATCCTAAGGACAGCACCTTTAAAAACATCAAGACGATGGAAAAGCAGTTGAAGGCAATCGGCGCCACCTACGATTGGAATTACGAGGTGATAACCGCCGACTCGAAATACTACCGTTGGACGCAGTGGATTTTTTTGCAACTGTTAAAGGCGGGGCTTGCATATAGAAAGGAAGCTCCCGTTAATTGGTGTCCCTCTTGTCAGACGGTGCTTGCCAACGAACAGGTAAAGGACGGCGATTGTGAACGGTGCGGTTCCGTTGTGGTTAGAAAAAATCTCACGCAGTGGTTTTTCAAGATAACGGATTATGCGGACGAGCTTCTTGCCGGTTTGGACGGGTTGGACTGGCCGGAAAAAACCAAACTCATGCAAAAGAACTGGATAGGCAAATCGTACGGCGGCGAAATAGAATTCACCGTTTTAACCGGTCAGTCATTTAAGGTTTTCACGACGCGCGCGGACACGCTTTTCGGCGTTAGCTACGTGGTGCTTGCGCCCGAACACCCTTTGGTAGCGAAGCTTACCACTCCGGACAGGGCGGCGGCGGTCGCGGCGTACGTTGCGGATACTGGTAAGGTTAACGAAATCGAGAGGCTGTCCACGGCGCGTGAGAAGAGCGGTATTTTTACAGGTGCGTACGCGATAAATCCGATAAACGGACGCAAGGTTCCCGTATACATTGCGGATTACGTGCTTGCCAGTTACGGCACGGGCGCGGTAATGGGCGTTCCGTCGCACGACGAAAGAGATTTTATCTTTGCAAAAAAGTATGGGCTTCCCATAGAACGCGTGGTTAAATCGGCGGACGGAAGCGCGGACGAGTTGCCTTACGTCGAATACGGCGTAAACGTAAACAGCGGTAGGTTCGACGGGCTAACCACGGATGAAGCTAAAATTGCCATAGTGCAGGAATTGCAAAAGAACGGAAAGGGAGAGCTTAAAACAAACTACCGTTTGCGCGATTGGCTTGTCAGCCGCCAGCGTTATTGGGGCGCGCCGATACCCATAATTCACTGTCCGCATTGCGGAGCGGTACCCGTTCCCGAAAAGGACTTACCGGTTTTGTTGCCGTATAACGTGGATTTTACGCCGGACGGCAAATCACCGCTTTTGAAGAGCGACGAGTTTATGAACGTCAAGTGTCCCGTGTGCGGAGCGCCGGCAAAACGCGAGCCGGATACGCTTGATACGTTTGTGTGTTCTTCGTGGTACTTTTTGCGCTACCCGGACAACAAAAACAAGAAAAAAGCCTTTGACGGTGATTGGATTAACAAGATGTTGCCGGTAGACAAGTATATAGGCGGCGCGGAACACGCGTGTATGCACCTACTCTACGCGCGCTTCTTCACAAAGGCGCTTAGGGATATGGGCTATCTTAACTTCGACGAGCCTTTCTTATCGTTGGTTCATCAGGGGCTTATTTTGGGACCTGACGGCAATAAAATGTCGAAAAGCTTAGGCAACGTCGTTTCGCCCGACGAAACGATAAAAAAATACGGATCGGATGCCTTTAGACTTTATCTCATGTTCGGTTTTTCGTATATCGAGGGCGGACCGTGGAGCGATAAGGGCATAGAGTCCGTTGTGCGTTTCATGGAACGCGTTGAAAGATTGGCGCAAAAAGCGGCGGCGGCGGACTTGTCTAAATCCGACTACGGCAAGGAAGAAAAGGAATTGAATTATATCCGCAATTCCGCGATTAAGAGCGTTACACGCGATATGGAAGCCTTCGGTTTTAATACCGCCGTTGCGCGCCTTATGGAATTGACCAACGCGCTTTACGCCTACGACAACCGCAACCCGGATATAAAGCACGCCGTATTCAAAGCCGCCGTCAAGGATTTGATTTTGCTTATGGCACCCATGACGCCGCACTTTGCAGAGGAACTCAACGAAAGTTTGGGCGGCACCGTCTCCGTATTTAAACAGCGCTACCCCGTAATCGACGAAAGCGCGCTTACCTTAGACGAGGTGGAAATAGCCGTACAGATAAACAGCCGCGTCAAGGCAAAGCTTAACGTGCCGTCGGCGCTTGACGAGAACGGCGTCAAGGAATTTGCGCTTTCGCAGCCGCAGATTGCGGCGCTTGTAAGCGGTGCGGAAATAAAGAAAATAGTAGTTGTGCCTAAACGCCTGATTAACATCATTCTTTAGAGGCATAAAACCACATATCATGCGGTGAGCGGCAAAGTGCGCCGCAACCGGCAACCTAATTACGATAACGGCAAGCACGCCGCAACCGGCAACCTAAAATATGAAAAGCACGCTTTGAAGCGGGAGGAAAAAAATTATGTTAGACTTAAATCTCATCAGAACCGATGCAAAAGCAGTCGCCGCCACCCTTTTAAAAAAGGGGTATACCGTCGACTTTACGGAACTACTGAAAAACGACGCCGCAAAGAGGGCGCTGCTTTCGGAAATAGAGGCAATGAAAGCCAAACGCAACAAGGTTTCCGGCGAAATACCGAAGCTTAAAAAAGCAGGACAACCCGTGGACGCCATCTTTGAAGAAATGCGTGTTTTGGGTGACCGCATAGCCGATGGCGATAAAAAGATAGACGAGTTGTCGGAGGCGATAAACGACTTCTTGCTGAGGCTTCCCAACATGCCGGACGCGGACTTACTGCCCGGCGAAAAGGAGAACAACAAGGTTGTGAGAACGGGCGGCAAAAAGCCGAAGTTCAATTTTCCCGTTAAAAATCACGTGGATATATGCACCGCGCAGGGGCTAATCGACTACGACCGCGGCACAAAGCTTGCCGGCTCCGGATACTGGCTTTACCGCGGCTTAGGCGCCAAGCTTGAGTGGGCTTTGCTTAACTACTTTATCGAAAACCACTTAAAGGACGGCTACGAATTCATATTGCCGCCGCACATGTTGGGTTATAACTGCGGCTTAGGGGCGGGACAATTCCCGAAATTTGCCGACGAGGTTTACTGGATTGACAACGGCGAAAACGACAAGAAGAAGAGCGCGTTTTTACTTCCCACCGCGGAAACGGCGCTTGTCAACCTATATGCCGGTGAAATTATCGACGGGACTAAGCTTCCCTTGAAGATGTTCGGCTATACGCCGTGTTACAGAAAGGAAGCCGGAAGCTACCGCGCGGAGGAGCGCGGCATGATAAGAGGGCATCAGTTTAACAAGGTGGAGATGGTGCAGTACGCCCAACCGGAAAACTCCGCGCAAGCGTTTGAGGAGCTTGTCAATAAGGCTGCCGCGCTTGTGGAAGGCTTAGGCTTACATTACCGTGTCAGCAAGCTAGCGGCGGGAGATTGCAGCGCGTCCATGGCAAGAACCTACGACATTGAGGTGTGGATACCCAGTATGGAAATTTATAAGGAGGTCAGTTCCGTATCCAACGCCAACGACTATCAGGCGCGCCGCAACAATACACGCTTTCGCGACGCGGCGGGAAAAATTCAGTACGTGCATACGTTGAACGGTTCGGGGCTTGCGACCAGCCGGGTTATACCCGCGATTGTGGAGCAGTTCCAAAAGGCGGACGGTACCTTTGAGATACCCGAAGCGCTTAAGAAATACATGTTTTAACAGGCAATTTCTCGTGGTGTTCGCTTTATGCGCACACAGAAGAAGCCGATTTCTTTTTATGTGCGTTTTATACGTACATAAAAGGAACCGAAAAAACGCAAGCATGACGGTTGTTCTTATGCAGTAGAGATGACGGGGCTTATGCCTTGTTATTTGGGGAAAATATGAAGTTTTATTTGGATATGTTAAAAAAGGACGAGAAGGTGTCACTTTCCCTTCGCGGACTTTACGAGAAATGCGGTTATAAAAAATACCGCATGTCCCGCTTCGAGGAGTTCTCACTTTATGCCGAAAACAAGAATTTTTTAGGCACGGAGAGGATTTTGACGTTCAACGACATAGACGGCAAATTGCTTGCGCTAAAGCCGGACGTTACGTTATCTATAGTCAAGAACACTAAAGCGACAAGGCAGAATGCGGAAAAATTCTATTACATAGAAAATGTATACCGTTTTTCACAACAGAGCAAGGCGTTCAAAGAAATAAGTCAAATGGGCTTAGAGCTATTGGGCGACATAGGCGCTTTTGAAACGGCGGAAGTAGTGTTGCTCGCCCTACGTAGCCTAAACGAGATTGATTCGGAGTTTGTTTTAGATATTTCGCACACCGGCTTTTTGCAGGGATTATTTGAGTTTTTCAAGTTTCCGGCAAGCGCGGTTGCGGAAATTACCGAGTGTATCGGTGCCAAAAATCCGCACGATTTGACGGCTGTATGCATGAAACACGGCTTATCCGAAGCAGACGCGGCGGCGGTTAAGGAAACCGCGCTTTTGTCCGGATCGGCGGCGGAGGTCTTAAAGGTCGCGAAGAAGCTTTGCAAAAATCAGCGCATGAAAACCGCCGTCAAGGAGCTTTCGGAATGCACGGATATTGTCCGTGCGGATACGCTTTTTAAGAATATACGCATTGATTTTTCCATCATAAACGACATCGGTTATTATGGCGGATTGATTTTTAAGGGTTATGTGGCTAAGGTCCCGCGGCATGTGCTTTCCGGCGGAAGATACGACAACCTATTAAAAAGGTTTTCCAACGATTTGGGTGCGATCGGGTTTGCGCTTTATCTTGACGAGCTTGCCGGCGCTTATCCGTCGGAACCGTTTTCCGTTGACGTGGTAATACTTTACGACGGTACGGACGCGGGCGCAAAGCTTTACAAGGAGGCGGCGAAGCTTCTGGACGCGGGTAAAAGCTTTTGGATAGGCAAGGAGCTACCGCGTGATATAATATATAAGCGGGTCTATAAATTCGCCGACGGACGGCTAAAGGAGGCAAACGATGCTTAGTATTGCTTTGCCCAAAGGGCGTTTAGGCGAAAAGGTTTATAATTTACTAAGGGCGGCGGGTTATTTTGCCGACGGCTTGTTTGAGGACGGGCGCAAGCTAATCTTCGAAAATACCGAGATAGGCGTCCGCTTCTTTTTGGTGAAGCCTTCCGACGTGGGCGTGTACGTGGAACGCGGCGCAGCGGATGTGGGTATAGTCGGGAAGGACATTCTTTTGGAGGAAAAGCCGGAAGTATACGAGCTTCTTGACTTGCAAATCGGTGTTTGCCGCATGACGGTAGCTGCTAAAAAAGAGTTTATTGAGGACTACGACAGACCTCTGCGCGTGGCTACGTCCTTTGCAAACATTGCAAAGGATTACTTTGCGTCAGTAAACCGTGAGGTGGAAATAATAGGCTTAAACGGCTCCGTGGAGATTGCGCCGCTCCTAAATATGGCGGACGTGATTGTGGATATAGTGGAAACGGGTACTACCTTAAAGGAGAACGGCTTAGAGGTCAAAACCGTGATTATGCCTATAAGTGCGCGCCTGATATGTAATAAAACGTCGCTCAAATTTAAGCATGAGGCGGTATCGGATTTGGCGGCGTCACTTAATAATATTGTGCATTCTTAGCCCATCTGCACCCAGTAGAAAATAATTGCAAGGCGGGGGACGCGCAATAATATTGTGAATTCTTAATTATATACGCCTTGCAGACAAAAATCACCAAGCAAACGTCGCTTAATAGTATTGTGAATTCATAATCGTTTTCGCATTTAAGTGCAGCGGGAATAAGCCTTGAGGGAGAGAATACATGCTGAAAATCATTCGGGCGGCGGATTGCCGCAAAGAGGATATATTGACGCGCGAGGTCAAGGAAGACCTATGCGTGGAAACGGTGGTAAGAGGCATCGTTTCCGACGTACGCACGCGCGGCGACGCGGCGTTATACGAATATACGTTGAAATTCGACAAGGCGGACCTGCGTTCCTTTGAGGTTTCCGAAAAGGAAATAAAAGCCGGGTGTGCCGCGGTTGACGGTGAGTTTAAAAAAACCCTCCGGATAGCCGCCGCCAACATAAGACAATATCACAAAAAACAAATCCAAAAGGGATATGAGATAAAAAGGTCGGACGGTTCGGTTTTAGGTCGGACGGTTACGCCGATAGAACGCGCGGGAGTATACGTGCCGGGAGGCACGGCGGCATACCCGTCTACCGTACTCATGGACGTTATTCCGGCGGTTGTCGCCGGGGTTCCGGAAATATATATGGCGACGCCTCCGGGGCGCGACGGCAAAATTAAGGATGAAATTTTGGCGGCGGCGAAGATTGCCGGCGTTACGAAAATCTTTAAGATGGGCGGCGCTCAAGCGATAGCCGCGTTCGCTTACGGTACGGACAGTGTCCCCAAGGTGGACAAAATAGTTGGTCCCGGCAATATCTACGTGGCTACGGCTAAGAAACAGGTTTTCGGCGCGGTGGACATAGATATGTTTGCCGGTCCCAGCGAAATACTTGTCATAGCCGACGGCGACAACGACCCGTCACTTATTGCAATCGACCTTTTGTCGCAAGCAGAGCACGACGTTTTAGCGTCTTCGGTGTTGGTAACGGACAGCGTTAGGCTTGCCGAATTGGTGCAATCCGCCGTTGAAACGCTTATTCCTACGCTTAAACGTGCGGATATTGCCAGGAAATCCATAGATGATAACGGTAAAATTATCATAGTCGGCAACATAAACGAAGCCGTGGCGATCTCCAATGAGATTGCGCCGGAGCATTTGGAGCTTTTGGTAAAGGAGCCGTTCAAGGTCTTGAAGTCGGTAAAGAATGCGGGTTCCGTATTTTTGGGGCAGTATTCTCCGGAAGCGTTGGGCGATTACATGGCGGGTACCAATCACACGTTGCCCACGTCCGGTACGGCGCGCTTTTCGTCACCGCTTTCCGTGGACGACTTTGTTAAAAAGTCCTCTTACATGTTCTATACTAAGGACGCATTAGAAGGGCTTAAAGACAGGGTGGTTGACTTTGCCGAAAGAGAGGGCTTAGAAGCGCACGCGCGTTCTGTTTCTTTCAGATTTAGAAAGTAACGGACACAAAAAAAAACGGTAAAATATGAGCAGATATCTAATAAAAAAATACAAGGCTTTAGAGCCGTATATTCCCGGTGAACAGCCGCAGGATATGCGCTACGTAAAGCTGAATACAAACGAATCGCCGTTTCCGCCGTCGCCCGCCGTCGTAAAGGCGCTTAGTGCCGCGGAGGTGAAGAAGCTACGGCTTTATTCTGACCCGGAGGCACGGGCTTTGACGCGCGCGATTGCGGACTACTACGGCATAAGTGAAGCGCAGGTGCTTTGCGGCAACGGCTCCGACGAGATCTTAGCTTTTATATATACCGCGTTTTCGGACAAGGAAAATGGCATGATATATCCGGAGATTTCCTACGGATTTTATCCGGTTTTTTCCGCGCTCATAGGCGAACCGCCGTGTTCCGTCCCGTTGAAGGAAGACTACACCGTGGATGTCGACGAATACTTAGGACGCGGGAAGCACGTTGTGATAGCCAACCCTAACGCGCCTACTGGCATTTGTTTAAGCTTAACCGACATAGAACGGTTGGCGGAGAAAAACGCGGGACGGTTGGTTATAGTCGACGAGGCGTACATAGACTTCGGCGGCGAAAGCGCAATTCCGCTTTTGAAGAAGTACGAAAACCTCATTGTGGTGCAAACGTTTTCAAAGTCGCGTTCGCTTGCCGGCGCACGGTTGGGGTTTTGCGCGGCGTCAGAGGAAATCATAGCGGATTTAAAGAAAATAAAATATTCTTTCAACCCCTACAACGTCAACCGTCTTACCGCGCTTGCCGGTAAAGCCGCAATAGAGGACACCGAATACTTCGGTAAATGCGTTGCGGAAATTATACGGGTGCGGGAATTTACGGTTGAGGAATTAAAAAAGTTAGGCTTCACGGTGCTTCCGTCAAAGGCGAATTTTATTTTTGCCGGACACGCGGATAAGGACGGCAAGCGACTGTATGAGGAATTAAAGGCGCGTGGCGTTTTGGTGCGTTATTTCGACAAAGAACGGCTACGCGGCTTTGTCCGCATCACTATAGGCTCGAAAAAGGACATGAAAACTCTCATTCAGACCGTTAAAGAGGGCATGGACAATCCTCGTTGACGACTTGCCTGCCAAGAAAATCTTCTCGGTTCTTTTTAGTCTAAAAATATTTTGTCACCACGGAGTGTCCACACCCGTTAAAGAATTAATTTGAGCAAGTAAAAAAGACTTACGGTTTTGTTTCGGCATTTAGGAACCTTACCGTGAGCAACAAAAAAGGAGTGTACAGCTATGAGAAAAGCGACGGTTACGAGAAAAACAAAGGAAACTGATATATACCTAGAGTTGGTATTGGAGGGTAAAGGGCAAGGCAAAATAGACACCGGCTGTGCGTTTCTGAACCACATGTTGGAGCTTTTTTCCTCACACGCGCGTTTCGACTTGTCGGTAAATTGCAAGGGCGACAAGGAAGTGGACTACCATCACTCCGTTGAGGACATCGGCATAGCCCTAGGCGAGGCATTCAAAGCGTGTTTGGGAGATAAAAAGGGTATTGCGCGTTACGGCGCGGTCACCATTCCCATGGATGAGGCACTGGCGTTTGTCGCGGTAGACATAAGCGGACGGGCGCACCTTTCCTTTGACGTACCCTTTGCTGCGGCTAAGGTCGGTGACTTTGACACGGAATTGACGGAGGAGTTCTTCGAGGGCTTTGCTAGATTTGCAGCGGTTACCATTCACGTAAAAAGCCTTGCCGGAAAAAATACTCATCACGTCATAGAAGCGGTATTCAAGGCGTTTGCACGTAGCTTACGCGCGGCTGTTTCGCCCGATGCGGCGTATTTAAACGAGGTACCCTCCACTAAAGGCTTGCTGTAAATCGGAAGCTGTTTCGCCCGACGCGGCGTATTAAAGAGGTACCCTCTTGAGGGCTTACTATAACCGGAAGCGGTTTTGTTGTAAGCGGGGACGCTAAAATGCTTATTATAATTGATTACGGAGTGGGAAATTTATTTTCTCTGTCAAGCTCGTTAAAAAGCTTAGGCGTAGAAAGCAAAATTTCCGATAAAAAAGCCGATATTTTGCATGCCGACAGGGTTATTCTTCCGGGAGTCGGCGCGTTTGAGGATGCCGCGCGTAAGCTACGCGCAAGCGGACTTGACGTGCCTCTTTACGAGGTGGTGAACGACGGCAAGCCGCTATTGGGCATATGCTTAGGAATGCAGATGTTATTCGATAAAAGCTTCGAGTACGGCGAACACGCAGGCTTAGGGCTTATTCCCGGAACGGTGAGAGCCATAGAACACGATTTGCAATCCGTGAGCTTAAAAATACCTCACATGGGCTGGAACGCCTTGCGCTTTACAAAGCCTTCCCCGCTTTTCAAGTATAACAAGGACAGCGACTACGTATATTTTGTGCATTCCTATTACGCGCGCGACTGCGCGGAGGATACGCTTGCGTATGCGGATTACGGAATTCCGCTTACCGCGGCGGTTGGCAAAAAAAATGTTTTCGGCACTCAATTCCACCCTGAGAAAAGCGGAACCGCCGGATTAAAAATATTGAAAGCCTTTTCGGAGTTATAAGAGATGAAAATTTTTCCGGCAATCGACATAAAAGACGGCAAAGCCGTGAGGCTTACCCGCGGCGACTACGGGCTGATGAAGGTGTACTCCGAATCTCCCGAAAGCGTTTTAGAGGGCTTCAAGGCGGCGGGCGCCGACTGCTTGCATGTCGTGGATTTGGATGGTGCAAAGGACGGAGAGCTAAGCAACTTCGATACCGTTAAGAAGCTTGTTTCGGCGGGCGGCGTATTCGTAGAGGTCGGCGGCGGCATTCGCGACATTGCGCGCATAGAAAAGTATTTAAATGCCGGGGCGGGGCGTGTGATTTTGGGTACGGTCGCCGTAAAAAATTACGCCTTTACGGAAGAAGCCGTTTCGCGTTTCGGCGCGGCGGTGGCGGTAGGTGTGGACGCTTCCGGCGGCTATGTCGCCGTCAACGGTTGGAAAGAGGTAACGGCGGTTAAGGCATCGGAATTTTTGGTTCGCCTTAAAAACTCCGGCGTGCAAACGGTGATATACACGGACATTGCGCGCGACGGTACGCTTGCGGGTACAAACCTTGAGGTTTACTCTCAAATAAACGGTATCGGCATAGACATAATCGCATCCGGCGGAATAACCTTTGAGCGGGAAATAACCGCGCTTAAGGCTATGGGCATAAGCGGCGCTATATTGGGAAAAGCCCTGTACGAGGGCAAGCTTTCGCTTGAACGCGCACTTACGCTTGCAAAATAAACGCCGTTGATATCTTATTGGTGTGAACAAACGCGGACGCGCAACCATGCCATTCCTTACAATCGGCGGCAACGGTATCAATAGCAGTTATACGGACAAACGTGGACGCGGTAATATGGACGTGGACAATTCGCGGTGGTAAAATGTTTTCTTGCCTAGCAAGTTGTCACCATGGATTGTCCACACCCGGAATATATAAAGGTTCCGCGACGGAGAATACATGAACAGCCTTACAAAAAGAATTATACCGTGCTTAGACGTGCGCGACGGACGTGTGGTAAAGGGCATTAATTTCAGCGGTATACGCGATGTCGAAAGCCCCGTGGAGCTTGCCAAGTTCTACAATGAAAGCGGCGCCGACGAGCTTGTGTTTTACGACATAACCGCTTCGTTTGAGGAGCGCAAGCTGTTCACGGACATATTGCGGCAGGCGGCAAGCGAAATATTTATTCCGCTTACCGTGGGCGGCGGCATAAACGGTGTAGACGACTTCGACCGCGTTTTAAAATGCGGTGCCGACAAGGTTAGCGTTAATTCCGGCGCGATAAAAGCCCCCGGACTTATTGCGGAGGCGGCGCAAAAATACGGCAATCAGTGCGTTGTGCTGTCTATGGACGTTAAACGCGAAAACGGCAGGTTCATGGTTTACGCAAAGGGCGGTCGTGTTCCTACGGGGCTTGACGCGGTGGAATGGGCGGTATTCGGAGAGCGTCACGGCGCGGGTGAGCTTGTTGTCAACAGTATAGACACCGACGGCGTTAAAGACGGCTTCGACATAGAAATGCTTACCGCAATTTCTTCCCGCGTGACAATTCCCGTCATAGCCTCCGGCGGTGCGGGGTGCATACGGCATTTCGTCGATTTGTTTAACGCCGTTCCCGGAGTTGACGCGGGGCTTGCGGCGTCGATTTTTCACTTCAAGGAAGTGTCTATAGACGGCTTGAAGCGGGAGCTTAAAAATAACGGAATAAACATGAGAATTTGACGCGGCGTCACTTTGACATGAAATCCCGGACGGGAATACAAGGATATTTATTATGGATAACAGCAAAAAAGTTAAGCTTAAATTTGATAAGGACGGGCTTATTCCGGCGGTGGTACAAGACCACTATACTAAGCAGGTTTTGACCGTCGCCTATATGAATGCGGAAAGCTTAGGCATAAGCATTGCGGAGGGCAGGACGTGCTTTTACAGCCGTTCGCGTAAGAAGCTCTGGCGCAAGGGCGAGGAGAGCGGAAACGTTCAGCGTATCGTTTCGATTAAAGGCGATTGCGACGGCGACGCGTTGCTTGTGGAGGTTGTCAAGGCGGGTCCCGCTTGTCACACCGGCGCGGAAAGCTGCTTCGATTTAAACGATGTCTATTTGAGCGATGAAATCAAGGAATTTTCGCTAAACGCACTTTATAAACTCATAGAGGGCAGAAAAACCGACCAAAAGGAAGGCTCCTATACAACATACCTATTTCAAAAGGGGCTGGATAAGATATTGAAAAAGGTCGGCGAGGAGTGTACCGAGGTAGTTATAGCCGCTAAAGGCGGCGACCGCACCGAAACGATATTTGAAATCTGCGACTTAATATATCACTTGTTGGTACTAATGGTTGAAGAGAGCATCTCCGAACAAGAAATTCTTGAACAGTTATCCTCTCGCCATGTCGTCGACACCAAAGTCAAACAAGAAAAGCTAAAATAATGGTGCGAACAATCAGCCGTGACAAAATATTTTGTCACTGCGAATTGTCCGCACCGTGGCGTGCGTTCAGTTTACCGGTTGAAGTTTTTCAAATCAGCCGCCATGCCGGTTTAAATTTTTTCGCGCAAGGCTAAACGACATACACCGTTAAACAGTAGTTGTATTGCAAGGAACCGCTTGGCTTCGCATAAATCACTCGTTGCGTGGGCGTCAAATAATTATAATAAATAAGGTATGTACCGCCCAAAGGAGAGTTTTCGAAGGTGAATGTCGGAGGTGATTGTGTGTGAGTGACCTCTTCATAATAGTCGATTACTCCGTTCGGATGCCTAAACTCGATGTGTACCCGTTCGGAATAGGATTTTGATAGGTCGCCGCGCGGAAGAACGACATAGTAGTCGTATATGCGTAATCCGCTTACATACCATTCTCCCCCATCTCCAAATACCGTGTCTTTGTAAACGGAAAAAGTGTATTCGCCTAAGGCTCCCGTAAAGGGTGGAGATAAAATTAAAGCGTAGGTTTTGCCCGCCTCCAAATACATCTCCGCGCCTAAGTCCGGATAAGTTACCATCAGCGCGGAATACCTCATCGTCGCATCGTAAATACGGATTGACGCACTTTCTTTGTTGCCTTCCGCATCTAGTAAGCGACTAAACAACCGACCGCCTTCGATAGGCGTAAACATGCGTATGACAGCGTTATTATCGGTAAATGTTATCTTGTCGCCGCTTTTAATCTCATCGGGTGTATATTTTTCTATCGTCAAGTGTCCTTTGTGTGTTGCGCCGGCATCCGTTATGCCTATTGCGTTAACCTTAACGTTATAAATTCCTTCTATACAGTAGGCAATTACACCTGTGTCGCCCTCGGCAGACAAAGCATTACGGTTTTCTCCGTAATAATAACCGTAGTAGTGAATATCGGACGACCACGAATAATTATCAAGGCTAACGGAGGCGGTTTGCGTGGCGACACCCTCTGCAGCAAATGAAAAGCTGTAGAAGCCCTCCGTTTTAATGTCGACCGGGAAGGTGAAGTAACGGCTATTGTAATATCCGTTATCATCCCGAACGCCGGACGGAAGCCCCATTAAGTTTAAATCGAAGCCCTCTTCATGCCCAACCGGAGTTAACTTTATCGAAAGCGGCGCGGAATAAATTTCTTTACCGTCCGTCGTCGGAATTATTTTGAAATATGCGGGAAGCCCTTCAATAAAATATACCTTTTCAGGTGAGTATTCAACGGATTTTCCGTTTATATATAAGTCAAAGACGATTTCTTCGCTATGGGGCGGCATAAAATAAGTCGATATGTCTATTCTGTAGAACCTATCGGCGTATGCATCATGCATGGTTGGAAGATACAACGCCGCGTGCCGCGAAAGCCCCAGATATATTTCCTCTCCCGCTGTAAACGGAACGCTATCCACCTTAATAAAACGCGGAAACATGTTTAAAAGAATCCATGCGGGCGAGTCGGCTATAAAATTAAAAAATAGCGATATGTTGTTTTGGTTGTATGCGTATTCTTGCGAAAGCAGATAATCGTCCGCATCGGTAAAGCCGATTTTATCGCTTACGGTGAAATACCAACCTACAAAATCATAGCCGGCTTCCGGAGTTGCGGAGGAATGGAAGAACTCCTCATATCCGTAAATTGTTTTTTGAGAGCCGTCCGTAAACTGTAAAACTATATATTTTGCGACGGGTTCGGCGGCGGGCGGTTCTTCGTTGCACGCGGCAAATAAAACTGCGGCGGACACCAACGTCAGAAACAATAATATCAATCGCAAGCGGTTATTTTTAAATTTCATACGGTGTTTCTCCTTGCCCGTAAAGGCTTTTAGGGTTTCTAAAAACATTTTACATTATATATGCGAATAAGTAAATACTTAATCTACAAAAAATTTAATTTTACTATTGAACTTATAGGGCTTATAGTTTATAATATATACGTACTAACGGAAAATTGTTGTGTACGGGATGGTAATTTATGGATTTTTCAGCCTTTATTGGGACGATTTGGCAACAGATTAGTGCTCCGCGTTATGGCGGCGTGCTAAACAAACTTAAAAAATCGGCATATAAGAAGATTTCTCAGCCGGCTATCGCATGCTTTAAGAGCAGTGAGCCTATTCCCTTTGCGGAGGTTGACAAGTTAAAATTTCAGCCGTTTTCCGTCGGCGACGACTGGGGCGGCTTTTTCGATTGTGCGTGGTTTGAATTTACATGCACGCTGAACGCGGAGGATAGGGAAAAGGACAATTTGGTCGTTATTCTCAATCTGTCGGGAGAGGGCTGCGTATACAACGGCGACGGACCCGTGCAGGGTTTGACAAACGTCATGCAATCGACGGACCTTTTTCAGACCGTGATTGCCAAACGTATGGTGCCGCTTAACCGCATAGGCTTTGACAAGACAAGCGGAGAGGTTAAGTTTTGGGTGGACGCCGGCAACAACGGAAGAGGCGGCAAGAGTACTGGGCAAGCGTCCTTGAAGTCCGCCGCCTTGTACGAATGCAGAGAGGATTGCGTTGCCTTGTATTACGACATCATGACGGGCTATCTTGCCTGCCGCAACATGAATGCGGATGCGATAGCCGCGGGCGAGAAGAAACGCGTAACCGCCTTGCTTGCAAAAGCCATTTCGGCGGTGGGAAGGGTAAGCCTGGAAGAGGTGAAGAAGGCGCGCTACATATTGGCGGACATGTACACCGGCGCGGCAAAACCGAATTTCACTATTCACGCGGTTGGACACGCGCACCTTGATTTGGCGTGGCTGTGGCCTATCCGCGAAACCAAACGCAAGTCCGTACGTACCTTCACCAACGCGCTTTATAACATAGAAAAAAATCCGGACTATGTGTTCGGTGCCAGTCAGCCGCAACAGTTCGAGTGGATGAAAAACGAATATCCGGCGCTGTTTGAGAAAATCAAGGTCGCCATCGCGAACGGTAATATCGAAGCGCAAGGCGGTATGTGGGTGGAACCCGATACCAATATACCTTGCGGCGAAAGTCTTATCAGACAATTTTATTACGGGAAGAGATTTTGGCAAGAGGAGTTCGGCAAGGAATCTAATATGCTTTGGGTGCCTGACGTGTTCGGTTATACGGCGGCGTTGCCACAGATAATGAAAAAATGTGGCACCGATAACTTCATGACCATTAAATTAAGTTGGAATGCCGTAAATAAATTCCCCTATCATACTTTTAATTGGGAAGGGTTGGACGGTAGCCGCGTATTGGTGCATATGCCTCCGGAAGGCGATTATAATTCGACGTCTTCGCCCCATGCAATCAGTAAAATCGAAAAGAACTACCGCGAACGCGCTATTTCCGACATTGCGCTCATGCCATTTGGCGCGGGCGACGGCGGCGGCGGTCCCGGTGAATACTCCGTAAGCGTAATTCCGCGCGAAGAGAAGCTGCCCGGCTTGCCGCATGTAAAATTCTCTACCGGTGAAGCGTTTTTTAAAGAGCTGGCGGAGGGAAAAGACCGCTATCCTTCCTACAAGGGTGAGTTGTATTTAGAAAAACACCGCGGCACCTACACCACGCAGGCAAAAAATAAACGCAGTAACCGCCTTACAGAAAGGTTTCTCCACAATGCGGAATGGTTGTCCGCGCTTGCTTCGCTTAACGGAAAACCGTATCCGCGCGAAAGGTTGGATAAAATTTGGAAGGAAGTGTTGCTTTATCAGTTCCACGATATATTGCCGGGGTCGTCCATAAACCGCGTTTATGCCGAATGTAAAATAGCCTATAAGCGCTTGCGCAGTGAAACCGGTACTCTTATAGAGGAAGCGCTCCGCGAATTTTTAGGCAAGGAATACGCGCCGTCCGCGGTGAATCCCATAGGTTTTAAGCGCAAGGGCTTTATAAAAAAGGACGAAAAATGGTATATCTACGATGTGGCTCCGTATTCTTCCGGTCGTCTTCGCGAATGTACGATAGACAGTAAAAAAATTAAAGCCGAAAATAACCGTATCGAAAACGATATATTAAGCGTGGTTTTCAATGATAAAGGGCAAGTCGTAGAGCTTATATCAAAGGCGGACGGATACGATTACGCCGGAGGCGTTATTGCCGCTCCGCGCATCTACAAGGATAAGAAAAATCACCCCTACGACGCATGGGACATAGATAAAAACTACGTTAAAATACCGCCGCACGACATGAAATTTACGTCCGGCAAAGCCTATATAGACGGTTACGCCGCCGTCATGGAGAACACCTATGTCTACGGCGGTTCGGCTATGACGGTGCGTTACGTGCTTACGGAGGGCGTTCCGTATCTTGTCGCCGAATGCACCGTCGGGTGGCACGAGTCGCATAAAATGCTCCGCGTCGATTTCTATCCGAAGAATTTCGGCGACGAGGTGCTTTGTAACATCCAGTTCGGCAATATCTTGCGCAGCACGCGGACCGTCGAAAGCATAGAAAAAGAGCAGTTTGAAATCCCCGCGCATAAGTGGGTAGACGTGACGGCAAACGGTCGCGGGCTTGCCGTCTTAAACGATTGCAAGTACGGACACCGCGTAAAGGACGGACTTATCAGCCTCAATTGTTTGAGAAGTCCCGATTATCCGGACAAGACCGCCGACCGCGGCGACCATAGATTTACGTTCGCCGTCTATCCGCACGTCGGCGCCGCTATGGACAGCGACCTACTAAAGGCGGGCTACGAGGTAAATAATCCGCTCATTTTAACGGATAAGTCGGCAAGGATTTTGCCCATAGCCGAGGTCGTAGGCGACGGCGTAATACTTGAAACCGTGCTTGCTACGGCGGACGGAGGCGTTGCGTTGCGCATATACGAAGCTAAGGGAAGACCG
This sequence comes from Clostridiaceae bacterium, assembly GCA_031289315.1. Lineage (GTDB taxonomy): Bacteria > Bacillota > Clostridia > Christensenellales > CAG-917 > JAITEJ01. The sequence goes on along the minus strand of JAITPR010000032.1, from coordinate 42,982 downwards.
TCGCGCGCGGCATTGAAGATAAACATTCGTTATGAATCCGTAGCGGAAACCGATATGTTATTTAAAAATCCGTCCCCGTTAAGCATCCCGGGGGATTTGGAATTCGGCGCGTTTGAGGTGAAAACTATCGTTATCACCCCGATGGTTAAGCCCGAATAATGCCGCGTATACCAAACGTACGCCGACTGCATTTTTATTGCGTTTATCATTGAAAAAAATACCGCGTTCGGGCATACCGTCAGGATTTTAAGCGGTTTGTGCCGTCGGGCTACAGAAATCGGCGGCGTATTAAGGAGGAATTATGAGTTTTGATTACCAACCGGTGCGGGCTTTGGCTAAGGAAATCCGCATCAACATTGTCGACTGCATAGGCAGTTTAGGCGTTGGACACATAGGGGGATGCTTGTCCATAGCCGATGTTCTTGCCGTTCTATACGGCAAAGAAATGCGCATAGACCCCACACACCCGCATAAGACCGGGCGGGACCGTTTAGTTTGCAGTAAGGGACACGCCGGACCGGGTGTATACGCCGCGCTTGCCGCGAAAGGGTATTTCCCAAAGGAAGCCCTCAAAACGCTTAATCAGGGCGGTACTATGTTGCCCAGTCACTGCGATATGAACAAGACCCCCGGCGTGGATATGACGGCGGGGTCGCTAGGGCAAGGCTTGAGCTGTGCGGTGGGTATGGCGATAGGCTCCAAAATAAAGGGCGACCGCGCGCGCATATACGCTATCGTCGGCGACGGCGAAAGTCAAGAGGGGCAAATTTGGGAGGCGGCTATGCTTGCTTCTCAAAAAAAGCTTGACAACCTCACGGTTTTTACCGACTATAACCACATGCAGATAGACGGCACGGTGGAGGAGATAAACAGTCTTGAGCCGCTTGACAAAAAATGGGAGGCGTTCGGGTTTAAGGTCATTGTCGTGGACGGACACGACGTGGAAGCGATTGTCGGCGCGGTACAAAAGGCTAAACGCACAAAAGGTGTGCCTACCATGATTATACTCAATACCGTAAAGGGCAAGGGCGTGTCGTTCGCCGAAGCCGCGAAGGTCGGTTGCCACAGCATGTCCATAAGCAAGGAACAGTTGGAAACGGCGTTCGCGGAGCTTAAAGGTTAAAGGGGGAAAATGCGGCATGTTAAAAGATAAGCTTATGAAAGATATATACGTGGATTTTTTGCGGGAACGTTTATCCGAAAAGAACGGCAAGGTTGTTGCGCTTGAGGCCGACCTTGCCAAGTGTTCGGGCGTTTATCCGTTGATGAAGGAGTTTCCGGAGCGCGTTATAAACGTCGGCATTGCCGAACAGAACATGGCTTCCGTGGCGGCGGGTTTGTCGGCGTACGGATTTATACCTTTTATTCACACGTTCGGACCGTTCGCGTCGCGCCGTATGTGCGACCAACTAATGATTTCCGTGTGCTACGCCAAACAGAACGTCAAAATTATCGGTTCCGACCCCGGTATTACCGCGGAGCTTAACGGCGGTACCCATATGCCCTTTGAGGATATAGGAGTGCTGCGCAGTATTCCTAATATCGTTATATACGAGCCTACCGACAACGTGGAATTTAAAGAAGCGTTGCCACAAGTACTTAAGCACAAGGGTCCGGTTTACGTCCGTATGTACAGAAAAACGCCGCCGCCCGTCTATGACGAAGGTGCGTGTGCGGACTTTAAATTATTTAAAGCCAAGGTGATTAAAGCCGGTGACGACGCGACAATTGTCGCTGCCGGTATCATGGTTTCCACTGCGTTGGACGCCGCTACGGCACTTGCCGCGGAAGGTATCTCCGTCGAAGTAATAGCGTCGCCTACCGTTAAACCGTTGGATTATACCACAATAGTCGCCTCCGCACGTAAAACCGGCGCCGTCGTCACCGTGGAAAACCATAACGTTATGGGAGGACTCCGGAGCGCCGTGGCGGAATCTTTGGGCGAGTATTGTCCCACGGTTATGCGCTCCGTCGGCGTCAAAGAAAAGTTCGGTGAGGTTGGGAAAATGCCCTACCTCCGTAAAGCGTTTAATATGGAAACTGCCGATGTCATATCAGCCGTCCGCTCCGCTCTCCAAGCCAAAAACACCGTTCGATTTTGAGTATAGTTCCTTTGGGGCGCCCAAAAGGAACCGAAAGTTGGTGCGCCTTTCGTTCCATTTCTACGTCTAAGATGAAAAATAAAACGAAAGAGTTGCGTTAACACTAATAAATTTAAGAATGTGTTTTTGGTAAGAGGATATAAAGAAATAAAGAACAATAAGCGAGGGGATTAACACTGAATAGATTTAAAAACGCGTGTTGTAGGAATGGGACATAGAGAAAGTAAAGGACGATAAGCGAGGGGATTAACACTGAATAGATTTAAAAATGCGTGTTGTAGGAATGGGACATGGAGAAAATAAAAGACGATAAGAGGGGAGATTAAAACTAATAAATTTAAAAACGCGGTTGACGCTAAGGATATAATCCTGCGTCAACCGCGTTTTTCAAGTAATCAGTGTCAAGCTTCAAGCTTGCGCGCTTCTTTGGTTCTTTCTTGCGCGTGCAAGAAAGAACAAGCGCAAACTATACTCTTACACTATATAAGTTTTGTAACTAAGCGGAGGTCGATACGCCCTTTTTCGTCGATGTTAAGGACTTTGACGCGGACGTTATCTCCCACGTTAACGACGTCGGTAACTCTTTCGACGCGTTCTTTAGCAAGCTTGGAGATATGGATCATGCCGTCCTTACCGGGGGCGATGTTGACGAAAGCGCCGAATTCGAGGATACGCACGACGGGACCGTCGTAGATGTCGCCGATTTCGGGGTCTTTGACGATTGCCATAATAATTTTGCGGGCTTTTTCGATACGTTCGGTATCTTCGCAAGCGATGTAGACCATGCCGTCGTCAGATATATCAATTTTAACGCCGGTTTCGTCGATAATCTTATTGATAACCTTACCGCCGGAGCCGATGACCTCACGGATTTTATCGGGATGTATTTCGAAGGAAACGATTTTGGGGGCGTACTTAGAGAGTTCCTTACGCGGCGCGTTGAGGACTTCGAGCATTTTTCCTAGGATGTGGAGCCTACCCTCGCGCGCTTGCGCAAGCGCATGCGTCAAGATAGCTTCATTTATACCTTTTATTTTTATATCCATTTGGATTGCGGTGATACCCTTTTCGGTACCCGCCACTTTGAAGTCCATATCGCCCAAGAAATCCTCAAGTCCTTGAATATCGGATAGGATAGCCACCTTGTGGTGATCCTCGTCCTTTATAAGCCCCATGGCGATACCGGCGACGGGTGCCTTAAGGGGAACGCCTGCGTCCATAAGCGACAGCGTGGAGCCACAAACGCTTGCCTGCGACGTAGAGCCGTTGGAACTTAAAATTTCGGATACGGTTCTGATTGCGTAGGGGAATTCGGCTTCGGAGGGAAGCACCGGTTCAAGGGCGCGTTCGGCAAGAGCGCCATGTCCTATTTCGCGTCTTCCGGGGCTACGGAGGGGTTTAGCCTCGCCGGTTGAGTAGGCGGGGAAGTTGTAGTGGTGCATGTATCTCTTAAAGTAATCCTCGTCAAGACCTTCAAGCTTTTGAACCTCGCTGATAGAACCCAGCGTAGCGGTCGTCAAAGCCTGTGTCTGCCCTCTGGTGAAGACGGCGGAGCCGTGAACGCGCGGGAGCAAGCCGACTTCGCACCAAATGGGACGGATTTCGGTAAGCTTTCTGCCATCGGGGCGAACGCCCTCGTGCAAGATTTTCGCGCGGACTTTTTCCTTTTGGAGGTAGTACAACGTATCTAAGATAAATTTTTTCTTTTTGGGAACGTCGTTAAACTTATCGGCGAAGTGCGCCAAGGTTTCGGCGGAGACTTGCTCTTCGCGGGCTTGTCTTTCGGCGCGGTCGAAGGTGGAAAGCTGCCAATCCACCTTTGCGGCGGCGAAAGCCCGAACGGCTTTGTCTATATCTTCGGGGACGTGTTCCAATTCGATTTCAGTTTTGGGCTTGCCTATAGCGGCTTGAACGCTTTCTATAAAGGCGACAATCTTTTTTATTTCCTCGTGACCGAAAAGGATTGCGTCCAGCATTTCCTTCTCGGAAACCTCGTTTGCGCCGGCTTCGACCATCATAATGGCGTCGCCGGTACCGGACAAGGAGAGGTGTAATTTGCTTTTTTCGCGTTGTTCGTTATCGGGATTGATGACGTACTCACCGTCAACTAATCCGACCACGACGGAGCCGGTGGGACCGGCAAAGGGAATGTCGGAAACGGAAAGCGCGATAGAGCTTCCGATCATGCCGAACACTTCGGGTGGAATGTTTGTATCCACGGAAAGTGCGGTGGCAACTATGGACACGTCGTTATAGAAGCCTTTGGGGAAAAGCGGACGCAGGGGGCGGTCGATTAACCGTGAGGTTAAAATTGCCTTATCGCTGGGTCTGCCCTCTCTTTTCTTGAAGCCGCCGGGAATTTTGCCCACTGCGTACATTTTTTCTTCGAAGTCGACGCCGAGCGGGAAGTAGTCCATACCCTCACGCGGCTCTTTCGCCATTGTAGCGTTGGTCAAAACGACGGTATCGCCGCATCTCACCAAGCAAGAACCGCCCGCTTGACCGCAGTAGGTTCCGATTTCGACGGTTACATCTTTACCGCCGATTGTTGTGTTGAAAATTTTTCTTTCAGGTATCATTTTTTTCTCCCGAGTCGGAGCGAACCTCTCGCTCCTATCATATATCGTTTATTTTATTGTAACCTAAACTTAAGTGAGCCTACGCGACTAAGCGCGTTTTGTGCCGAAAATAAGCGAAAACTCCAAAAAAAGAGGCGCAAACTAATGCCGCCTCTTTTTCGGTATTCATTATTTTCTTAAACCGAGCTTCTGTATGATAGCTCTGTAACGCTCAATATCGGTGTTTTTGAGGTAGTTGAGAAGATTTCTTCTACGACCTACCATCATGAGCAAACCGCGTCTTGAATGGAAATCCTTCTTGTGAGTGGCAAGATGTTCGTTCAAAAGTTTAATGCGCGACGTAAGCAACGCAATTTGGACTTCCGGCGAACCGGTGTCCCCTTCCACTCTTCCGTAGGTAGCAATTATATCTTGCTTATTAATTTTATCCATGCTTAATTAGCCTCCTTATATTCGGATAAATAATTCGCTTTAATCAAAGTAGAACGTCGGAGGTTTCCCGTATTCGTAAAACCTTGGTTAAAGTACGAAAGTAATATACCATAAATTATACGGCTTGTAAACCGTTTTAAACGTGGGGCGCCAAATTTTTGCTAGAATAAGACTTTTTGCAGAGTTTTACGACGAGAGCAACGTGCCGGCGGGGTTCCCTTCGTGTCACCCTGAGCGCTACACCTTGTGCATAATCGAACTCAGCACACGTTGTCACCTTGAGCGGGGCGCGGCATGCCGCGCCCCGCTCAAGGTGACACGTGAAAGAAACACTACACCCCACCATATAAAAACGCCGCCCGATTTAAGGGGCGGCGTTTTCGCATGTTAAACTTTTTGAGCATTTTATGCCGGTGTTACACCGGTGCGTTTAAGCTTTATTTAGCTTTTTACGCCGATATTACATCCTCTGCGTCGGGAGCGGTTATTTCAATATCTCCGAACCCGAACTCCATAAATACTATTGACCCGGAGCCATCCATGGACAATTCGATAAGCCTTCCGTTTTTAAAATAAAGCTCCGCATGTCCGCCGGTGCCGACTGTTGCAGCCGCACTGCCGGGTTTGACTACATAAGCGCCGGTTTCCGGGTCAAAATCAAATGAGCTGTATTTATTTAGCATGGCATCACATAATGATTCATACGCGATGGCTATGTTTGCCAAAGGGTCTTCGTCAAAGAACTCATCGTCCTCATCAATTGTGGAATATAACCACTTTTCCTGATCGAAATCCCATAAATAGACGTCAAAGGTTCCGTCTTCGTTGTCGATAATCATAAATTTATCTTCGGCAACCGTACTGGCATAAACGGTTTTTGCGTATCCGTAATAGGAATTACCGTCAACCCGAATTTCCGCGTCAATGGAAACCGGTCCACTCGCCGTCATACTCATTACCAACGAATAGTTTCCGTCTTCTGCGTTGATTTCCGCTCTTGTCGCGTTAATCGCGGCGTTCCATGCCGCCGAATTTGCCAAGGCATCGCCCTTTTTATTTTCGGTAGGATATATTACGTCCTTATCCGCGGGTGCTTGCACGGTAATTCCGCCAAATGTAAAATAAATAGCGACACCTGCTCTTTCCGAATCTGAAGAGAGTGCAATTTTCGTTACCTTACCATTTCTAAAGGATATTGACATGTCCGCGTCTTCGGGTACATCCTCAAAATCCTCACTGTCTTCTTGGGAAGCACGAACTCTTTCTAAGTTGATAACATATTCGGCTCTCTCAACGCTATAATCGAAAAATTCGTATCTATCCTTAATAAGGTCAAAGAACTCAGTATAACCGTACAAGTCACCGTTCACCGAATCTAGCATTTCGTCGGCTTCGATTTCGGACAGTTCCTCATACTCCCATTTTTGCACGTCTTCGTCCCATGTATAGCCGTCGTTTTTGGTCTCGCCGCCTATAACTATAAACTTTTCTGAAATTGTTTCCTTGCCGCCGGAGGTTTCCGTCATAAGCCCGGAAGCCGACTTGCCGGCAACCTTAATGTCCACGCCAACTATGTAACCGTCTTCCACCATTTCCATGGTCATCGAATAGTTCGGCTCCGCCGCTGTAAGCGCGGCGACGGTAGCATCTAACGCCTTATTCCAGTCCTCGGAATTGGTTATTTCTCCGGTTACCTCTCCTCCCGTACAAGCCGTCAAAGCCAACGCCAATATAAGTACGAGCGCTAGAATAGCCGTGGTGATAAAAAGCTTTCTTTTCTTCATTGTTGAATTTTTCCTCCGTTTGAGAATTCGTCTGCCGAACTCATTATTTAGATATTACCACACTCACTCCGTTTTTGCAATCCGTTTATTACATATTTTAGGTAATTTATTACATCGACATAGCCGCAAAAAATAAAAATAAATTTTAGGACTTTTTCCATAAACTGCGGGTTCTTTCAAGAACCTCTTCAAAGCGGTTCAAATAGTCGTCTATGCCCTTGAAATCGGCTTGACGCTCTATGCGATTCTCCGCCGGAATTAACTTTTTGGAAATCGCCCCCGCGCCCGCGGCAAGTATGGAGGTACGCTCCTCCATAATATCAATATTATATACGCATTCCTTGCCATGGCGCGCATAGCCCGTGTTTTCTAAGCTGCCGCCGGCGTATTTTTGACGGTACATATAATAAGGATTGTAGCCGGCGACGCGCAAGGCTTCCGCCGCGTAGTCAATCATTTGCGACGCTAAAGCGGAGTTCTCCACCTTATAGTCGGAAAGCTTCAAAACCGAACCCTTTTTCATGGAAAGCATATGCACGGTTATGTTGTCGGGCGCAAGCGAAACCGCCTTGTCAAGGCTGTATTTAAAGTCGGAAAAATCCTCTCCCGGAAGCATGGCAATTAAGTCCATGTTCGTGATAAAATGTTTACGCGTGAGTTTGAACGCTTTAACCGTGTCTTCTGCAGAATGTGCTCTGCCTATCGTCTCCAGCGTTTTGTCGTTGAATGTCTGAGGATTTACGGAAACACGCGTTACGCCCGCCGCCTTAAGCGCCTTGACCTTTTGCGCGTTTAGCGTATCGGGACGCCCGGCTTCCACGGTAAATTCCCGCGGGTTAAAGTCCGCCGCCGTCGCCAAAATTTCCGAAAGAAGCGGCGTCGAAAACGACGTGGGCGTGCCGCCCCCGACATAAACGCTACGGACAACAAAATTATTTTCGTCTACGATTGTTTTAAGCAGTGCCAATTCTTTTATAAGGCAATCCTTGTAGTACTCCAATTTATCCGCGTATTTCGCCGTCGTGGCGGAGATAAACGAACAGTAGGCGCACCTAGTGGGACAAAACGGAATATTTATAAATACGTTGACGCATTTGTCGCTTTCGGGACGTGATTTTTCCTGATTTTCCGCAATTTTTTTGATAAGTGAAAGCTTGTCGGGAGATACCGAAAAGTCCTTTGAAAAAATATCGTCGACGAGTCCGGTTCCCTTTAATTCCGTGTACAGCTTTGAGGGTCTTATGCCCGTAAGCGCCCCGTAAGGTAAATTTATTCCCGTTAAAAAACTCATCGTGCGGTATAACGCTATCTTTAAATACCGCTTCTCCAACCGCTTCGCGACCGCGTCCGCCGCAAGGGACAGCGAACCGCCCTCATACAGCCTATCCGTGTCGGTTACCTTGAAGCTATAAACCTTTATGAAGTTTCCGAATGCGTCGCCGGTAACGGTTACGTTGAACTCGTCGTCGCTCCGCCAACCGCCGTCGACAAATAGCGAATAATTGCCGGTGTCGCCCATCATTTCAAATGACTTCACAAGCTCCTGTATATCGTTGTCGTATTTTTCGAATGCGGTTTTAACAATCATTTTTCGTAATACCGTTATTTCCCCGGCGGTTTGTTTGTGCAATGCGTCAGTGTGGATTCTTTCCCGTTTCAGTCCGTACCGGTATCCATGAGGATAGGATTAAACTTTTTTTCATAGGAAAGCGTACTGGCGTCGCCGTGTCCGGGAAGAACCTCGTATTCGCCGTTCAAGTTAAAAAGCTTATTGACTATCATATTTTTGAGCGTCTTGAAGTCGCCGTCGTAGAAGTCGTATCTGCCGTAATCCCTCTTGAAAACGGTATCGCCTGTGAAAAGCAAATTGCCGCATTTGTAACACACTCCCCCGGCGGAATGCCCCGGCGTGTGAATAACCTCCACGCGCAAGTCGCCGAACTTTAAGGCTTCGCCGCCGGACAGCGTGACGTCCGCGCGAATGCCGTTGTGCGACACGCCCGCCCATAGCGACATGCCCTTGTACGTATGCAATTTAACCTCGTCGTCCGAGTGTACGTATACGGGAATGCCCTGCGCTTGAAAATAATGTGCCTCATTCATGTGGTCGTAGTGACCGTGCGTCAACAGCACGGCTAGCGGCGTTAACCCGAACGCGCTTACGGCTTCCTTGATTTTATCTAACTCACTGCCGGGGTCTACTATAAATCCGCGTCCCGCGTCGTCCTTGACGAGGTAGCAGTTATTGCCCAAATCGCCGACAATTACCGTTGTGTATTTCATGAGGAAACCTCCTTAATTTTTTTTCGACTACATGGCGGTATCTTAACCGTTCCGACGTACTGCCTTCGAAAATTTTTTTTTATTTTTTTGACCACGTTGCGGTATCTCAACCGTTCCGAAACACTACTCTAGAAAAAATATTGTTTGTTTTTTTTCGACGCCGAAAAAAATTTTATCTTCTTATTTCGATTATCTCACGGAAGGACGCCCTGATTTTAACAAGTAAGTCCGCCAGCTCCTCCGCGTTGTGAATCTCTACGGAGATATTCATAATCACGGTGCCGTCCACTGTGTTGGTGTTTATGTTTGCGCCGACTATGGATATTTTGCGGTTGCTGATGACCGCCGTAACCTCCGCCAGTATGCCCGTGCGGTTTTCCGCCACGATGTTAAACGACGCGGTATAGGTGCCGGAGCCTTTTATGTCCCACGAAGCCTCAATGAGCCGCTCCGCCTCGAAGCCCTTTAAGTTGGGACAGTCCGACTTATGAGCGGTTACGCCGTGTCCGCGCGAAAGATAGCCCACAATCGGGTCACCCGGTACCGGCTTGCAACAGTGCGCAAGCTTGACCGAAAAACCGTCCGAACCCTTGATGAGTACGCCTCCCGTCGATTTTTTGGCGGCGGACTTTTTAGGCGGAACAATTTCTTGAACCGGCGGCGGTTCCGCCGGCTTGCAGTATTCCGAAGCCTTTAAAATCACCTGATTGGTGGTTAGCTCTCCGTAACCCACCGCGGCAAGAATGTCGTCTGCGGAGGGAAGCCGCTGCCTATTCGACATGTAATCCAAATACTGTTCCGAAAACAACTCCGAAAGCGCATAGCCGCGCCGTTTTGCCTCGTGTTCCAGCATGTTTCTGCCACGCGCTATATTGACATCGCGGTGTTCCTTCTTGAAAAACTGCTTGATTTTAACACGGGCGGCGTTTGTTTTGGCAATTTTAAGCCAATCCGAAGAGGGTCCTTTACTGCTGTTTGACGTGAGTATTTCCACTATATCGCCGGTGTTGAGTTTTGTGCTTATGGTCGACATCTTCTTATTGATACGACCGCCTACGCACTTGTTGCCCACCTGACTGTGTATGGCGTACGCAAAGTCGATTATAGTAGAGCCTTCCGGAAGGTCGTACACGTCGCCCTTCGGCGTAAACACGAAAACGTGGTCCTTTAAGTCGATTTTCAGAGAGTCCAAAAACTCCTCCGGAGCGGTGTCCCTCTGCGTGTCTAAAACCTCGCGTATCCAACGAACCGTATCGTCCAATTCGCTTTCGTCGCCTAATGTCCCTTCCTTATACTTCCAGTGCGCAGCGACGCCGTATTCGTCAATCTTGTGCATCTCAAACGTGCGGATTTGTATCTCAAAGGTAAGGTTAAATTCCGTCATAACCGTGGTATGCAGGGATTGATAACCGTTTTCCTTAGGTACGACGATGTAGTCCTTTATGCGATCGGGAATGGGCTTCCACATGCCGTGAACCACGCCCAACATGTGATAACAGGTTTCGTTGTCCGGCACTATGACGCGTACTGCGATTAGGTCGTATATCTGCGCAATATCCTTAATATCCTTGTTCTTTTTCAGCTTTTTATAAATGCTGTACAGGTGCTTATATCTGCCGCTGACCTCTCCGTCAATCTTGTATTCTTTAAATTTTTCCTTTATTTCGCCGCTCACCGCTTCCAATGCAAAGCTGTGTTTTTCCTTTATTTCCCTTACGTAGTCGCCTATAAATTTGTAGTCCTCCGGATAAAGGTATTTCATGGCTAAATCTTCAAGCTCACACTTGAAAAATGAAATGCCTAAACGTCCGGCAAGTCCGGCGTAAATTTCCAATGTTTCAAGCGCGGTTTCGATTTGTTTTTCGTGGGTGCGCACATCTAGCGTACGCATATTGTGAACTCTATCGGCAAGCTTTATAAGTATAACGCGTACGTCCTTTGCCATAGCGAAGAAAATTTTCCTTATATTTTCCGCTTTGGTTGCCTCGTTGTTGTTGTACTTGATTTTTGACAGCTTGGTAAGCCCTTCGACTATCATTAAAATTTTATCGCCGAACTCTTTTTTTATTTCCTCCGCCGTGGTTTCGGTATCCTCTAAAACGTCATGCAAAAAGGCGGCTATCAGCATGTAGTGGTCCACAATGCCGAAGACAAGCAAAATTTCCGCGACGGCGCACGGGTGTATGATGTACTCCTCTCCGGAGATACGCCTTTGTCCCTCGTGCGCGGCTTTTGCGAAGTCGTACGCCTTTTTAATTTCCTCAAACTGCGTGGGGAAACGCTCCTTTATAACCTCTAATAATTTTTCGGAATCCATAGCCGTGTTCCCTCCCGACCTCGGTCGCCCTTGTACGTAATTTCCGGCTTCCGCCGTATTCTTTGATACTTTTTTGATACTTATTTTAAGGAGTTATCTTATATATAAGTACTTTTTTTTCGTAGTTTTTTCGATACTTTTTTTAAGGAGTTACTTTCCTTGTAAGTACTTTTTTTTCGTAGTTTTTCGATTGCCGCGCTTCCGTTTTTTGCAAGCATTTACCGTTTATCTGCGGCGCGTATTCTTTTATTATAGTTTAGGGATTTTTCACTCCCATAGTTTACTTATGAAGCGCTCTTAGGTTTACGTAGAGTGCGGAGTTTTCCAATGCAGTTTTATTTGAAAACACCTTCAACATGCCGCCGCTTAGGTCTATCAGCTTTAATTCCGCAAGTACCGCCGCGGACGCCTCCGTTTTGAAGACGCTCCACCCGGGCGCCGCACCCGCAAAAAGCTTGCTAAAACCCTCTTTTTCCGCCCTTTTTCCGTCATGCGCGCGCAACCGCGTATAAAATTCTCTCAACTCGGCATCGGACGGAATATCCGCTACGTCTAAATATTTTTTGTCCGTCGACACGGTTACGTCACGCCGCGCCGAACGCAATACCGCGTTTAGGTAGGCTTCCGACGGGGGTGCTTCTAAAAAAAATATTTTTTCGTAATAGCCCCACGGAAAATCGTGCGGCGGCACCAATGCCAACCTGTTTATCGGATTTAAGGATGCCGAAACCGCCACAGACAACGCTTCCACGGCTTCCGCGCGGCTTGCTAAAAACGTCCGATAAGTCACGTTTGAGAATGCTACGTAAAGGTTGCCCTCGCCGGTACGCGAATATTTTTCCGCCTCCGAATAAATATTGTCGGTATATACCGCCTTTGCCGGACGCGAAGTTTCATGTAAAACGGTTTTCTCCCCGTCCTTGCGGTCTTCCCTTGTGCTTGCGCCGCTTACGGGTTCCCCTCCGTCCTTGCGGTCTTCCTTTGCGCGTGTGCCGTCTTGTGTCCCGGCGCGGGTACCGTTTTTATTTCCGGCGGTTTTAACGTCGGCTTGGCTTATATTTTCTTTTTCTTCCGTAAGTGACAGCGCTTTTATGTATGCGTTTGTAAGGTCGTAGTCCTCTCCCGTAGGCTCCGGCGTGACCGCGCGGATAATGCCCTGCGCGGATTCTACATTCCCGAACACGTTCACGCCCAATGAAAATTCTATTACACATTTACCCGAAAGGGCAAGCGCTTCGTCGGAGCGGTTAAATCCTACCAATTCGAAATCCTTTTCACGGTATTTTAAGTGCTTCGTAGTGCCTATCGGCTGAAAGCGCAACCCGTCCGTTCTTAGAAAAAAACGTGGCTTGCGGTTGCCGTAACCGGTCGGCTCCAAAAGCTCCAGTTCCTTAGCGAACCCGATGTCCGCGCCGTTTACGGTAAGCTCCGCGTCGCAAACGGTCTCCGCATCGCGCGCACCTATTACGGAATGCAAATATTTTTCGGCTTCCGCTTCAAAAAGCGGCAAATTTTCCGCTTTTAGCGACAAACCCGCCGCTTGAGCGTGTCCGCCAAACTTCTCAAAAAGCCGCGAAAAACGCTTCAAAAGCTCAAAAATATTGACGGCTTTCACACTGCGGGCGGAACCTTTTAAAAACCCGTCGCTCTCCGAAAACAGTATCGTCGGACGGTCGAATTCCTCCGTCAAGCGCGCCGCGGCTATTCCCAATATACCTGCGTCCCACAGGGGGCTTGACAACATTATTATCGCGCGGTCGGCAACTCCCGCAGCGGCAAGCAACGCCTTTGCATCGGCTATTATGGTCTCACAACGCTCCTGCCGTTCGCGGTTGTCGGCGCAAAGCTCCCCCGCAAGGCACTTCAACAAGAAGTAATCCTCCGACAAAAACAGTTCCACCGCCTTTGCCGCGTGGTCTATACGCCCCGCCGCATTGAGCCGCGGCGCAAGCTTAAAGGCTATATCACCGGCGTCGGTTTTGCGCGCACCGCCCTTGTTAGACTCTCCGTTGTTGATTAACAGCTCTATACCTAAGCGCGGCTTCTTGTTTATGGACTTCAGCCCAAGCGCCGCTATAATTCTGTTTTCGCCGTTGAGCGGCACAATATCGGCAATCGTGGCCAGCGCGGCTAAATCCGCGTACTCCAACGCCTTTTCTCTGCCCTTGACCGCCTCTATGAGCTTGAACGCCACGCCCGCGCCGCAAAATTCGTAAAAGCCCTTTTTTTCGACCTTCGGGTTTACGATTATCGCGTCCGGCAATACTCCTTGCGGCTCGTGATGGTCGGTTACAATGAGGTCTATGCCTAAGGACTTCAAATAAACCGCCTCGTCAACCGCCGTTATGCCCGTATCCACCGTTATAATCAGCGACGGCTTTGATTTTTCGACTATGCTTTGTAGCAGTCGCATACTCATGCCGTAGCCGTCCAAATTGCGGTCGGGGATAAAAAATTCCAAATCCGGAAGCTCCTTCCCGAAGCACAGCATGAGCATGGATATAGAACATATTCCGTCGCAGTCATAGTCGCCGTAAATAACCGTTTTTTCGCGGTTTTTTAACGCGCGGAAAAGACGCGCCGCCGCCGCATCCATACCGGCTATTCGATACGGGTCGGACAGTCCGGAAACGGAAGGCTTTAAAAAGGCGTTTACCTTTTCCGGCGTATCCGCTCCGCGGTCTATCAGCAATCCGCAAAACCGCGGCGAAAAACCCGTCGCCCCGGAAAGTGCGGCGGCGGCTTCGTCGTTATAGGTTTGCATCGCTGAATATTTCATATTTTTAGTAGACCCACAAAACGATTGCCCCGACGCACGGTCGGGTTTGCATCGCTAAATATTTCATATTTTTAGTAGGCAAAGTGCCATTCCCTATCGGAGAATGGCACTGTTGTTATTTTGGTTTAGGCAATTTGCGGACGCGTTAAGCCTTACTCCGGCAGACTAACTCCACCGCTTCACACTCAATCGGACAAGCCGCGCGTTCGCCGCATACTACTTCTTAAACTTAGTATTTTTCTTGCTTTTATAGGATATGTGCTTATACTCCGGCTTCTTAGCTTTGGACTTCGGCGCTACGGCTTCACCGTCGGCAACATCCTTTTCATCTTTGGATTTTACCGCAACATAGCCGGATTGGGTTTTGACGATGTTTACATCGCCGTCCGCCGCAACATACGCGGGGTTATTCTTGCGCTCGCGCTTTATGGAGAAGTTCTCCGCCCAACGCATGAGCAAGCACCACAACGGCGTCGCAACTACCAATGACGAATATAGACCGACAAGCAAACCGATTATTATGGGAAGCGTGAACTCGCGTATTGCCGGCACGCCTATGATTGCCAAAATGACGATTGCGAACAACGTGGTCAAGGTCGTATAGATGGACCTGTTGACGGTGCTGCGAATTGCTTGGTCGCCGACCTCCTCATAGTTGAAGCGCGCCTTTTTGCCGTAGGGCTTTTTAATTTCGCGCACGCGGTCAAATATGATTATGGTGTTGTTGATAGAATAGGATATAATCGTGATTATCGCCGCCACAAACGAGCTGTTTATCTGCAAGCCGGTTATAGCCGTAATTGCGAACACCATCGCTATATCGTGGATAAGCGCCACTATCGCGGCTATCGCGCTCATAGGTTCGAACCTTATAACTATATATATAAGGATAAGAACCATAGATATCGCTACCGCAAGTATCGTCTTATTTATCAACGATTGCGAAGCCGTAGCGGAAATAGCGCTGTAAGTGATAAAGTTTACGGGGGTGCCGCCTTCGGGATAATACAGTGCCTCAACGGCGTTTCTTATCTCCTTGTTTTTGAGGTCGGCTTCCGCGTCGGTGTTCCCGATATTTTGGTATCTGAATTCCAGTGCGGAGTTCTCGCTTGCCGTACCTGTCGCCTTCTGCACGTAGGTAACGCTACCGCCGGCGGTTTCTACGACGGAACGAACGCGTTCCTCGTGAAAATCTCTGTTGTTGTCAATTTCGTCGTTACCCAAACGCACCGTCAAAATCGTGCCGCCGGTAAAGTCGATACCCGCGTTTACACCCTTTGAAAGGTCGTCGGCAAGACCGCCCTTGATAAAGAACGTCATCAAACCGGCTACTATAATGAGAATGGGAATTATAAACCAAATCCGCCATTTCGCGCTTATAGGCGCAGTTTTTACCGTTTCCAAAAAAGCACTTTTATTCTTCATCGGTAACCACCTCCGCCTTTTTAAGTCCGTACAATTTTTCGCTTTCGCTGTTGAATGGCAGCGTGCAGTTTATGAGCAATCTCGTGATAAGAAGCGCCGTGAACATTGACACCAGAATGCTTATGAAAAGCGTTATTCCGAAGCCCTGTATAGACGCCGTACCCACCAACCAAAGCACAACCGCGCCGATTATGGTCGTGACGTTGCCGTCGATAATCGCCGCCGCCGCGCGCCTGAAGCCGGATTTTATCGCCGACGGTATAGCCTTTGCGGTGTTTTTATACTCGTCTTTTATTCTTTCGAAAATAACGACGTTCGCATCTACCGCCATACCTATACCAAGCAGGATACCCGCGATACCGGGGAGCGTGAGCTGAACCCACGGGAACACCGCGAAAAACCAAAGAATTATCAAAATATAAATGGAAAGCGCAATGTCCGCAAGCACGCCTAGCATTCTATACACCAACACCATAAAGATGAAGACCAACAGAACGCCTACCGCGCCGGCTATCAAGCTTGTTTTAATTGCTTCGGCGCCCAGCGTTGCGCTAATCAAGTTGCTTTCGATAATCTCTAAGGTAACTCCGAATGTACCCGCTTCAAGCTTAGTCGCCAAATCGTTTGCCGCTTGATAATCGTAGTCGCCGGTTATAATCGCGTTGCCGTTGACAATCGCCGACTGCACGTTAATACCGTTCGTACCCGATATATTTTCGCCGTTTACGAAGATGAATATCGCTTGATTGAGATACTCCGTGGTAACCTGCGCAAATACTTCGGTGCCTTCTTTGTTGAATTTAAGCCCTACCGCATAGCCGCCGTTTTCGTCGGTCGTAACCGCCGCAGAGTCTAAATGCTTCTTCCCTTCGATAAGGAGATTGCCGCTTGCGTAATCCGCCGCGCTCCTAAACTCCAAACTTGCCGGACGACCGATAAGGTCGAAAACGCGGTCGGGGTCGTCCACGTCGGGAACCTCAACGCGCATACGCCCGTTCTGATAGGTCACTTGCGCTTCCGAGTAACCCTTAGACACAAGCAACGACTCCAAGCTATCACGCGTACCCGTTACTCTTGCGTCGAAATTTTCGTCGCCGTCGGCTACGACGGTAAACTCAGCACTTACGCCGCCCGCCAAATCCAAACCCAGTTTAATGGTCTTTACATAGCCGGTATAATCGTATAAGCCGGATTCGAAGCTTATAACTCCGAACACCGCCATAAGAACGATGAATATCCCCGCTATCGCGAAAACCGCGATTGATTTCTTTTTGCTCACCGAGGTTGCCTCCTACGTAACGCGCGCACGTGTGCGGTATATCCGCCATGCGCGCAAAAAGTTACTTATAGATTATAAGTTACTTAATTATAATAGTCAAGTATAGATAAGTCAATTTTCGGAAAATTTAACGGAAATTATACACATATCTCCGTAACGGCACTGTTTTCGCCGTTCGCGGAGCGTATGCGGCGCAATTGCGGCGGCTTCGCCGTGGACGGAAGCGCTTGCATCTACGACATAGGTGATGTTTCGACTTTGCTCAACATGACAACGGACGCGGAATTTGACTGCGCTCAAGGTGACAGTCGGGAAAATCCGCTCCCGTTTAGCGGTAACTTATCCGTCCGCCTTCCTTTTCAACTACGCTTAGATTGACGATTGTGAATTCTCCGCGGCAAGCGCAAGCGACAGCTCGAAGCGCTTCTTCATAAGCAGGCAGCTTTCCTTGTGCGGTTTGTCAAGCCCGCCCGCAAAGAACAGCGAATTCGCCGCGCAACCGCCGCTGCAATAATACTTGGCTATACATGACGCGCATTCCTTTTTAGAGTACACGCTCACGTCGGCGAAGTTTTTTTGTATATCGCGGTCGAACGCGCCCGTGTGTACGTCCCCCATGCGGTACGCCTTATCTCCGCCCACGAAGCGGTGGCACGGATAAATTTCCCCTTGCGGAGAAACGGCTAAGTATTCCTCACCGGCTCCGCAACCCTTTAGGCGCTTTATCGCACAGGGTCCCTTGTTTAAGTCCAACATGAAATGGAAGAAATTAAAGCGTTTGGGCGTGTTAAGCCGCTCCGAATACGCCGCCGCCAATCGATCGTATTCCGCAAGTATAACCGCGTAGTCCTCCGGCAAGAAAGCCTCCGGAGAGGACGGGTCAAGCACAACCGGCTCAAGTGATATTTGGTCGAAGCCCAAATCATTTAGGTGCAACACGTCGGAGGCAAAATCTAGGTTGTTTCTTGTAAAGGTGCCGCGTATGTAATATTTTTTATTTCCGCGTATCCGCTTAAATTCTAAGGCGTTTTTTACGGCGGTGTCATACGAACCCTTGCCGTTGGGCGTTTTTCTCAACGCGTCGTGTACCTCGCGCCGTCCGTCTATGGAAATAACCACGTTGTCCATTTCGCGGTTAAGGTATTCGCGCGCCTCCGCGTTAAGCAACACGCCGTTTGTCGTCATGGTAAAACCGATATTTTTACCGAATTTCGCCGCCGTTTCTCTGCCGTAGGCGACGATTTTTTTTACAACGCCGAAGTTCATTAACGGCTCTCCGCCGAAAAAATCGGCTTCTAAATTTTTTCTACGCCCGCTGTGCACGAAAAGAAAATCCAACGCCGCCTTGCCGGTTTCAAACGTCATGTAATCGCGCGCGGTATTATAGGTTCCCTCCGCAGCGAAGCAATAGCGGCAACGCAAATTACAATCATGGCAGATGTGTAGGCAAAGCGCCTTTATATCCCCCGTAAACGGAAGCTTTAGCGGCGTGTCCTTACCCCCTATCGTGCCTTCCTTTTCCAACTCGTCCAGTTCCACCTCTATCTCCGCGCGCTCGCTCGCGGAAATTTCCGCAAACGCCGCCCTTTCTTCGTCGTCAAGCGTTTGAAAGCGGTTTTTACATACTAAAAAAGCAGCCCGACCCTCACGGAGCAGACTGCCGCTTTCGCTGTCCCAAATATAATAACCGACGGCGCCGTCTTTCACGGTCGCTGAAAAAGCAAAAACCATTGCGCTATCCGACGTTAGGGTATGGACAATTCACGGTGACAAAATATTTTCAGACGGTTTTAGATCTAAAAGAGCCGAAAAGATTTTCTTAGCCGGCAAGTCGTCAACGAGGATTGTATACACCCCGACATTATAAGTCATTCACTCAAAAGCGGCGTTTCGCGGTACGAAAATCCGGAGTGAGAATTATCGGTGTAGGGATTTGCCGTCTTATTTATTGCCGGTTTCCTTGACCATTATCTTTTCGTCCTTGTTGACACAAGACTGATTGCCTACCGTACAGCTTGTTTTGCAAGCGGATTGGCAACTCGATTGACATTCTCCGCAACCGATTTTACCGTCCTTTTTCATGGAAGAAACGACTACTTTTGTGAAATGTTTCATATTATTTTCTCCGTCCGCGCATCATTTCCGTCGGAGCGTTGTCAGAAGCGCGTCTTTGTTTGTTAATTGTGAATTAATTTTACCACAACCCGCCGTTTTTTTCAAGCGTATTGACGGGCTACTTTTACAGTACTGCAAAAAAATCATGGCGCCCCGTGTGAAATGCAACCTGATTATGTCTTCGGGCATTTTTACCGTACGGAAAAAATCATATCATGGGCGTGGACAATTCGCGATGACAAAATATTTTCTTGACCGGCAAGTTGTCACAGAGGATTGTCCACACACATGTCATAGGGCGTGTTGGCATGGGCGCTTAGAGGTGTCAAGGTAAAGTGCGGCAATTAAACGCGCGCCTTGCTTACCCGGACCTCTTTTTTAAAATTTACGGCTATTACGCCGCATATCGCCCCCGAAACTATGCCGCCCGCAAGGTCTATAAAATTAAACCGCGCGCCGTCGAAGCCTCCGCCCAAAAGCGAAAATACCGTAAAAGCCGCCAGTATATAAAGCGCTCCCGCCGCCGCACCCTTAAGCGCGCCGTCCTTCTTTCTTGAAATGCCTAAAATCGCGCCTACGAGTATGCTTATAAATTTAATCACATAATTTACCGGCGTAATCACGTTTTCACCGATGCCCGCCGCTTTTACTATAAACGCGAATAACAAAATCAAAATAAGCGATACAATGAGCGCTATTAACGTCGTTTTTACCGTATCCGCTATAAAAAACTTTACCGCATTTCCGTCTTTTTTCATGCCGTCATCACTCCCCCATTAAGGATATGCATGCGCGGTTCGGTTGATGTTATTGTTGTGTAATTAAGTTTTTATAAATATCGTAGCGACAAAAAAGAGATTGTCCACACCCAAAAAAAGGGCACCCTCCGTCGAAAAATTCAACGGAGGGTGCCTTTGGGCAATTTTAAGCCTTATTATCATATGTAATTTTAACGGATTAACCGCACACCCGCTTTTAAGCGGTTTGTGTCGGATAATATTATCCGCGCCCTTGTCTACAGTAATTCGAGGTTAAAATTTTTCATCTAAACCGTAACTTAGATTACCAAACTTCTCTGCCGGTACCCTTATCTGCCGTAAACTCTAGCTTAGGACTGCGCCCTAGAACCTTTATCTTCCGTAAACTCCGGCTTAAGACATGCGTCCTAAAACCTTTGTCGGCGGTATTCAAAAATTGGCGGCATAACCCGTATAACACGGGTATATCCAAAGAATTCAAGGCGACCGATACCGCCCCGTTATTATCGTACTTTTATGCTTGCGTATCGTCGCTGTTTGCGTCGGAAGAATCAATTACGAGGTTATCATCCACGGTATCGTCGGATGAAGCGGAAACTATCGTCGGGTTAACGACCATGCCGATTGCGCCTCTGTCGATTGTGATAAGAGTGGGGTTCTCATCGGAGCCGACGTTCAAGATAATTTGATTTTCCGCGTTGTTGATGGCAACAATCGTGCCTATCATACGCCCTATCGTCATAACCTTAGTGCCTATACCCAATGAACTCATCATTTCTTGTTGTTGCTTTTTGCGCTTCTTTTGGGGAATGACAGTCATGACCATCATAACCACAAAAAATAAGCCTAAAATAATCAGCATCGTGTATTGTGTGTCCAAAGCAAGCGTTGTACCGAACATTTATAAATACTCCTTATTACGCGCGGATTTTTTTAACCGCGTCCTTTCCGCATTTTTGCGGATATGTATATATATTACCTTATTTCAAAAAATAATGCAAGCAAAATACAAGTTTATAAAAGATATATTAATTAAGTAAACATTCCGCATGCGTAAAAATTTTAGTTATATCGCACAAAACCGGAAATCGGCAGTCAAAAAGCGTTTTTTCTTCGAAGACATCAGACGGGAAATCGCTTTGAAGCGCGCTTCAAGGAGAACGCCCAACCGCTAGTTTTCATAGTTTTTGAAGAACTCTTCGCGGAAATCGCCCAGTCTATCGGCGCGTATCGCTTCCTTTATCTTGTCGGTTAGCCTCATCAAAAATCGGATGTTATGAATGGCAAGTAACCGTCCGCCAAAAATTTCGTCGGCTTTTATAAGATGACGTATGTATGCGCGCGTGTAGTTGCGACAAGCGTAACAGTCGCAATCCTCCTCTACCGGGGAAAAATCTTCTTTAAATTCCGCGTTGCGTATAGTCAGGTCGCCGCGCATGGTCATCGCCGTGCCGTTACGGGCAATCCGCGTAGGAAGCACGCAGTCCATCATATCTATGCCGCGACAAACCGCTTCAACTATGCAATCCGCACTGCCAACGCCCATGAGGTAACGCGGCATATTATTGGGATAGTAGGGACGCATTACGTCCAACATGCGGTACATAACCGGTTTTTCCTCTCCTACGGACAGCCCGCCGATTGCTATTCCGCATTTAGCGTACGGAATGGAACGCTCCAAGCTCTCCAACCGCAAATCCTCAAACATGTTGCCTTGAACTATGGGAAAAAGCATTTGCGTTTCGGGAAGAGGCGTGTTTGCGCAACGCTCCAACCATTTGATTGTACGCTCCACCGCGTCCGCCGCCTTTTGCTTTTTTATGCCGCTTTCGGTGCATTCGTCGAACGCCATAACGATGTCGGAACCCAACGCACGCTGTATTTCAATGGACTTTTCCGGAGAAAAAAAGTGCGTCGAACCGTCTATAAAGGAGTTGAACTCCACGCCCTCGTCGGTTATCTTCCTGAGCCGCGACAACGAAAACACTTGGAAACCGCCGCTGTCCGTCAAAATAGCCCTATCCCACCGCATAAAGTTGTGTAGACCGCCCGCACGCTCTATAATACCGTGTCCCGGTCGCAGGTACAGATGATAGGTGTTGGAAAGGATAATCTGCGACCCAGTTTCCTTGACTTCCTCCGGCGAAAGAGATTTCACCGTCGCCATGGTGCCGACCGGCATAAAGCAAGGCGTTTCCACTATCCCGTGAGGAGTGGTAAGTCTGCCTATGCGCGCGCCGGTTTGCTTGCATTCTTTTATTATATCGTATTTGAATTCACTCATAGTTTTTTGTTTATTGTCACCCTAATACGCAGAAATCTTTATGCGCGTTGCATGGAAACGTAGCGTAAAAGGGTAAGCACCTATTAGGGGGACCTTTCCCTCGCCTATCTGCACTTTTTCCGTTTACACTTCAAAAGTGCCTAAATTGCTTTCGCAATTTGTCGGCTCAGTTCGACTTCGCGCGGCATGCCGCGCTCCGCTCAAGGTGACAGTCTAAAGAACCCGCTCCTATAAGGTGACGGTCTAACGAACCTGCTCCCATAAGGTGACGGTCTAACGAACCCGCTCCCATAAGGTGACGGTCTAACGAACCTGCTCCCATAAGGTGACGGTCTAACGAACCCGCTCCCATAAGGTGACGGTCTAACGAACCTGCTCCTATAAGGTGACGGTCTAACGAACCCGCTCCTATAAGGTGACGGTCTAACGAACCCGCTCCCATAAGGCGTGGCGGTTACATTCCGGGTGACACGGGGAAAACCCGCTCCCAATGGGTGACACCGGTGGCTTTGCTTAGTAAAAAAAGCACGCGTCGCCGAAGCTGAAAAAGCGGTACCTTTCCTTTACGGCTTCCCCGTAGACACGCAAGGCTTCCTCACGTCCGACCAACGCCGACACAAGCATTATCAGCGTGGACTCCGGCAAATGAAAATTGGTTATCAACGCGTCTACGACTTTAAACCTATAAGGCGGATGGATAAATATACTCGTAGTGCCGGAACAAGGCTGTAAAAGACCGTTTTCGTCCGACGCGCTCTCCAACGTCCTTACCGAAGTGGTGCCTACCGCGACTATGCGCCGCCCGTCTTTTTTGGCGCGATTTATCTTGTCGGCGGCGTCCGCACCTATCTCGTAGTATTCCTCATGCATTTTATGCCCGCTTATTTCGTCCGACTTGACCGGACGAAAGGTGGAAAGCCCTATGTGCAAAAGCACCTCCGCAAACTCTATTCCCCTGCCCTTAAGCGAAGCCATAAGCTCCTCCGTAAAGTGAAAGCCGGCGGTGGGCGCCGCGGCGGAGCCGTCCGTTTTTGCGTACACCGTCTGATAGCGTGATTTTTCCTTTAAGGCTTCCTTTATATAGGGAGGTAGAGGCATCACGCCTATACGGTTTATTATGTCCTCGAATACGCCGTCGTAAACAAAGCGGAAGCGCTTTACTCCCTCGTCGCAGTCCGCCTCACAAACGGCGGTAAGCCCGTCGGAAAAGCGTATGACCGTTCCCTTTTTTATCCGCTTACCGGGACGGGCAAGCGCTTCCCAGTTGGTAAGGTCAAGCCGCTTTAAAAGCAAAACTTCCACCGCCGCCCCGCCGTCAACGCCGCTTGCGTCAAGCTTGACGCCGAACAGACGCGCCGGTATCACCTTGGTGTTGTTTACGACAAGTAAGTCGTCGTCACGCAGATAGCGCCCTATATCGTAAAAACGACGGTGAAATATCTCCCCCGTCGCGCCGTCGTGAACCAATAGCCGCGAAGCGTCACGCGGCTCCGCCGGCAATTGCGCTATTAACTCTTCCGGCAAATCGTAATAAAAATCCTTGGTTTTCATCGGTTTCCGTTATTGCTCCCGCCCCCGTTTTTTCCGTTAACGCCGTTTCCGGTTGCTCCGTTTCCGGTATCACTGTTGCCGTTTCCGCCGATTGCCCCGTTGACGCTTTCCCCGCTGACGTCGCCGTTAAAGGAATTGTTTTCGAAAATCGACAGCTGACGCGCCTTATCGTCCGGCGGAGGCATACAACCTAAATGTTCGTACGCGCCCGCAAGCGCTATGCGTCCGCGCGGAGTACGCGCCAAAAAGCCCAACTGCATTAGGTACGGCTCGTAAACGTCCTCTATGGTCGCGGCTTCCTCTCCCGTTGCCGCCGCAAGATTGTCAAGCCCCACGGGACCGCCCTTGAACTTATTTATAATAGTTTCCAGTAACACGCGGTCGATTACGTCCAACCCCAACGCGTCGATTTCCATCTTTTCTAACGCGGACATCGCGTCGAATAAGCTAACCGACGTCTTGCCCTGAACCTCCGAAAAATCGCGTACGCGCTTAAGCAATCGGTTGGCAATACGGGGCGTCCCCCTGCTTCTAGAGGCAATTTCCAAAGCTGCGTCGTCGGTTATGCTTACGCCCAGTAACCCCGCCGAACGCCGCACTATCACTTTAAGCTCCTCCGGGCGGTATATCTCCAAACGGAACAGTACCCCGAAACGATCCCGCAAGGGAGAGGAAAGCATGCCGGCGCGCGTGGTTGCGCCAATCAAAGTAAATTTCTTTATGGCAAGGCGGACGCTTCTTGCGCCCGGACCCTTTCCTATCACAAAATCCAAGGCAAAATCCTCCATCGCCGGATAGAGAATTTCCTCAATATTGCGGTTTAAACGGTGGATTTCATCAATAAAAAGTATATCGTTGTCGCTTAGGTTTGTCAAAATAGCGGCAAGGTCGGCGGCGCGTTCGATTGCCGGACCCGACGTAACGCGGATTTGAGCATTCAGTTCGTTGGCTATTATGTGCGCCAGCGTCGTCTTTCCCAAACCCGGAGGACCCGAAAGTAACACGTGGTCAAGTGCTTCTCCTCTGTTTTTTGCCGCGGCTATAAATACGGACAGATTAGATTTTATCTTTTCCTGTCCGACGTATTCGGCAAGCGTTTTCGGTCGCAGAGTATTTTCCGCGTCGTCGTCCGAAAGCTTTAAGCCGGTAACCAGTCTGTTCTCGTCGTCTTCAAACATTTTTATCCCGTTCCGCGTGTTTTAATTTTGCGGTTTTTCTAGAGTAAGCGCTAGTCCGTACGCGCTAATTTTTAACATTTAGTCTTTTCAGCGCAAGCGCCGATCCGTGCGTGCTAATTTTTAACTTAGTCTTTTCAGCGCAAGCGCTATAAGCTCGTCCGTCTTGTCCGTTTTCTTAGCCGCCTCCGCGACGGCTTTCGCCGCCTCCGCTTTAGACACGCCCAAAGCAATAAGCGCGCTCACCGCGTCGGACGCCGCTCCGCCGCTCGCTCCCGATTCGCCGAACATCGTCGTCAAACCGTCGTCGACAACCTTTTCTCTAAGCTCCAAAATTATCCGTTCCGCAGTCTTTTTGCCTAAGCCCTTTATCTTTGAAAGCGTCTTCACGTCGCCCGTCGCTATACACACGGAAAGCGTGTTGACGTCGCAACCGGACAACACCGCAAGCGCCGCCTTAGGTCCTATTCCGCTTATGCCTATAAGCCGCAAAAACATGTCTTTTTCCGTTTCGGACGCAAAGCCGTAAAGACAAAATAAGTCCTCTTTTACCTGAAGATAGGTGTAAAGCCGCAAGGTTTTCCCTATTGTGCCGCACTCGAAAACCGTGCCGTTGGAAACCTGCAAGGCATACCCTATTCCGTTATTTTCAAGGACGATTTGTCCCTCGGCAACCGCAGCTACGGTTCCCGTTATAAACGCGTACATATATATTCCGCTCCTTGTTACATTTGGGTGTAGACAATTCACGGTGACAAAATATTTTTAGGCAATTTTAAACCAAAAAGAGCCGAAAAGATTTCCTTAGCAGGCAAGTCATCACAGTGAATTTTACACGCCATTACATTTTGAATGCGCCGGAAAGTCGTCCCGTTTGCGCATGGCACAGCGCGATAGCAAGAGC
Source organism: Clostridiaceae bacterium (assembly GCA_031289315.1). Taxonomy (GTDB): domain Bacteria; phylum Bacillota; class Clostridia; order Christensenellales; family CAG-917; genus JAITEJ01. Next base: position 17,215 of record JAITPR010000032.1, on the reverse strand, counting down.
ATCCGCCGCATCGTCGGGCTTGGGTATCTCCGCAAGCCGCAGAAGCGCCGTCGTCATCTGTTGCACCTGAAATTTGTCCGCGCTGCCGTAGCCGGTAACCGCTTTTTTAATTTCGTTGGGGGTGTACTCGTACAATTGCTTACAGCTTTTTAAAAGCGTAAGCAAAATAACTCCGCGCGCCTCCGCCACGGTTATGCCCGTGGTTATGTTTTTGGTAAAGAACAATTCCTCTACTGCCGCCGCGTCCGGCGAATATTTTTCCGTGACGGATAAAATTCCCTTTTCTATAAGGCTCAACCGTTCCGGTACGGACATCTTTGCGGGTGTGGAGATTATGCCGCAGTCTATAGCGGTAAATTGTCCCTTTTCCGATTTTATTACTCCGTAGCCGATAGTAGCCAGCCCGGGGTCTATGCCTAATATAATCATGTTAAATCAATATGCAGTTTTCGTTTTCGAAGTCGAACAAGCATATCTTGTCGCGCCACGGAAGGAAGGAATATTCGCCGTCCGTTATTTCGTTGTTTTTATCGAAAACCTGAATTGCGCCCTCGTCGTATATGCAGTGCAAATATCTGCCTCCGGGCGCCTTTTCCTCGTAGAGTACTCTAACCTTTACGCCCTTTTCAAATGGTGCCGTCGCGTCCGCGGTGAAGCCTACCAAAACCTTCTCTCCTATGTAGTCGCGCGAACAAAGCCGCGGCGCTAAATCCTTTATACTTAGGATGGCTTGGTCTATTTTCAACGCTAAACCGCCGTTTTCAATCAAAATCGCGGAAATTATATTATACCGCCCATCAGTTAATTTAGCAGCACTCACGTTTGCCGGCGCCGCAATTATCGCATCCGGCGCTCCTATTTGCTTAACCTCGGAGTGATCCAACGCCACAACTCTATCGGCAAGCGAATACGCTTCGCTATGCTCCGTCGTGGAAAAAATCACCGACACGCTTAGGTTCGACAGAATTCTGAGCGCATAATTCCAAAGCGTACGCCTCTCCGATGTACCTAGCTTTCCGCATATATCATCGACCAAAACAAGCTTATAATCATCACGCACCAGTAGCCTCGCCAACGCTCCCTTTCTCTTTTCAAACTCCGTAAGCTCCTTCACCTTGTAATCAAGACGATGGGTAAGCTTTAGAAATTCCGCCGCCGCCGCGACGCGCGTGGAAACCACGTCCTTCCTTGTATTGCGCTTATTTAAGGAAAATTCTAAGTTTTTACGCAAGGTTTTCCCCTTGTTGAGCGCAAGGTCGTCAAAGACCATAATCATGTCTTTCATCTCCGGCGTATTGCCGTCAAGTAAAACCGTGCCGCCGCTTTTTGGCGTGGCGCCCGCTATGAGTTTAAGAACGGTGGTTTTACCGGAGCCCTCGTTTCCCAGTAGCGCGACGATTTCGCCGTCATTAACGTCAAGGTTAAAGTGCGAAACTGCAACGCTTCCGGCAGTGTATTGCTTTTGTAAGTCGGTTATTTTAAGCATTATTTCTCCGTAGTCTTAAAATCGTTTTTGTTGTTTACAGTGGTGTAGACAATTCGCAGTGATAAAATATTTTCTTGGCAGGCAAGTCGTCACCGCGATTGTCCAAACTCGTTTACAGCGTGTCCAACGGCTTGCCGTATCCGTCCGTGAAGTTTTCCAGAAAATAGTCGGCTTCACGGCATTTCAATTCGGCTATCTGCGACCTTAGCTTATCCGCCGCAAGCGAAAACTCGTTGTTGCCGGCACTTAACTCGTCAACACACTTTAGGTATGCCGATATTTTATCCGCCGCTTTCACAAGCTTGTACTCGTATATACCGACGTCCGGACGCATTAGCTTTTCATAACGTTTGGCAAGCGCCAGCGGCAGCATGGACATAAGCTTGTCCTCCGCAACGCGCTCCAAATCCTTATACGCCTTCTTGATTTCCGTATTGAAGTATTTGACGGGTGTCGCAAGGTCGCCCGTTATCACCTCCGAAACGTCGTGGTAAAGCGCCAGCGAACCGGCTAAATTTACATCCGCGTCGCCGCCAAAAATCTCGTTGTCGATGATTGCCAACGCTTGTGCGAATATCGCCACATCCGCGCTGTGCTCCAGTATGTTTTCCTTTTGAGTATTGCGCATTAGAGGCCATCTTTCGATATACCGCATGCGCGACAGCAGCGCGTAAAAATTATAGCTTCGTTTGTTTTTCATGTTCGGCATTGCGACCTTTGCCGCAGTGGGCGGGTTTACCGACAGTTTATGTCAGGTTTATCGTCGGCTTTTGTCGGACTACCGGCGGCGTGTGTCGGATTTTACCGGCGACTTTTGTCGACGAATTCATTATAATTCCGCGTAAATTAGTGTTGCGGTTTATATTATATATTTGTCGTTTTTCTTAGGCGCGGCATCAATTTCGGCTTTCTTTGCTTCGTAGCCCGCACGCTCAAACAACGCGTAGGTGGCGTTTTTTCCTCCCTCAACTCCCGGTTGATTGAAGGTGTCAATGTTGAGAAGTGCTCCGCAATAAGCCGTCTCCAGTTGGAAAAACATCAGCAATTGCCCCACCGTATAGGCGTTTATTTCCGGCAATATTATTGCGTTATTCATCCTACCCGCTTTGGTAAGCGCGTACTCCGTCGCCTTTCTCTCGGTGTTTATAAGCTCTTGAAGCGTGTGTCCGCATAGGAAATTCACGTCCGGAAAAGCCTCGGCTCCGGCGGGGACGGTTACGTCGCTTCTGAATTTATCCACCGCTATAAACGTGATAACCTTATCGAACGGACCCTCCACATAAAGCTGTACCTGACTGTGTTGGTCCGTCACGCCTAAGGCTTTGACGGGAGTTTGCCCCGCGTAAACCTTTTCGCCGCGCTTGTCCGTAGCCTTTCCTAAGCTTTCGCCCCAAAGCTGACAGTACCAGTCGGCAAAGTATTTGAGCGCGTCCGAATACGGCATCATTACGGAAATGTTGGCGCTCTTTTTCTCCATGGCTATATACTGTAAGACAGCCGCCATGAGCGCGGGATTTTTGGTGCATGTAGCCGATGAACACTTCTCGTCCATTGCCGCCGCTCCGTCCAAAAGCGACTTTATGTCTATACCCAACACGGCGGCGGGAAGCAACCCTACCGGGCAAAGCTCGGAAAATCTGCCGCCCACGCCCTCCGGAATATAAAAGGTTTTAAAACCCTCGTCGGCGGCAAGCTTAATTAAATTCCCCTTTTTGGCGGACGTGGTAGCAACTATGTTGTCGCGGTACTTGTCGCCCAATTTCTCCTTAAGCAACTCGCTTATTATGAGATATTGGCTCATAGTTTCGCTTGTGGCGCCGCTTTTGGTAATGACGTTGAAGCACGTCTTTTCCACGTCTATCACGTCCAAAAGCGCGTTCATGCGTTCGGGGTCGACGTTATCCTCGACAAAAAACCGCGGACCGCCGCGCTTTTCTTTGGGCAGGTCGTTGTAACGGAAGTGGCAAAGCGCCGTGAATACCGCGGTGGGTCCTAATGCCGAACCGCCTATTCCCAATACCACGAAATTTTCAAACCTTTCGCGTATTTGGGCGGCGGCGGATAAAATATCCTTTACCGCATCCTCCTGATTGTACGGAAGCTCCGTCCAACCAAGCATGCCGGTCCCGCGTTCGCGCCCTACGTCGTAAAACGCTTCCTGCGCCTTTGAGCTTAATGCCGCGACTTCCTCGCGTTTGATGCCGCGACGCCCTACGAACTCACTCATCATGTTGTTGTAATCGAATTTTATTGATACTTTTTCCATATTCAAAACCCCTTTGCGGATTTATTTTTTATTGTTTGGGACAAGCCGGTTTACTTCACGCGCGCCAGTATGCCGTTTAGGTAGTCTATCGCGTCGTCGATTTCGGACGCGGCGGCAAAGTCCTCCGGGTATTGCTCCAGCATTACGGGTACATCCGGATTTACGTCGTAAAGCGCGGAAAACAGCCCGTAAAAATCAAAACTTCCTCTGCCGGGAAGGCAGGTTTCACCGTCGACAGTTAGATCCAATACGTGAACGGTTTTTATTGTGTCGCCCATCGCCTTTATATATTCATAGACCGAATACCCCGACCGCACCGCCTGCTTAATATCCAAACAGGAACGCAAACGCGGCGAATACTCCTTTAATTTGCGGAAAAACTCCGGTTCGGCAAACATCGCCCAATACACGTTCTCAAACGTAACGTCCACGCCCTTTGCCGACGAATAATTAATCAGCTCCTCCATGACGTAGCCGACTGCTTTAAAATCGTAGTTGTGCGCACTCAAATATTTGTTGCGCGTGGCGCCGTGAAAGGTGTTGGCATTGGCGCCTATCGCCGCCGCAATGTCTATGACCTTTTTAAAATAGACAAACGCGTCCCCTTGTGCGCGCGGACTCCGGTTGAATAACTGCGGCTCATAAATTGTGTTGCAAGAATGCACGGAATGTACTCTCAACCCCGCGCGCTTGTTTTGTAAAAGTCTATCCGCGAATTCCGGCTCAAACTCCGAAAAAGTCGCAAGGAAAACCTCCGCGACTCCGGTTTTAAGCCCCGATATTATTTTGAGCGCGTCCTCCGTGTATGCCTTGCCGAAAAACGTAGCGGTAGAAACTCCTATCTCCAATTCACACCTCGCGCACGTATTATATATTAATTTAGAAGATAAAGCAAGTTAAATACAATTCTTTAAAGGACATCGACGAAAAAATTTTAACGGGGGCTTCGCCAAATCAAAGCGGGGGAACTTTGCCGTGGACGTAAGCGTATGCGGCTTCGCGCAAGGGGACCTTTCGACTACGACCTTATTCATGGGTCTGCTCACGGTGACAATCGGCACGGAATATAAGGAGTGGACAATCAGCGGTTAAGACTTGCCTTCCCAAAAAATATTGTGTCACCGCGAATTGTCCACACCCGGAATATAACTTCGTTTAGGATGACAAATCTGCACGGAATTAATGCGCCCCATGCTGTCAGACCGCATTAGAAAATTCCCCGTTGCTGTCCCTTATCGGAGGGACAGCAACGGGGAAATATATAACTTAATATGTTATTAATTTATTTATTGCTTAATTTATTTTATTATTAAGTTATTGATTTATATCTATATAACCGTTATCTGAAAGGATTTTTCCTATTGAAACCTCAAAAGCCGTCTTTTTTACCGCCTGTTCACCTACAAATTTTTGATAGTCGCGCGACTGTATGCGTCCGGCTACCTCCACGCGGTCACCCACGGCAAAGTTTCCCGCATACCGCGCATTTCTGCCCCACGCTATGCACGGTATATAATCGGACTTGTTATAGGCGCGGTTAACCGCTATAAGTATATCGCATATCTCGCGCTTGAACGGCGTTACCCTAAAAATTGGCGGCTTGCACACATATCCGTGAAGTTCAACGGTATTCGGATTGCGGCTCTCCTCCGCTTCTATAAATTCGCGCACGAATACCGTCAAAATCAGCCGCGATTTACCGTCTTCAATTTTGTTGTAGCTTCTGAATTGCCCATTCAACGCAACGGCGTTACCATCCGCCGAAGACCGCCCTATTAGCAGCCTTTCCGAAACCGTAAGCGGAATTATATCGTCCTGCCCACTTAGACGTTTTACCGAAAGCGACGCGTCATAAAAGCCCTCCCCCCAAACCTCGTGGCTATATACCGGTTCGCCGACAATGTGTCCGCAGAGATAAACCTTATTACTGGTGATTTCCTCATTCATGATGTTCATAGTTTTCCCTTTTCTTTTGGCAAGCCGCAAAGTATTTATTACGATTGCCGGATGTTTTTTATTTACTTGCCCGCACGCTGTGCGGGTTTAAGCCTTTTTAATTTTATGCCGATTTGGCGTGGACTGTTACCTTAAGTGAAGTCGTATTTCGCGAAGATTGCCACCATGAGCCGAGAACGTTGCGGTGATAACCGAAACGTTCTCGTGTCGAATGGGTCCCATATATCGAAGATGAAGACTTCTCCGTCCACGGCAACAGCCACCGATTTTATGCGGATTGCATTGAGGCGTCACGTAAGGGTTTATGCACCCATTAGGGACCCCATTCGTCTGTGTGCGGCGCGCCGCACTCCGCTCAGGGTGACACGAGGGGGAAATCCTCCCCATGCAATCCGTATTCGACTATTGTTTTTTGTTCCGTATTATGCGGCATATCCGCCTATCATTCTTTCTTCCGTCTGCGGCTCCGCCTACTGCGCCTTATGCTGTATACCGTTGTTGTCGATTGTGTAATTGTCTACCGCCACAAGCTCGTCCAGCGATACGAAACGGAACCCTTTGGCTTTCAACCCCATAATCACCACCGGCAATATGTCCAAAATGTACTCCGAATTATTGTGGAAAAGCACTATGTCGCCGCTTTTAGCACGCGACAGCACCCTGTCGCAGGTTTCCTTTGCCGGCAATGCCTTCCAGTCCAACGAGTCGACACTCCACTGCACGCCCACCATTCCCGACTTTTCCACCTCCGTCAAAAGGCGGTCATTGTATTCTCCGAACGGTGCGCGGAAATATTGTGGCTTTTTGCCGATAAGCTCGTATACCGCGTCGTTCACCGCGGCTATCTCGTTGGCTATTTCGCTCTCCGACAGTTTTGACATATGTAGGTGATTGTTCGAATGGTTGCCTATTTCTATGCCTTGCTCGTGTATCTTCTTGACAAGTTCCGGGAATCTGTCTACCCAGAAGCCTACAAGGAAGAATGTCGCCGCATCGGAAATTTCATTTTCCCGCAAAATGCGCAATATATCCTCCGTCTTGTCCGAACCCCACGCCGCGTCGAACGTCAACGCAATTACCTTGTCGTCGTCCGGCTCAACCGCGTAGACCGGTATTTTACGCATGCTTTGATTGAAAAATACTTGCGCCGCTCCCGTAAACGCCAACCCTAAGGATGCCGCAACAAAGCAGACTGCCAGCAATAATACCAAGACGACATTTCGTCGCTTAACCACGTAGAACATTTTTTTCTCTCCTAAAACTATACAGCATAAATGCCTCGTATAAATTGCCAATTTTGACGGAATCTTGTCGATTTTTGACATACCTTCGCGCCATACCGCCCGAAAAGCACGGATGCGCACTTCCCCCTTAAATCGGAGCCGAACAGCCCGCACTCCAAACTTGAACGACGGCTCAAATGCTTCCTTTTAAATGGATATGCGCGGCGGTGTCCGCATATGACTACTTGAATTCGGGAACTCTTACGTGTGTGGACAATTCGCGGCGACAAAATATCTTCTTAGCCGGCAAGTCATCACTGCGGATTATCCACGCCCCTCTTACACGCGACAGTTTGTTCGCATTGTTAGGTTGCGTTTATGGTGAAATTTGCCCTATCATAGGATATACGTTGACTAAAACGATTTATGCGGATATACTATTAATAAATGAAAACCTTTGTAAAACAGTCTATTGTATCATTTAAGGCATTATTTTCTCAAAATGCCGCTCAACCCGCTTGCGACACTGGAAAGCTTCCCGTACGCCCTTCACAAAGCGGACGGGGCGACGAACCGACCGCAAGCGACATTTTCGGCACGGTGACTTCAGAACAGGCAACTGCAAGCGGAGAAACTAAGTTCCGCGCGTTCAAACGCCCTACTCCGCTTTCACTATCCGCACGCAAAATAATCGCCGTAGCCTTACTTTCTCTGTCCGCGCTTGCCGCGCTTGCCTCACTACTTGCCGTGATATATGCAATAACGGTCGCCACATACGCGAATTCTCTTCTGCTATTCTTAGTGATATTCGCCTTTGCCGCGCTATTCCTTACGGTGGCGGCAATGGCTTTTTTCGCCGCGCTGATACCCGCTAAGCCCTACGCCGTCGCGGAATCCGCCGCTTGCGAAAAATTTCTTAAAAAACCTCTTCGCGTCTTTCTTATTTGCACTCTAGTGCTGTTTGCCTTGTCGCTGGCTTTTAACGGTCTATCGCATACGACATGGCTCAATGAAACACGCGACTTACGCGAATCATACGGGTTTTCTGTGCTTCCGGTTCCCGTGACTGTAATATATTACGGCGTCGCCGAAATAGAACAATCCAAAGTTAACTCTGATATAACGATAGAAAAAAGTAGCGATACCGTTAAAATTTCCTATACGGAACGTTTTGCGGGGCATGTAAAAATCGAAAATAAACCGTACGGAGAGGACAGGAGTCGACTGATAATAACCTCCTTCCCTCTGCCCGATTATCCCAAAATAGTTTGGTGGGCGTTCGTCTAACCATACGCCGCGCGCACTATCCATTAGGAGGAGAACATAAATGTCAGACATATCCGATAAATCCGTAGTCCGTTGGGCTGTTTGCGGACTGGGTTCTATTTCCCATGCCTTCATGCGCGCCGCGTCAAAGGTGGAAAACGCAAGAGTCACTGCGTGCGTGTCGTCCTCAAAGGAACGCGCGGAGGCTTTCAAGCAGCGCTACGGGTTGGAAGCCGCCTACACTTACGATGAATTTCTTACCTCTAACGGGGCGGACGCCGTTTACGTATGCACAAACATGAACGACCACGTGAAAAACACCGTCGCATTTTTAAAAGCCGGCTTTCCAGTATTGTGTGAAAAGGCTTTCGCCCTAACCGTCGCCGAAGCCGAAGAGATGTTCGCGGCGGCAAGAACTGCCGATAAGCTTGTCATGGAAGCCATGTGGACGCGCTTTATTCCGTGTACGGAAAAGCTACTCGAAGTGATACACGCCGGCGAAATCGGCAAAATTACCTCTATGACAGGCGCCATGATCGGTATCTTCACCAACAAAAAGCACCGCGTGTTCGACAAGGCTCGCGGAGGCGGTACCATGCTCGATTTAATGGTGTATAACGCGGCTTATTCGCATTTTTTAAAGGGCGCGCCCGAAAGCGTATCGGCGAAAGGCGTCGTTCAAAACGGCGTGGACACTGATTGCACCATTACCCTTACATACGCAGACGGCACAAAAGCGCTCTTGCGCAGCTCCTCAACTGCAAAGCCTCTTAAATTTGGCTTTGTAATCGAAGGCGAAAACGGCAAAATCAAAATCCCTCACTTCCATTGGGGTACCGGCTTTAAGGTCTTTAAAAACGGCCGGCTTTTGCCTAAGCATTACCGCTTTCCCTTCCCGGACTTCACCTATGAGATAAAGCACTTCAACGCCCTCCTCTTAGCCGGCGCAACCGAAAGTCCCCTCATGTCCGAAGCCGTTACCGTCGCGGTGATGGGCGTGCTTGAAGAAGCTAACCGACAACTCGGCGTGGAATTTTAAGTCAAATGGAAGCTGCGTCCGATTACCCCGCGACATATCCGTGTTTCCGCCAGCGATAGGGCGTGGACAATGTGTTGACAATCCTTAAAAAGTCAATTTGAAATCAAATTTGCACTTACACAATATCTCATTTTTGAAATGCAGAACAGAACGGACAAGCTTTTCGAAATTACGCGCATAAGATGAGTGCTGAGTGGACTTTATGAATAGAACGACAAATCGAATTGACAAAAATGTGTTTGTCATTGTGCTTATCAGACAAATTAAATCCGGCTACAAAAAAAATGTAGCATTTTTATGGGAAAATAGCTCGGAAGATACAAACAAAGCGGCGGTAAAATTTGTTTAATTTGATGAAGATAACTTCCAATTTTAATGAAAAATTTGGAAATAACTTCCAACGGCTGTACAAGGCGATAAAATGATAGGCACACTATAAAATTAATCACATTAACGGGTTGTCAAGCGTACCTGCCGTGTGATATAATTAGGAGCGAAGATAAGGGTACGGACAGTCCAAGTCGACGACCTTGCCAAGAAAATCTCTTCAGCTCTTTGAAGCCAATATTACTTTGGGAGATGAAATACCAAGATGTATAGACAACTAGCAAATAAGACTATAAAATTCGGTTTTATCTTTCTGATATCAATGCTCGTTTTTGCTTTCATTTTGCCGAACGCTCTTACCTCTGAAAATAAAGGGCAAGGCATGTCTTTTGAGGCTTTCGCGCAAGACGTTATGGCGTTTACGGAAGATACGCTTGCGGTGGCGGAGCGTTCAAAGCCGCTTTACTTGCGTAGCTTGCCAAACGGCGCGTCGTCAAGAGAAACGGATATAACATTTTCATTTGAGGAATTTATTGCCGCCACAAACGTGGAAGCGTTGCCGTATGCCGATAAAACGGTTTTGTCCAGAGAGGGGTTCGTCGTCGAAATAAAAAACGGAAGCGATATAGATGTCGTCACAATAGAGAAGCTAGGTTACGTTGTTTCCGTGCGTGATAACGGTGAAATTTCTTTGGAAACGCCGCTTGCCACCAAACGTTTGATAATTCAATCCGGCAAACCGCTTGAATACATAGGCGCTATAGGCGTAGTTACCGGCTATGAAAATTACAGCTTGCTCCAGTACGCGACCGAAAAGGACGCCTACGACGCGCTAGATTATTACAATTCGCTTTCGGGCGTCTATGCCGTGCCGGATATGATTTTTTACCAAAGCGACTTAGACGACGAAATCAGTCTTACCGCAACTCCCGGCGATTATACATATTTGACAAACGGCGCCGGGCTAATCGACGCGGAGGCGTACAACGATTATTTGCAAAGCGTTGATGCGGCGGGCGGGCTTAACACCGTTGTAGTCGCGGTTTTGGACAGCGGCGTTTATGCCGAACATGCAATGTTAAAAGGCAGAGTGTTGGCGGGCGCAGGGTTTGTAAACGGCGAAACGACGACAAATACCAACGACACCGACGGACACGGCACGCATATCGCCGGGACAATCTGCGACATTACATATTCAAACGTAAAGATATTGCCAGTGAGAGTTTTTCAAAAGGGTACTAGCGTGGGAAGCTGGATAATGCTAGGCATAAATTATATACGTGAGCGGAAAGCCGGCGGACTGAACATCGTTGCGGTCAACATGAGCTTCGGTAGCGAATCAGCTCCGGTAGGGTCCGCAGATTACGCAAGTTACCTTAATTTCTACCAACAACCTATCAATCAGCTTTATAACGCCGGCATAATTCCCGTTGTTGCCGCGGGCAACGAAAGCACCTCCGACCCATCATTTCCCGCCGCATGTGATAACGTCATAGCGGTTACGGCATACGACTCCTACAACAAGAGTTCCTCCTACACGCCGTCGGACCTTGCGTATTTTTCTAGCTACGGTCCGCACGTGGACATTTCCGCGCCGGGCGTGAACATCAACAGCGCCGGTATAAACGGCGGTTACAAGCTGATGTCGGGTACGTCTATGGCGACGCCCCACGTTGCGGCGGCAGTCGCGTTGCTTGCGTCGGATAGCAGCCACATCAGAACGGCGGCGCAAATACAAAATACCCTGCTAACGATTGCCGACGACTACGGAAATCCCGGCTTCGACAACTATTTCGGCAACGGCGGATTGAATTTGCTCAAAGCAATCCCCGACGGCTACGTCCCCTCCGAACCCATCGTGCCGCAACCTCCTACCGAACCGGAAAACCCGACGGATCCCGGAGAAACCGTTCCGCCGGACGACAAGCCGCCTAATACCTTCCCCCAACTGCCGCCCGGTCTTGACGAACATATGTGCATAATTCAAACCGAAGCGAGTGCCGGCGGAACCATAACGCCCTCTAAAGTCCTTTTTAAGGGCTTGTCATGGACGGTTTTTATCAATCCGAAAGAGGGCTACGTGATTGCAAGTATCCTTGTTGACAATGAGAAGGTGGAAAATTCATCAAAATACACCTTCCTAAATATACAGGAAAATCACTCGGTTATAGTAAGCTTCGCAAATGAAAACGATACTCCGAACCCGGAGAATCCCAATCCGGAGAACCCTAACCCGGAGAATCCCAATCCGGAGAACCCTAACCCGGAGAATCCAATCCCGGAAAATCCCAATCCTGAGAACCCTAACCCGGAGAATCCGAATCCGGAAAATCCTAACCCGGAGAACCCAAACCCGGAGAATCCAAACCCGGAGAATCCAAACCCGGAGAACCCCAATCCGGAGAACCCAAACCCGGAGAATCCCAATCCGGAGAACCCAAACCCGGAGAATCCGAATCCGGAAAATCCCAATCCGGAGAACCCAAACCCGGAGAACCCTAACCCGGAGAATCCAAACCCGGAAAATCCCAATCCGGAGAACCCAAACCCTGAAAATCCGAATCCGGAGAACCCTAACCCGGAGAACCCCAACCCTGAAAATCCGAATCCGGAGAACCCGAATCCGGAGAACCCTAACCCGGAAAATCCGAACCCGGAGAATCCCAACCCTGAAAATCCGAATCCGGACGACTCTAATCAGGGAAACTCCGATGCGGATAATCCCAATTTAGGCAATCGGAACCCGAATAGCCCCAACTCCGAAAATTCCGGAAATACAAATCAGGTCAATCCAAATACGAACGACCCGGACACGAAAAATCCTGACTATCGTATTTGGATATACATCGCCGCCGCAGTCGTAGCTTGCATTGCTCCTTTGGGAGTAATCACTCTTATACTTAGAAAAAGACGGCGCTAAAAAAATGCAGCTCCCGTTGAGGTGGAATAAAAAATAACAATTATGCCTCAACGCAAAATGTTGCGAGGGAATAAAAAAACCGGCGGCAAGATGTAAAAACCTTGCCGCTATTTTATACGGTGCGGATAATCGCCTTACGCACTGCTTTTATTTATGTGCGGCGTGTTTGTTTTTTATCAAACCTAAGCGCTATTACAGCTTGAGCGCGGGAAAATGGTCACCGGCTTCAAATCACATATAAAACCCAAGCGTTGTTACACCTTATGGTTAAGCTTTCATATATAATTAAGTCAAGATTTAAACGAAAAATACCTGCCAATTAAGCCCTAATACAAGACCTATGCGCTTTGCCATATCCGGCGACGGACGGCGCGTACATTTGGCTATAAGGTTGATATAACTTTCGCTAACGTCTAAAACTTTGGCAAGCTTATATTTAGTATATCCCAGTTCTTTAATTTTTTCGCTTATTATTTTAGGCACGTCCGAATTGCTGTAGTATACGACATTATCCGTTGTGTCCTCTCCACCAATATAATAAAGCTGTTTGGCGTTGCCGATGTCACTGGGAACAGGAGCTCCCGCTCTTTTGTGTCTAAAACCGTCTAGAATGGTTGCCGATATATTGCCGATGTCACTGAGAACGGGAGGATTATGAAAATCATCTAAGTGTAACCCTAACACCTCTTTTGCGCAACGATACGCCTCTTCCATGCTCTCCCTGCGTATGACAGCCGGGCAAATCCGGAAACGATGCCGTAATATAATTGCCGTCTTTTTCAAAGATTGCCGGATAAATTCTCCCCTGTTTCACTTTTATTACCTCTGTGATTTTAATATTATTGCCACACCCCGTAGCTTATTTTAGCCCCGCGTCTTTGAGGATTTTTTGTTCAAGTCCCTTACCTAAGTCCTTGCCGTGTATGGGTACTTCAAACTGTCTGCCGTTTTGAAGATTTTTCATCTTCAGGTGCGACCCTTTTGACTGACTTCTTCAAAACCGTTTTCTTTCAGCAATTTTACCATTTGCTTAGGCGTCATCGGCATGTTGGTTATCCTCTCTTACATTCACTATTACATGCCATACTGTTCTTATTGTCAAGTATGTTTTATAAAATACTTGGTTAGTTATTCTAACCTCTTGCAATGGACTTTTTCAAGGGAAATTATAAATGTCAAACCAATAACCGGCAAATTATAAGACGGTGATATTATACTTTTTTTTTACACCACCCCCACAATTGACATTGAACCGAAACAATCAAAATTACCCCTTAAAACAGCGAAAAACCGCCCATTTAGGACGGTTTTTGGTGTATTCCATGTTAGGGAATATGAGATATGTGTGTCAGCAACATAAAGTATCACGGAGAATAGGTGTTGTAAACATAAAGTCCGACCTTTTGAAGTCAAAAATGGCTTTTTCAATATCTTTGTTATCCATGAGATTTCTCTCTTTTATTTTTTACGAAATATGGGGTTTCGACGAAGTGTTTTTATGGTTTCAAGAAGCGCCACGACCTCTTCGTCGCTCATTTTGGGATGCCGTTCGCACAACATTAGTATGGTGACTTGACTTCTTCAAGCAAGTAGCGTACACTAATAAAGTACCGTTCGCGCAACATTAGTATGGTGACCTAATCCAGCCCCGCTAAATACGCACTGCCGTCGGAATAGTAGTCTGCCGCTTTGTTGTCAACCTGCAAACAGCAATCATTTTTTTTCCGTAGGAGGCTAATAAATGTGGGATATTAAAGCAAAAATGGATTCTGATGCTGTGGACTTGCAGTCATGCTTGGCAGAGATCAAAAACTATGATACGCTCATATGGTATCCGTGTGCGGGCTTTGACGTTACGCCTTTTTATCTTGATCCCGTTTTTGAAAGAAATGAATTTCGGTCTTCCGATGGAAGAAATAGATTACACGTGGCACATCCGTTCAGAGACAACGGCATAAATCCTTTGCCTACGAAGATCTATGACATTATGAAAGGAAATAATTTATACATTTTTGACGATTGCAACCGAGATATGTTTAACAAAACATTTGTAAAAGGGCTTTACGCCGCTTTTTTAAGTGGGGCTCCGGTATATTTGGAAGAACATCGGTCATATAATGGGTCATCCATACCGTTGTCTTCCCGTGCTGGACGGTGGCGTTGGATGTTGTCTAAGATGATTCCGTTAGAGTGGATTCCGGGCACAGATAGTCCTATGATGAACGCTTATTTTGAGAGAGCTAAACTGCCTTGGAACTGTGTATATCTTGAGTTTTACCAACAGGACGCACCACGTAAATACAGAGTTCTATACGTTTGCGCAAACGACGAAGAGGTTTGGAGGGAAGTCTTTGTAAAACAGGCGGTACATCCCGATATTATCGTGATGGTAGATCAAGAGGGGGACGAAAGCTGCCTCACAATCGCACCTCTTTTCAAGGAAGATAAACAGCTTTTCCCAAAATACATCGTAGGGAACAGAGCGGTCAACAACTTGTTTGGCGAACATGCCGGAGCAACCAAAGTGTATCAGCGTATTGATCCTGATTATGATCCTAGCGGTATACGGCTTCGTGGGGACCCACCCGGACGGGTGTGGTATTCGTTGGGGCGTACCAGCATAGGCATAGAAGTGATATTCAGGCGAGCGTAACACAAAATCTCTAGTTTAATAAATACTCCTCGCCGCAAGCAGTGGGGTAGCTGATTGCTCTAACCAACCCAACCGTTTGACGTTTTTTCATTCGGTCAACGCTACAAGCGGCGGAGTATTAATCCGGAGAGAATAAATCTCATACACAAGTATGAATGCTTTTGAAGGTCAAGCCGTTATTAAACAGTACACCAAAGAATGGACACTTGAATTAAGTGTGTCATGGTTAGTGGAGTGGATAGTTAATTTTCATGAATCCCAGATTGAATCGCTCCCTCTTTCGGGGTCTTATTCAGCCCTTTTACCTTATTGTCTATCTCTTTAACGAGCGGGCAATTTCCACGATTTCCACCTCCTTTTTGACATTAAAAAAGCACCTCCGAAGAAGTGCTTAATATAAAATATTGATTTTGTTTTACATCTCGATTATCCCTATCCGACTAAGTATTGGTTGGATAATGGGATATTTATGTTTTTCTTTCATGATGACAATAACAGTAGTGTCGTTGGGAATAGAATACGGACTGCCAAAAATCAAAGACCGATAGGACGCACCCTCATCCTGACCACGACATAAAAAAAGAAAAGATACTTGTCCCGGATGCTTATCCCCATACTCAGAAAAGTCTATGTTGTCATCATCCAACTCAACATCCTGAGGGTGAATTTGGTCAAGATTGTCGATAACTACAATTTTTTTACTCTCTAATGCGCTAAACCAACTCGGCTTGAAGTAAGTTCTATTCTGATAATCTTGACCGCACAACTCTTCAAAAGTGATACTGTGTGCATCAAGAATAACCGGGTCGAAATTCGGAATTGCTTTTTTTAATATTGCAAACCAATCCGTATCCGAATGGCAAGCAATACCAAGCGGCACTTTAACAAGTTTAATGTGCGTCTGAATTTTTTCTCCCAACGACATATCCCTATGAGAAACTCTTAGGGCTTCTTTAGTAGGACACGCGACACGCAGAAAACTAAATAGTGCCTCACCATTTTTCTCGCCAACAATAGCATCAATTATGTTTTTCTCGACCACAGACTCCGATTCGTCACATATATAAAGGTAATTAGAAACGACCTCCAACTTTCTGCCTCCGATGCTATCGAAAAAAGCGGCGTTTGCTTTCACAAACGCAATAATCTTCGGGTGGATGTTGGTTCTTTCTGAACTGTTAGCCATAAATTTATACTCCTATAATCTTGCCATCAGCAAAATGCCTTACTTTATGCTACTATATTAGCACAAAAACTGTCACAAAGTCAAGAATAACTACGGGCTAATTAATACTTGCTTGTTTTATATTCAAACCTCTGCGCCGCCCTATCATCCAGTCCTTATCAGTTTCTTCACCGCTTTGGTGACGAATCGCCGGGGCTTTACGGAGGATGTGCCGTAGTTGAGGATATTCGCTATCTTCGCATACGGCACACCTTCGGCATTCTCACCCTCGTATTTGAGCCGCTTGCCATAGCGTTTTGGAGTATCTATGTCCGTTCGGGTCAAAGATTTTGCAAGACTGTCGGAGTCTTTCTAAGTAGTCGGCAAGTTCTTCGGTTACTCCGTCCATGGCTCGAACGATTCGGGATTTAACTTCATTTGGTATTCTATAGCCAAATCATTATAACAAAAAACAATGCCTTTTGTCAATTCTCTGACATTTTTTTGATTGTTTCTGATTTTCAAATAGTCGTTTTTTCCTTGCATTATCAAAACAATCAAAAACGCCCTTAAAACAGCAAAAAACCGCCCATTTAGGACGGTTTTTTGTGTATTCCATGTTAGACAAATGGAATACAAGATATGGTGGGCAATAAGGGACTCGAACCCCTGACTCCCTCCATGTGACGGAGGTACTCTACCAACTGAGTCAATTGCCCTAAACGATAGCTATTATATCATAGGTATGCCGGATGCGCAAGTATTTTTCCACGCTTAGTTGAAAAGGCTACAGTTTTGTAGATTGTAAAATAAAGTGTCGCCTAAAAAAAGAACTCCATTCTTAGGAAAACGTGTAGAATAAGGTTGCAAACAAAACACACGAGGCGGTCACTAAGAATGGAGCAAGCTAATAA
>JAITPR010000047.1 GCA_031289315.1 Clostridiaceae bacterium | reverse complement strand
TGTCGCCGTATCTCGATAATCCATCCGATAGGTCCGCCTTCGTTACGCTGAATTCTGCACCCGCAGCAACCAATAACCGCTTTAACTCCTCTTCAAATGTCACCTCTTTTTTATCCTCCTTATTAAAAGTCACTTGTATTTAATGCGGGAACTTCGCCGCAGATATAATAAAGGTGTACGTACGCCTCTAAACGAGAACGCAACGCGTCGTCACCTTCAGAGTAGCGTGCATTGCCGCCCATACCCTGAAGGTGACTGCCGCACTATATCTTGACCTCTATTTGCAATTTGCCGCGCACAAACGCGATAATTCTGCCGTTTATCAAGGCGGCGGCTTGTTGCGGATTAACCGGAACAACCGCATTATCGGTTTGGCGTTTCGTGTACCATTCTTTGGGTCCGATGTTCTTCAGACCATAAACATTATGCACGGCATCGTAATAAACCTCAACGGACACATTTTCGCCGGCAAACTGACTGCCGAAGTCCTTAGCGGTTAACCTCTGCCCGGCGGACACGATATCAATAACAACGCCCGTCGTCCGACCGCTGTCCACCACATTTAAGCGCGCTATAACCTTAGGCACCGTAGGCGCGCCCGAGGGCGAAAGCTTCTTGCCGCAAGAGCAACAGCTCGCGCCGGCGTCAAAGTTGTCGGCTTTGCAATGTTGACATTTGACAAGACTCTTTTCAAGGTCATCAAACACGTCGTGCCATTTGTGGGCGCTTGTCCTGTTGGCTCTCTTGTCTTTAGGCAACGCGGTCACAAACGTTTTTATAAAAGCGTCCTTCACCGTTTGCGGAAGCGCGTTCCACCTAGCCTTTTGATGAACCGAATTCGCTGCGTCTTCGGAATCTTTAAAGCCGTCCACCGAATTGCCCGTATCACTCGGATGGAATATGAAGAGAGGAGTTTTGCCTATGTATTCCTTCATGGCTTCCATGTCTAAAAGACAGCAACCCTCTTTTAGGCAGTAAGCCTCCGCTCTCTTGCCATAAAACGGATTGCACCCTATGAGTAGGTTGAAAATATAGACCGCCAACGAAAATAAATCCGTTCTGTTATCCGGCATGTCACCCATTAACACCTCCGGCGCCATATAACCCGCCGTCCCTAAAATCTCTGTTTTTTCCGCAGAACCGATATTATCGTTGTCTATGACAAACACATCGCCGTTCTTGGGATTAAAGAAAATATTACCGGCATTTATATCCTTATAGCACAAACCGCCTACTAAATGTATGGAGTTGAATGCCATGGTAAGATTTTTTATTACCTTACACAAGGCTCTTCTGTTGGGATATTCTCCGGAGTTGCAAAGAGCCTCGTTTAGCGTGGTACACTCTTTCAAATCAACGGCTTTCATAATATATCCGAAACCGTTGGTATCTCCGTCTATATTGTCCACCATAAAAAGCGGCGGCACTATTCTGTTTTCCGGATTGCCTTTAGCGTCCTTAAAATCGGTGCCGCAAAGACGGGCAATGTTATTGACGTTGCTTTTATCTTTGTACACCTTAAGGGCGAATTCTTTTTTACTCTTAACGGCTTCAACCTTAAACACGGGAGCTTGTCCGCCCTCCCCCAGTTTTTTTGTCACCTTGTAACTTTGCCCGTTACGGTCTTTTATAACCGAATTGATATCTAAACTCATTCTACTACCTCCTGAAAGCCTATTTTGTATTTGCCTTTGTTAAAATTGATACTTTGAACCTCTATATGTCTACCGTCAGTGATTTGCATGGCCTTGCCTTTAGGCACGGATACCTCTTTTTCACTCTCGCTTTCCGCGCCTTTATCAAGCTCAAACATAGCCCACGTACTATCTCCCGTATTGGTCAATCCCCAACGCGAATTGTTGAAAAAGAGAGCACAATTAATTATATGACCGAATATGTTATCGTCAAACACCTTGGATAAATCCAAACTCACGTTCCGCTTACTATATAGATAAAGCGGCTCATAACATTTTTCGTCGACCGTAATCGTTTTACTGGAAGGTGCGGCTTGTTCTCCGTCATCGCTTATCGCCTTATTCTTATCGGATTCACTTGCGCCCGCAATAAATTTCCGCGTAACCTTACAAACCCGCACTAAACCTAAGGTGCTAAGAAAGCTATCCAACTCTTTTGATGCCGCGACCTTACCGCCTTTAGAGGCTTCTATTAAATCGCCGAAAAAACGTATCCCTCCTTTGGAATTTACAAGCAACGCCTGCCAAAAAGCCTTCGTTGTGTGTAACCCGTGAACATCAAACTGATCCGTCAATTGCTTAAGATTTCCGGCAAATCTAGAGGCTAGCTCAGGCGGAAACGAGTTGGTGTGACGGTAGTAGTCAAGCAATTGAAAGCCGTCCTCAATCTCATATAATCCATCCCCGTCTTTGAATAGCGGTTTTACGTCTTCTAAAGAGGCACAAATTTTATTCACACTGTTATCGGTCTGCTCGCTTTGTTCGTTCGTGTCCGGTGAATCGACGAATACCCTTAACTTGTCGCTCTCATCGGTCTTATACAGCGAAATACGCGGCATTTTCCTAAATACCGATACAGTTTGAAGCTGTTCGGACAATTGTGACGTAGACTCCGTTTCGGACTTTTCGGTCGATTGAAGGACGGACTTCGTTTCATTAAGCTGCGCCGTCAATGTGTCTATTTTGGACGGATTGTTTTTATCGGTATCGGTTACGATTAATGCTATCGAACAATCGTCCAACGTCTCTTGACATAGATGTCCGTCTTGATAGCAAAACTCGTCTAATCTTTTTTGGAAATCTTCCGGCGTTTCTTCATTCAGATTTTGCAACAACTCCGCCGCATAACGCGCGAAATACTTATTCTGTTCGTCGCCCTCAAATACGTCGTACGGTCCGTCGGTCGCCAACAACACATGGGAATACTGCTTCTTTTTATAGACACCAGTAAATATATAATCGGCGGCAAGTGGGTCGCATAATGAGTCCGTTGCGGACGAAAGCTTAGGGTCGCTCATCTTGAAAACTTCGCTGTCCGCCTCCGAATTAAATAGTAGAATGGCTCCGTCACCGATTTGCCCCACAAAAATTCTTTCTCTGTCAACAAGCGCAAAAAGCACCGTCGTTCCGAATTTAAGCATGATCTCGTCCTCGGACAGTGAGCTGTCTATTTGGAGGTTTTTGGAGTGTAGTACCTCATAAAGAATATGGTGGCGCCAACGTTTCACTATTTCTTTTTTAAATTTGCTCGCCAAAAACCATTGTTCATCACTTTCTTTATACGATTCGGCAAACACTTTCAGAACAACCCTACATGCGAGAAAAGCCCCTATATCACTGTACGGATGATATAGCGCATTACCGTGTCCGTCGGCGACAACTGCAACCCTTACCCCGTCTACACCGCCTTCAATTTTGGGGTGAAACGGATATAGTCCGGCACCAAAATTATGACCCAAAATTTTCGCTTCCGCAGAGTCACCCTTTTTTATCCACGCGGCCATTCCCACCGCATCTTGACAAATTTTCTTTCTAGGACCCTTCTTACATGCGGCAAAAATATCGTCGTTATTATATGTTTTAACGACATTTCTGATTTGCTCCTCTGGCGGTGTAGGGTCTAGGTCACCATTTTTTTTATTTATTTTCATTGTCTTTCTCTCCTCCGTTAAATAATTGCTTTGAGAAAGCTTGTTTTTTAGGCTATACAATAAATGTTGAGGGGGCAAAAAACAGCATATTATGAAAATTGAGCCGTTTTTTATAATGACAAAGCGGTGGGGGGATTTATCTCCACACCGCTTTGCCATTTTTTGAATTACGCAAACAAATCGTCACATGCACTAAATCATGTCTACGTTTATCACGGGCTGATTTCCGCCTGCATTCTTTCCTATCGATGCATGAAGAGAAGCTACGGAAACCTTCTTTATGACCTTGGATAAGTCATTCGCATTCTGAACTTGGAAGACAAACGGGGAATTGTCTTTTCCGTCGACAACTCCGACCGTCGCGAATTTTCTTAATTGATCCTCGTCGGCGTCTTGCACGCCGATTGCAACCCTCAACACCTTTTCGGGTTTGGATAAGTCGCTACCCTTGAACTTGTTTTTAAGTTCCTCGGTTACCGCCGTAATATCTTGCCCCGACGCACCGTCTGTTATCAAAATAACTATCGGCTTGTATGAGCGTGCACCCATATTTTCCACGTTAAGCGCGGCAGATACCTCTTTTAACGCATCGGCGGTCTTGGTACCGCCGCCCGCACTTAAATCCGTCCACGTGAAATGCTCGTCTAAGGTTTGACCTTGCATCTGATCGCCTATTACCCATTGGTTTGTGTCGCTGAATTTCAAGATGCGTAAAATCACCTTTGTGTTCAGACCCTTAGCGACATCTAACAACTCGTCTTTTAAATCCGGCATTGCCGTGTTTACTTGCGTAATACGCGTTCCATGCATTGAACCGGATACGTCAATGACGAATATGATATGTAGCTTAAAACTTTGTACTCCTTCCATTTTGCTTATCTCCTTGCGTTTTTCTTATGCTTATTATCATTCACGATTAATAAACATTGATTTACTTATAATAATCTGTGCTACAAAAGTTGTATCGGCTCGACGCCTTAGCCCTTTTTTGTCAATTTTTTACCACACCCCCGATTTGACACTAAGCTTAGACTTCACCTCTTCGTAGCGCTCTTCGAAGCTTTCTTGCGCGCGTAAATAGACCGCCGTAGACTTCAACACTTTAAAATTTACCAATCTTCACAATGGGAAATTTCAACACACTAAGTATAACAACAAAATCGCTATAATGCAAGTACTTTTTTCTTTGAGAAATAATTTTATTTCTTAGAAAAGCGTGTGCGCGGAGTTGTAGCGCGTGCGTGGGCTTTTTTTCCAAAGCGTGGACGCCGAAGACGTAAAAGACTTCACGCAATAGAGGCGGCGGTTCTAGACTGTCACACCTATGGCGCTTCTACAATTTAAACAACTTTTCAACAATTTTTACGAGCTATAGATAGATTGTAGCTTTTATTAACCATAATTTAATTGAGTCGATTTTTGGGGCAGGCACGTCGTCGCCGCGGGTTGTCCATGCTCGATTGGACAACGGCGATAGAAAAATAGCACCCGTCTTAATTGACAAGTGCTATTTAGCTATCCCAACTGGCGCACCCAACAGGGCTCGAACCTGTGACCTTCAGAATCGGAATCTGACGCTCTATCCAACTGGGCTATGGGTGCATATATACAAAAGGCGCGGGCTTAACCTCCGTCAAGCCCGCGTGCTTTGCGATTTTTTATTGATAGATTTATTCCGATGCCTGCATAACCCCAAAGCCGAATGGCAAGGGAATCACGTCGGTTTCGGAAGAAGTCCGTTTATCACGCGTTAGATGCCGGTGTAATTAGTCCTTCAACTCGGCGAAGTACTTAATCGTTCTTACCATCTGTGAGGTGTAAGAATTCTCGTTGTCGTACCAGCTGGTGACTTTGACTAAGGTTTTGCCGTCCGGCAGTGCGGTGGTCTTTGTCAAGGTACCGTCAAACAATGAACCGTAGGATATGCCTACTATGTCGGAAGAAACGAGTTCCTCTTCGGTGTAGCCGAATGAGTCGCTTGAGGCGGCTTTCATAGCGGCGTTGATATCAGCCTTTTTGACTTCGCCTTTCACGACCGCTACGAGTTCGGTTAAGGAACCGGTGGGTACGGGTACTCTTTGAGCGGCGCCGTCAAGCTTGCCGGCGAGTTCGGGAATTACCAAACCGATAGCCTTTGCGGCTCCGGTGGAGTTGGGAACAATGTTGACTGCCGCGGCGCGCGCACGTCTTAAATCGCCCTTTCTGTGGGGACCGTCAAGAAGCATTTGGTCGCCGGTGTAGGCGTGAATGGTGGTCATGAAGCCCTTTTCGATGGGAGCAATGTTGTTGAGCGTGTTCGCCATGGGAGCAAGACAGTTAGTGGTGCAGGAAGCCGCGGATATGATTGTATCAGAAGCCTTTAAGATGCCCTCGTTGACGCTGAAAACAACCGTCGGGAGATCGTCGCCCGCGGGAGCGGAGATAACTACTTTCTTAGCGCCGGCATCAATGTGCGCTTGCGCCGCCTTTTTAGAGGTGTAAAAGCCGGTACATTCAAGCACGACGTCCACTTTAAGCTTCTTCCAAGGAAGATTTTTTGCGTCCTTTTCGGCGTAGACGGTGATTTCCTTACCCGCTACTTCGATTGCGCCTTCTTTAGCAACGACGGTATCGCCTAAGGCATAACGCCCTTGTGCGGAATCGTACTTCAAAAGGTGCGCCAACATTTTGGCGTCGGTGAGGTCGTTGATAGCGACGATTTGATAGCCCTTCGCGCCGAACATTTGTCTGAACGCAAGGCGTCCTATTCTGCCGAATCCGTTGATCGCAACTCTAACATTTGCCATAATAAATTGTCCTCCGGTTTATTGTTTAACAATATTGGTTTATTTTAACCTTAAAATTCGCGTGACCGCTTAAGGGCGGGACACGTTTTTCAAGCCGTAAATATATTACACTTTTCAGCGGTTTTTAACAAGCAAATAACCGTGGATAAATAAACATTTTTAAAGTTTTTTCAAAGTTTTTTCAAACTGCGGCAAAATGCGACCGCCTTTGCCGGGTTGATTGCACAACACTTATTCCGTTTTTGCGATATTTACGCTCTCCGTATTCACGTTTTCCGTTGCAATGTTTTTCGTGAAACCGCCTTTCGGCTCCGTGGAAATGTCTTCCGCCGTAGTGGGAACGCTCTCCGGCTCTGCGGTAACGTCCTCTGCTGTCGTGGGAACGCTTTCGATACGGACATCGTCATTTGCGTTTGCCGCGGCAAGAACCGGCGCATGCCTACTTACGGAGCGTTTTAAAGCCGCTACCACCGGCGCGCACGCAAGCGGCATAATAATAACCTCTATAAGCGTATTTATGGACACCACCGTCATGAGAAGCCACTTGAAGTTAAGCACGAATTCCGTGCTTTCGGACGCGACCGCGCGATTATTGTAGAAAGCCAACATCATGCCCAGTACCAAAACGGTGTTGGTAAGCACCGCAAGGACGGACGCAAAATAAGACGCCAGCATGTCGTTAAGGTACGGGCGGCGGCTCTTTAAAAGCTTGGAGAACGCCTTATAGGAAAGCGCGGCGACAAGCCCGACAAAAATACGCGGTACCACGGAAATCATGGGGTTTTGGAAGGCAAATCTAAGCGGCGACGGCGATATTGTGAACGATACTATAAGGCTTGCCAAACCAAAAGCCGTGCTTAAAATAACGCCTAATTTGACGCCCTTTACCTCCGCCAATATCAATATTGGAATTAGCGCTAACGCCACTTCCACAACGCCGATTGACGGTATAAACATGAAAATCAGCATGAGCGCGGCAAAAATTCCCAGCAATGCAACATCTTTTGCCCTTGTTTTTATTCTGTTTACAGACACTTTATTTTTCTCCGGGAGGAGCCGCTAAATATCCGCATTCGCTTGATATTTTGCATTGACTCCCCGTTATTTGCTTAATATGAGGTGGGGACAATTCGCAGGGACAAAAGATTTTTTTGGCAGGCAAGTCGTCACCGCGGATTGTCCACACCCTTAATATGCGAATGCGCGCGAGTAACCCTTAATAACTTCGAAAGATTATCCGCGCGCATTACAAACTTATTCGATTTTTCAGAGTGCGGACAAAAGGACGCGTACAAAAAAACAGAATTTCCCTTGCGCGCTTACGCCGTAACCGCCGACCCGTTTCATATTATGCCGGGCGTACCCGATATGGACGGAGCCTATTCGGTTGTTACAGTTAAACGCCGTAACCGCAGGTTTCATATTATATCGGGTGTACCGATATGAACGCGAAGTCTATTCTGTTATTACCGTTAAAAAGCGCGCCTTACCGCCCATAGCCATTTGCGCGTGAGGCTCCGACGGGTTGAAGAAAATACTGTCGCCCGTACGAAGATAATAGTCCTTATCTCCAATATGTACTCGAAGCGCCCCCTCCAACACATAGTTAAATTCCTGTCCGCCGTGGCAAACCAACTCCGGACGCTCGTTTTCATCTATTTCCACTAGCATCGGGTTCATGGTGCGTCCCTTGAATTCTCCCGCTAACACGGTAAAAGAATACCCCGGATAACGCTCCGTTTTAACACCCTTGCCGTCGTAGACCAACGCCACTTCGGACTTTGCGGGAAGCTTTCCCGTGGTGATATACACGGCTTCCGTGTCCATGATGTCGGCGAATTTGTAGATGACGTTTATCGGAACCTCGCGTTTGCCGGACTCGTACGCCGCGTATTCGTCCGCGGTGATACCGAGTTTTTCCGCAACGTCCTCAACGGACACGTCCGAAAAAGTCCTCAACTCATAAAGCTTGCTTGCGATAAGACGGTTGTCGCTCATAATATACCCATATAATCGGCGCGCACGCGTTTAGCAATATTTGTTTATTTTGGCAACTACGTCATCAACGCTCTTGCCGTGTGCCGCCGCCGCCTGTTCTAAGGTTTCTTCATGAGCAAGTGCGCAATGTAAGCAATGCATTCCCATAGCGGTAAGCTCCCCTATAACTCCGTCGATATCTTTCGCGTTTTCCAATACTTCCGCAATCAACATTTCCTTGTTTACTTTCATTTACTTTCTCCTTTTGCGCCCGTTCGGCGTTTTATATTTTTATTTTTGTTTTTATAGGCACGTGTCCGCGCCCGTAAGGATCGGCTTATCGTTATTTTAGGACGAAAGCCTATTTTTTGTTATTTAAGCCGGATTATCGACGTATTCGGATTATCGGCGTTTTAAGACTATAGCCTATCACCTAAATTTAGATGCCGGCGTTAGGTGCTTTTCCGCGTTGTTAGCTTGCCATCATTTTAAGAATGAGGAAGACTGCACCCGCCACAACCGCTAAGCCGCCGATAACCGCGAAAGCTACGCGTACCGGCGAAATCGGATATTTACCCGCCGCCTTACCGGTTCTGCCATTCACAAAAAAGTTAAACACCTTTTGCTTAAACCTAAAGGCGCATACCCACAGCGGCAAAAGTATATGACGGAACCGCACGGTGTTGTATGTAGTATTTATGTTAAGATAGTCTACCACATCGTAGCGGTATTTACTTAATATTCCGGCTCTTATTTGCGAAGTCATTTTTTGCTTTGCGATACCGAAGCACTGTTTAATGGTCTCGTTGTGGCGTTCGGCGGAAAAACCCGCCAAAAAGTCCTTCTTGAAGCCGACGGAATTGGGAATGTCAAAGGGACCGATTTTATCCATCTGCTTTTGGTCTAAGTGACTGCTAGACTCTATAACTATGTCGCGTAAAAGCATCGAATAGACGCCAGACACGGTAAACCATCTTGTTCTAGTTTCAGGATGACGGTTTTTGCCGGAGCCTACCATTACGGTGTAATGCTCACCCAAACGTCCCTGATAATCCGAAAAGGTGTCCGCGGTAAAGCTGAAACAGGGCGCATATACGCCGTTCATGTTGTCTATGGAAAATGCTTTTTTAGCCGCGGACGGAGCAAACCACCGCTTTTTTATCCACTTTTTACCGGACTCCGACGCACCGCCTTTGTCTACGGAAAAGGGCAAAACCGAATCCGGCTTAATGCCGGGCATTGCCGATTTTTCTAAAACGCAGGTAGCGCCGCAGAACGGGCATTGCCCCGCGGTTTCCTTTTCAAAAACCACATC
Organism: Clostridiaceae bacterium; assembly: GCA_031289315.1. Lineage (GTDB taxonomy): Bacteria > Bacillota > Clostridia > Christensenellales > CAG-917 > JAITEJ01. Next base: position 45,219 of record JAITPR010000047.1, on the reverse strand, counting down.
CGCGTTACAGTTGGGGCATTTGAAATTTATGCCGAAACTTTCAGTACCGCCGAAATTTTCATAGGCGAAATAATCGCGTTCTTGCGACGCTTCAACGGCAATTTTTACGGCGTTGCTGCAATACGGACACGCCAAAACTCCCTTTCCGGGGTCAAACACCAAATCCGCTCCGCAGGTTTCGCATTTTATAATATCTACATTACTCGTATTGCCTTCCGTACTCATATTGTCCTCTGTCATCTATGCGGTAACATTGCCCGCGACGCTTCGTCGTTTTAAACGCTCCGGCAAGCCGTCCGCGAAAAAACTTAAATATTTTTCCGCAACCGTTCAAGCCGCGTTTTATGATTTAACCGTTTACCGTGGGTACTGCTTTATTGTGGAAGCCATGTTTCATTGTCTAGACGGATTTTCCGCAATCGGGGCAGAATTTGCCGTATTCCGGCATCATAGCACCGCAATGCGGACATTTCTTTTTTCCAGATATAGCCGTGCCGCATTCGGGACAAAACTTTGCCCCCGCTTTAACGGGCTTGCCGCAAGCGGGACACGCGGCAGCCTCTTGTTTGGCGCCGCACTCGGGACAGAATTTGGCGCCTTCCTTTATAGCCGCGCCGCACTTCACGCATTTAGCCGCCGCAGGCGCTTCGGCTTTCGGAGCACCCGCCCCGCGCATAGCTTCCATCATCATGCCGCCCATGGCAAAGCCCGCGCCTAAACCGACACCTGCACCCGCCAAACCGCCGGAAGGGTTGTTTGCCGCCTCACGCAACGCGGATGCCGCCTGATACTGTGTAAACTTGTCCATGCTGTCGCCCAAAACGCCCAACGTAGTACGCGTATCCAATGATTTTTCAACCTCGGGCGGCAAGGAGAGATTTTCTACGTACAGCGCGGACAGCTGCAAACCGATTTTATTTAAATCCTCTTGCAAGAAAATACGCGCCGCCTTGCCGAATTCGTCGTACTTAGCGGCAAGGTCAAGCGCGGCGACCTTAGACTCCGCAATGACGTCGCTCAGGCGCGAAACGATGATTTTCTTTAAGTATTCCTCGATGTCGCGCACCGTGTACAGCTTGTTGGTGCCGAAAAGCTCACGCATGAAAACCTGCGGGTTGTCGACGGCAAACGAATATGTACCGAAACCGCGTAAGCGTATGACGCCAAAATCCTTATCGCGCATCATTATGGGATTGGTAGTACCCCACTTTCTATCTGTAAATTGCTTGGTATTGATGAAGTATACCTCGCCCTGATAGGGGTTTTCAAAGGCATATTTCCAGTTTTTTATAACGGTAAGCAGCGGCAAGCTAGACGATTCAAGCTTGTAGCGACCGGGGGCGAACACATCTCCCGCGGTACCCTCAAGCACGAATATAGCGCACTGTGACTCACGCACTATAAGCTGCGAACCGTTCATTACCGCATAGCGGTCGTCCGTGGGAAACCTGTAGACCATGACGTCGTTTGTCGGGTCCTTCCACTCGATAACCTTTAAAAGTTGTTTTTTAATGAAGCCCATTAAACACCTCCGTTTTATCGCGCACCGCCGGCGCGCGTATGTGCGGACATCTGCCCGTTACACTTTTGATATAATTATATCATTGTACGCGCGCAAAAGCAAGTTATTATTGTAATATGTCATTATTTAGCCTAATAAGGGGCAAACGCCGTATGAATTTTTTTCTTCAGCGGCACTTGACAGGAACTGTGATTTATAGTACGATACCTTCGTAACGTGTATACGCTAACAGAAATCATCGTAGAAGAGGGGACTATCATGCTAAATCCTTCAGAAAAGCATTTCCTTAACAACCAAATTGCGGACATTGTCGCGGCAAGAAGAACCGTGCAAAAGTTTGTTGATTCCGGAACGGTAGGAGACCTTGTGGACATATCGAAAGCATTTTCGAATATCTCAAGATACATTACTGATTTTGCCGAGATATTAGCAAGCATAGCACAAAACACCGACTCTATTAGCGTTTTAAAGTTGGTGAGTGATGCGACAAAATATCCGGCAACGACAACACAAATCATAAGTAGCTTTTGTTGCCACGTGAGTGACGGTATGAGTTCAGGCATACAACAACGACAAGTTGACTTCGTGCGATACAATTATCGGTCGCTCTGTAATGAGGCATTGGATATTTGCGATTATATTTCGCATTATTCGGACATATTGGTCACTATTCGTGAGCAGAATTTGTGAGCCTAGCGAACGACTATTCCTCAAATGCACGAACCTTGAAACCCGCCAATTCCTCAAGTTAGTTCGAATGGATGATGGGGCGGTTGCGCTTTGCACCGCTAGAACAACGAGAAACGGATTTAAAGCGTTGGGGTTTTTGTGTCAGATAAGAAAAATAAACCGGTAAAAGTCAATAAAGAACAGACATAAAAGTGAGTAACGAACGGGAAAGGGAGATTAACACTAATAAATTAAAAAACGCGGTTGACACTAAGGATTTATCCTGTGTCAACCGCGTTTTTGGGTTATCAGGGTCAAGCGTCACGCTTGCGGTTTTTCGGTTCCTTTTGGGCGCCCAAAAGGAACTGTACTCTAAATCCACATCAAGCAAGCAACAGCAAAATGGGCACGGTTATCATGGAGAAGAGGGTGCTTATTAATATGACGTTGGCGGCAGTTTTTTGTCCCGTGCGGTTGATTTCGGCGAGGTTAAGGACAACACTTGCGGAGGGCATACAACAGAGGATAAAGAGTGTCGTTTTGATTACGGGATTTACGGGGAGGAAGCTCACCGCGGCAAGACATAGCAAGGGGAAAACGACAAGCTTCATAGACGCCGCAAAGTACAATCCGCCATCCTTAAATAGTTCCTTTAGATTGACGGTGGCGAAGCGCATACCGAGTATGAGCATACAGAGCGGCGTAGTCATGCGGGCAAGAAACTCAATGCCGGAGGACACCGCCGGCGGCAATGCGACACCGGTAAAAAATAGGGGCAGTGCAATGCAGAGCGCCATAACAGGTGGGTTTATCAAGAGTTTTTTTACGCTTAAATAGCGTTTATCTCCCGTCATGAGCGTAAGCCCCAGTGTCCAACAAAGCAAATTCATAGACACAATATAGGTCGCGGAGAACAGTACGGCTTCGGGGTGGTCGGGCAACAAAGCTTGCAACAACGGCACTCCCAAAAACCCGACGTTGCCGAATGTGGACGTCAACACAAACACCCGCGAACGTGCGGCGCGTTCGATTTCACGCTTTCCGGTCTGCTCAAACAGCGCGCGCGCCCCGTCGGATTCCGGTAATAATGCAAAGTCGATTGCTTGCGGCAAGGCTTTAATTTTGCGCTTTTTTGCCGCCTTGAACGCGAAGTAAAGCGCCAACATCATGATGATTTGTAGCGCGGCGGACAACACAAACACGATACCTAAATCGCCTAAAAGGCGCGGCGTATATTCGGCTTGTTGGAAGGAATAAATTGATAAAAACGGCTGATTGACATACAAAAGCATGGCGGAGAACGCTTTTATCGCGCCCTCCTTAACCGCCTTCGATTTTATTAAGATGTAACCAGGCACCGCAAACGCCAACATCATCAGCACGTACGAAGCCGTCAACCCGAATTGCATTATACTTTCCTCACGGCGGTAACCCGCCGTATAATACTAAAATACGGAAGCCCCTTTTGCGGCTTCAACCGTATTAAAATTTTCTTTTATTACGGCTCCCGCGTTTCACGGTTTCTGCGTTTCACGGCTCCCGTACCTTAATGCTTTAACCTCTTCCGGATTTTTTTCACGGCTCACGCGGGTGGCCTTGCCGTCTTATGACTTTCTCGTCCTAAGATAAACCAACAGCACCGTAATGTCTGCGGGCGAAACTCCGGAAATGCGTGACGCTTGACCGATGTTTTGCGGACGCAACGCGGCAAGCTTTTGACGCGCCTCGGTACGCAATCCCGACACCGTCGAATAATCTATATCCGTCGGCAAAAGCCTTTCTTCTAAACGCGCGCGTTCCTTTACATCGGCTTCCTCTTTTTTTAAGTAGCCCTCGTATTTGATTTCCGTAACCGCCGTAAAGAAGGCTTGCTCCGATATGTCGTCAAAGCCGTGAAGCGCGCGCACGTCCTCTACGGACACCTCCGGACGCTTTATAAGCTCCGCATACGTCATGCCCTTTTTGGGGGCTTCACCGCCCAAACGGCAAAGTAAATCCGTAACGGCGGCGTGGGGCGGTTTTTCCTTTAGCGCACGCGCAAGTGTGTTTTCTATTTCGGCTTTACGCGCTTGCATGCGCGCAAATCGACTTTCGGATGCCAGCCCCACGGCGTAGGCGCGCGGGGTAAGCCGCAAATCCGCGGTGTCCTCACGAAGCAGTATTCGATGCTCCGCACGCGCCGTCATCATGCGGTAAGGCTCGTTTGTACCCTTCGTCACAAGGTCATCCGTAAGCACGCCTATATATGCCTCACTGCGCGAAAGCGTGAACGGCGGTTCATTTTTGACGTATAAAGCGGCGTTTATGCCGGCAATAAGTCCTTGCGCCGCCGCTTCCTCATAGCCGCTGCTACCGTTTATCTGCCCCGCCGTGTACAGTCCCTCCGTGTGCTTGACCTGATATGTGTGATAAAGCGCGCGCGCGTCTATGCAATCATATTCGATAGCGTAGGCGTATCTCAATATGCGCACATTTTCCAATCCCGCGACGGTCGCGTACATCCTTTCTTGCACGTCGCGCGGAAGCGAGCTGCTCATTCCTTGAACGTACATCTCGTCAGTATCGCGTCCCTCAGGCTCTATGAAAATTTGGTGTCGCTCCTTGTCGAAGCGCATCACCTTATCCTCTATCGACGGGCAATAGCGCGGACCTATTCCCTTTATTTCTCCGTTGTACAGCGGCGAACGCGAAATATTTTCCTTGATTATCCGGTGAGTGTCGGCGTTGGTATAGGTTAAATAGCACGGCTGTTGCACGGTAAGCTTTTCGTCGGTGAGGTGGGAAAAACAGTGTATATCGCACTCCCCCTCTTGGATTTGCATTTTCGAAAAGTCTATACTGTCCTTTGCTATGCGCGCCGGAGTTCCGGTTTTGAAGCGGCGGATTTCCAAACCCAAACCGCGTAGGGACTCCGTAAGCCCGCTGGCCGAACGCTTAAAGCCGGACGGACCCTCGTTGCGGCTTTCGTCGCCTATTATGATGCGTGAGTTGAGATAAACTCCCGTCGCCACAACTATCGCACGGGCGCGGACAATATCTCCGGCGGCGGTAACCACTCTGGAAACGCGCCCTCCCTCCGTGATAATGCGGCTTACTTCGCCCTCTGCAAGCGTCAAATTTTCGGTATTTCTAAGCTTTTCAAGCATTATGCGGCTATAGAGATACTTGTCCTCCTGTCCGCGCAGGCAGTGAACCGCCGGGCCCTTGCCGCGGTTAAGCATTTTTATTTGTAGAAGCGCTGCATCGGCGGAAACGCCCATTTCTCCGCCCAACGCGTCGATTTCACGGACAATATGACCCTTTGCCGTGCCGCCGACCGCCGGGTTACAAGCCATAAATCCGACGGCTTTTAACTCCGTCACGAAAACAAGCACGGTAGCCTTAAGCCGCGCCGCCGCAAGCGCCGCTTCAATACCCGCGTGTCCCGCGCCTATTACTATAACGTCGTAATTTTTTTTCATCATAAAATTTTAAGTATAGGGGGAGAATTTATTTACCCACACAAAAGCGCGAAAAAATAGAATCTATTAAATTTTCTCCCGCGGTGGTGCCGGTGATTTGCCCTAGGGCGTCGTAAGCGCGGCGCAAGTCTATCAATATGCAGTCCGCCAGTCCACTCACGTAACCGTCGTACGCCTGCGCCAAAGCCTCCGAACAAGCCGTAAGACAAGATATATGGCGCGGAGAGGTTATGAGCGCGGACATTGCGCCGGTTTCCGCATTTTTGTATGCGCTTACTATCAGCTTCAACAGCACGTCAACGCCGTCGCCGAACCTTGAAGATAACCGTACAACGGGGAACGTCCCGCTCTCTTTAACTCCGCCGTCGGATTTTGCGGATAACTGCGCGAAGGAAAATGCCCCGCCCGCTTTAACTCCGTAGTTGCCGCCGGTTAAATCACACTTAGTTTTTACCGTTAAAAATATTCTTGCAGGCTCCACTTCGGTTTTTGCGCCGAAAGACAAATCCGGCGAATAACCGCCGTCCGCGTCGGTGTCATCCTCCACCAGAAGTACAACATCCGCATTTAAAGAAGCTTTTATGGCGCGTTCAACACCGCTTTTTTCTATTTCATCATCTGTTTTGCGCAAGCCCGCGCTATCGGTAAAATTTATTTTTACGCCGTCGTATTCTATATAATCGGTAACTAAATCACGCGTCGTCCCGGCGGTTGCCGAAACTATGGCGCGCTCCTTTTTCAAAACCGCGTTAAGCAAGGAGGACTTCCCTGCATTTGGCTTCCCCAAAATCACGACGTCCACTCCGTACTTAGCCATGCGACCGGCACGCGCCGTGGAAAGCATGTTTTGCGCCGTCGCGGCAAGCTCCGCGCAGGTCCGCTTACCGTCCGGCAACACCTCGTCTTCAGTTTCTTCGGGAAAATCAAGCACGGCTTCGGTATTTTCCATAAGCGCGCCTATGCCGTCCTGCAAGGCGCGAATGTCCGCCCCCAGCTTTCCGTTTAGCATATCGGATGCCGCGCGAACCGCCGCAGCGCTCTCTGCGTTTATCATGTCGATAACGCCCTCCGCGCCGGCTAAGTCGGTTTTACCGTTCAATAGCGCGCGCTTGGTAAATTCGCCGGGCTCGGCAAGCCGTGCACCAAAACCGATACAAGCCGCGACCACGCCCTCTAAAATACGCGTGCCGCCGTGACAATGGAACTCTGCAATATCCTCTCCCGTAAAAGAACGCGGAGCCTTGAAAACAACCGCGTACCCAAAATCGGAAAACCCGTCCGCGCGTATCTCGCCGAACGCCATTTTACCGTGAATCAACCTCTTTGCGCCGCTTTTTCCCGAAATAAAAAACACGGCGCCGGCAATAGCAAGCGCCTTGTTTCCGCTCAAGCGGACAACTCCTATTCCTCCCCTACCATGGGGCGTCGATATTGCGACGATAGTATCCATAGGTACGAAACTTCCCGTCCTTAAACGACCGAACCGACATAAAACACGGTTCGAAAAAATTTATTTTTTATTTGAAGCTACGAAAACGGGGCGGACCCTTTTTCTTGCTATCCGCCGAAGTCCCGGTCGTATTGGTATAACCGGCGTTTACGGGGGTCACGTCGGAGTCGTTGTCGCTCACACCGTACTCCTTAACCTCGTAACGCTCGACGCGCTCGTATTCGGCGTTAGCCTTTACTTCCAAATCCATATCGCCGGAGGTATCTCCGTACTCACCGTTCTTATCGTATGCGGGAGCGCCGCCGGTGCCGCTTTCGCGTCTTTCGTAACCGCCTTCTCTGTTGGAATAGCCGCCGGAACCGCGATTACCGTTGTAACCGCCGCCGCTTCTATTGTTATAGCCGCCACCGGTACCTCCGCCGTTTCCGCGATTACCGCCGCCGCTTCTGTTATTATAGCCGCCGCCGGTTGCACCGCTTCCGCGTGAATCACTTCCGCTTCTGTTATAGCCGGCGCCGGTTGCACCGCTTCCGCGTGAATCACCGCCCGGTCTGCTGTTATTGTAGCCGCCGCCGAAACCACCGCCGTTTCCGCGTGAATCACTTCCGCTTCTGTTATAGCCGCCGCCCTCACGGTTACCGCCGTATCCGCCTCTGCCGCCGCCGTCGCGATTGCCGTTTCTGTTGTTATTGTAACCGCCGCGTCCTCCGCCGCCACTACTGCGGCGTTGCCCGTAGTTATCGTCGTCGTTTACGGCGTAATCGCCTTTCGGCACTATAACCACATAGCGGTTGGGTTCTTCGCCCTCACTCACCGTAGACGCAAGCGTACTATCCGCAAGCGCCGCATGCAACACGCGTCTTTCAAACGGGTTCATCGGTTCCAAAACAACTCTCCGTCCCGTTTTTGCCGCCTTTGCCGCAAGCTTATTGGCAAGTGAAATTAAGGTTTCTTCGCGTTTCGCGCGATAGTTTTCCGCATTTATAACCAGCTTTTGGAAGTCCCCTTCTCCTTGATTTGCTATAAGCAAGGCAAGGTATTGCAAGGCGTCCAAGGTTTCACCGCGGTAACCTATGACGTTGCCACTATCCTCTCCGGTTACGTCCAGTAGAATTCCGTCGCCGGTTTCTTTGCCTACGACGTCGCATTCCAAACTCATCTTTTTTAAGACGTCGGCTATAAACTCCGCTGCGATAGCGGCTTTTGAGCCGGGAGCCGCGAGCTTTGCCTCTTGCACGGGTTTCACGGGCGCTACGGGACGTTCCCCGTCGTAGTAGGAAGCTGCCTCGTCGACTACCGCGGGCGCGGTACCCGCAACCTGCTCCGCCGTTTCTTTTAGCGTCAAGCGCACCACGACTTTTTTAAGCAAGCCGACCTTTTCGGCAATAACCTCTATTTCGACTTCTTCGCGCGTAACCCCCAGTTCCTTTAAACCGCTAGCTACTGCGTCCTCTATAGACGACGCCTTTTTATCAATGCTTTTCATTTGATATATCCTCCGATGAGGCAATTTTTCAAAGACCGAGCTCCTTACATACGGAGGCTTTACCCCCGCACGGAATTTTAAGGTTTCCGGTCAACATGCCGTTTCTTTTATTTAAACGTCGTAGAAAGACGCTTTTCCTCGTCTTTTTTATCAAGACGCTTTGCTATCAAGTTATATGTGAGCTGGAACACGACGCCGAACAACGAACTTACGAAAATGTAAATCGTAAACGCCGAGCTGTACATCAGCGCGAATACGCCAAACACTATGGGCAAAATATATTGCATAACCTTCATGTTCGCGCCCATAGCCGCGGAAGCTCCGCCCGCTTGTCCGTTAGCTGTAGCCATGGGCATGGGCTGTTGTTGCCCGCCCGTCAGCTTTTGGGTAAGGAAGGAAAGCACTATAGACAATAGGGGAAGTATTAAAAGCCCGTTCCAATCGCCCTTCTTTCCGTAGCCGCCGGTACCTAGCAAGCCGCCCATTACCAAATTGTAACGGTCGTTGCTTACATCGCCGCCGACATTAAGATTGCCTAAGCCGGAGCCGGCAAAGGTGCTGAATTTAGGAATACTCTCTTTCCACGAGTCGGGCATGAACACATTGTGTATCCAAAGCCACCCTTCAAGCCGATATTTTTCCTTTACGGCGTCCTGTCCCGCCTTTATCACGGACGGGTCGTTTTTGGCGTCGTTCGCCTTTTGAGTCGCGCGCGTCAAGGCCGCCGTGCGGGCGGTTTCCTTTACCAAATTAGCCGCTTCTATTGAAGCCTCGTTGCCGGCAATATTTTTTGCGTGTTCGTCCGCAAGTCTTTCCGCGTCTGAAGCCCCGGGATTTGCGACAATCCATGCATCATAATTAATCTTATAAATGTCGGCAAGCTTTTCTTCGTATGCTTTCTCACCCGCGGCATCTATTTCCGCGGCGTAAGCGTCCTCACCGTAGGGGTCTACGACGGAAGAAAATACCTTATTCGCCTCGACGTACGCCTGCGCGTTTTGGTAGTTAACCATTTTGCTGAAGCCTTGAAACACCAAAATAAAAATGACGAGCGTAACTATGGTAGGTAAACACGCGCCTATCATTTTATAGCCCTCCTCTTTATAGAGAGCCATTTGCTTTTGCTGCAACATCTCACGGTTGTTGGCGTACTGCTTCTGAAGCTTTTCCAGCTTAGGTTGCATGCGCTTCATAGCGCGCGCATTCTTACGCATTACGTTCTTCTGCCAAAAATCAAGCGGCGACAGCGCCACCTTGAGTATAAGCGTAAAAACAACGACGGTCCAACCGAAGTTGTCTATCGCATCGTCTAATATAATCAAAAACTGCGCGATTATATTCGTCGGTTCTTCCGCCTCAAAACCGCCGGGATACACCACCGCTTGCGAATTGTTGCAAGCCGTAAGCGTTAGCGCAAGAAGCGCTATAATAAAAACAAAAGCAAAAAACTTTACCTTGCGTTTTTTTTCAAACCTCATAAGATCCACTTCAATTTACCTCTGTAATTTTCGGGAACGGGGTCAAAGCCGCCCTCAGTAAAACCGTTGCAACGGAGTATCCGCTTAAGCCCCATAAAGCCGCCTTTAAAAAAGCCGTGCTTTGTTATAGCGTCAAGCGTATACATCGAACACGTGGGAGTGAACGCGCACCGCACCTTCATAGACGGCGATATAAACCGCTTATAGAACATGATACAGATTTTAGCAAATCCTTTCAACATCTTTAATTACGCCCTCTGCCTTTCGCTTTAGGTCGGCGGCGGATTAAGTCTGCCCGCTTTTTTAAGCGCGTGCCGCATACAATCCGTCACTTCTTTGCAACCTAAACCCAAAATCTCGCTCTTTGCCACGAATACGTAATTATAGCCGCGTTCGATTTCGGGTAACAACGCGCGAAAACTCTCCCTAAGGAGCCTTTTAACGCGGTTTCTAGTTACACTGTTGCCTAACTTTGCGCTTACCGAAAACCCGACCTTAACGCCGTAACGCGTTTTGGCGGATACTACCGTAAGCTGTCTGTTGCCGGCGCCCGTCCCCTTGTTGAAAACATAGCGGAAAGACGCGTTAGACTTTAAACGATAATCCGTCTTCTTTTTTTTAGGCGGAAATTTCTTTTCTGCCTTTTCTGCGTCTTCTGGACAAAACATTTCTTCCGCCTTTCGTCGACATTCTTACTCTGAAACCATGCACTTTATTGCGCTGTCTTTTCTTGGGTTGATACGTTCTTTTCATGCTTCTAACCTCGCTATGCGGCGTGAATTTCTTGCGAACCGCATTCATAATACTACTTATTTCCCTTATATAAATAATAGCATATTAGTTCTGTCATTATACAGATACAATTCTCATATGTCAAGTAAATTAGGGCGGGGACGCTTTTTCATGCTAAGAACGCATTTTAATGCTAGGGCAACGGCTTTTCAAAAAATTTTCCGTCGGGATACTGGGGCAGCAACGCGCCGAAAGCGCTCCAACCCTGCATGGGCGAGCCGTCCTTATGGCAAGGTGAGAAGAACTCAACGGGAGTGAGGTTGCCGCGTGCAAGGTTGTAGTCGAACCATCGCGTAAGAGGATACCCGTAATCCATTCCCGCCGTTAGCTTTGCATAGGCGTAAGCCGCGGAAAGATACGGCCAATCGCCGCCGTTGTGGTAATAATACGGTAGGGAGCTTTTGGATATGACGGCGGTGTTTTTGTAGAACGGATAAACCGAAAGCACACCGAAATCGCCCGCGACCTGCTCCTTATTGCTACGGCTCTCTAGCGTCGATTCCATTTTGCGCAACATTGATTCGATGCGTTCCGGCGACGCCAGCCCAAACAGCGCTACCGTCACGGTATCCGCGGAGAGATTGTCCTCCGTTTCCTTCTCGTTTTTGTAGTTGACGAAGTAACCCTTCTCCTCACTCCAAAGTATGTCGTTCAGCGCCTTTTTAACGCGTTCGTATTCTCCGTAGTACCTTGCCGCGCGTGCCGTATCGCCGCATTTTCCGAACAATTCGGAGAGGCACTTAAGCGCCCTAGCAAAAAGCGCCTCGTCATAGGTGACGTAGCCGGTACGGAATACGTTGTCGCACCAGTCGCGCCTGTTGAACTCCCCGCGCTTGACCAGAAGCCCAGTGGAGTCGGTTTCACCTATCAAGCGTTCGGTGACCTCGGCGGCAAGCGCCAGTATGTTGCGCTTTCCCCTTGTTTCGAATAGAACGCTTACGTCGCCGGTGTGGGCTACATAATCGTAAATAAGCAAGACAAAAAATGACGGGGAGTCAAAGTGGTCGCCCCAATACGCTTTAAAAGAGGATTTGACCGCCGACGGACACTTGCCCTTTTTGCCTATGCCCCCCGACAACGTGATAATTTGATTGCGCACAAATTCGGGCTTTACGGCAATAACCGGAAGCGACGTCCAGTAACCGTCACGGAAATAAGTGCGCGCCGGGAACTGATAATTTACGCCCGCTAAAAAGCCCTTAAACTTGCCGCGTTCCTTATAATTCGACAGCGCGCAATTCAAACAACTTGCATAAAACGCGGAGTCACGCTCCGAAACACCGTATTTAAACGGTTGTTTAAGTAAAATAGTTCCATCGGCGCAATGATTTTTAGAAGCCGCCAAAACCTGTGTTTCGCCGTCCCTGTTGTTTTCCGGCGTGTCCGTTACCGTAAAGCCGTCGGCATCCCTCACGGCTTCCTCTACGCCGGAGGCTTCCGCATAGGCTTCTCCGCTATTAATTTCTTCTCCGTCGCTATTGCCGGCAGTCGCTTTAAAGCGTACCAGAGATGCGGCGTAAGCATCGGCTTTTGCCTCCAATTCGTCGGCGCGTGCAAGAAACCGGTGCGCGTCCTCGGAGGAAAAGTCGCCGCGCGAACCGCAAGAAATCACAAGGTCCAGAGTTTTGGTTTCCCCCTCCTTCAAGGGAACCGCCGCCGAAAACTGGCTCTGATAAAAATAATTTTTCTCCAAAGGGACAATCGGAAAATTACCCGCAAAGTCGACATAAACGTCGCCTAAAATATCATTGCGTATGACGTTTTCCTTGCATCGAATATGCTTTTTCAGCAAGCCGGATGCCGCTTTCACTAGGTTTTTGAGGCTCAATCTGCTCAAAAAAAACTGCTCCATATAGGAACGGTAATCAACACTCCAATTGACGACGACTCCAAATTCCGCGCCTTTTTTTGCGGAAAGCTTGACGCGCGTTATAACGGCATTGCCCTCCTCCGGCACAAACTGCACTATTTGGGCGTCTAAACCGGGAACCTCGAAATCTATCGTCATTTTGCGCCCAGACACGGTAACCCGCTTTTCCTCCGCATAGTTAAGAGGTTTGCCGTCAAAGGACATCAGCAAATGCAAAAATTCCAACGATTCGAATTTGTCGATAACGGCGTAGCGTGAAACGCCTCCCCTGCCGTCGAAACGCACATTCAGAAGCTTGTTGCCGACGTCGTACGGGGCGTCCTCATAAAATTTACCTTGCGCAATGAGCGCGCCGTCCTTACACGAAGTTTTCATAATCTCAAAATCCCTATCCTTTAACGTTTCAAAAAGACACGTTCTTTTATATTCAATATCCAACGAGGCTTCTTTGATAGCTTTTAAAAGCCTTCCTCAAGACCTTTACAAAGCACCCGCGTATTCCTCAAGACCTTTCTTAAGGCACTCCATCGTAAATTCTTACAGGCATTCCTTTTTGATATTTTCCAGTTCCGCGACTTCCTCTTCCGTCAATTCGGATTCGGCGTCGCGCTTTTTTAGGTCTAGGACGCGCGCAACAAGCTTGCTGCGTTCGGGACTTAGCTTCATTTTTAGCGACGAGAAAAACGCTATCGTGATGAAGAAAATCACCGGTATCATGATGACTAACCGAAGTCCCAACACGGCTCCCGCCGTCTGCGGTGATTCCACCGTAAGCCCCGTTGCGGGGTCGGTCACGGGAGGTATGAAACCGGAAAGCTCCAACACCCAACCGGATATGCCTATGGCGATTGCCGCCGTAGACTTTCTTATAAAGGTCATAATTCCGCTGAACGAACCGGCGTTGCGTTCATTGAATTTCAGTTCTCCCAAATCCACTATGTCGGGGAAGATGTACCACGGCATGAGTTGACAGCCGGACATACCCACGCCTATGGCGGCGGCAATCGGCAGTAAAAACCAATCGTTCCAGTTCGCCGGGTAGAGGCAGAGAAATATTATTCCCGCTATGTAGAGCGGAATTCCGGCGCGGAACAAAAAGACCTTCGAACGCGTTTTCATCAGCTTGTGATGAAGCGGGATTGTAAGCGCATAGGACACCATGATAACGGCAAGAAGTATGAACGCGGTATAGCTTACGGACAGCCCGTAGTTTGCCATGTAGACTATGTTCGTGGTAATCAAATCCATACAAACAAACGCCGTCAAATACATCAATACAAGGCGGACAAAGGGCTTCAGCTTAAGCGGCTTGACAAATTCGCGTATGGAAAACTTGCTTTTTTCTTTTGGGACGGGCAACCGCTCCTTTGTGTTAACCGCCGTTATGATAAGCGGCACGGCGTAAAGTATGCCAAAGCCGAAAATCATAAGTATGCTGAACATTTGAATGCTCACGCTGTTTGAGCGCAACGACTCCACCAGCAAAATCGGGACGCCCGCCGATACCGCCGCCGACACCATGGACACCACCAAACGCAATGTGGTTATCTTATTGCGTTCCTCGTGGCTGCCCGTCATCTCCGTAAGCAGCGCGGAATAAGGAACGCTTATGACGGTGGACACCGTGGAGAACGCCAAATAAGCAAGCAAATAAATCACATATTTGCCCCACATATTATTCATGCCGTACAGCGGCAAAAACATCAACGCAAATGACAGTATGACCAATAAGCCGCCGGCAAATATGTACGGACGCCGTCTGCCGAAGCGCGTCCTCGTATTGTCGCTCAACACGCCCATTAACGGGTCGGTTATCGCATCCCAAATTTTGGCAACCATGGCTATCGACGCGGCAAGCCCGGGACTAAGCCCGTTAAGCGCAAGATATACGACGTAGACGGTGGTAACTAACGAACCGGCACCGCCGCCGAAAAAATCACCGAGCGCAAAGCTGAACCTTTCCTTTAAACTGATTTTCACATCGTACGACGGCGTCGCGGCAAGAACCTCTTCATTGCTTTCCGCAAGAACTTCTTCGTTGTTTTCCATTGTTTTACTCCTCTATCGTTGCTGTAAACAGTCGGGTTTTATAGCGGTTGTTTTAATATATAAACTATTTAATAGCATGTTTAGCGTGCGTTTGTCTATGCCGCCGGTATTTATTAGTGGGTGTGGACTGCCTTTTTTATTTAACGGTGTATCCGCTTATGCGTCCTCACGGACTACCGGCGGGCGTGTATCAGCCTTGCGCGGCGTAACCGTCATACCTGCGGCGACCACCTCCGACGCGTGCCGGACAAACAATCCGTATGCCGGCAAATCGTAATAAACGCTAAGCTCGTGCGATATGAAGTAGATGTGCGAAACGCGCGTTATCTCCGGATATCCGCTCATTGCCGTTTCCGGAACCGGTGTTTTAATGTTCAAAGCCTCCTCGGCTTCGCGGTAAAATACGGTAATATCCGTAAGCTTAACGCTCCCGACCTTGTAGGTCTTGCCGCCGTATAGGCAACCGACAACCGCCGACGGCAACTCCGTATCTACGGCGGTTATGCCCTCTATCACAACGCCGTCTATACCGCCCGGCGTTTTGTCGTCCGTATCCTTAAAGCGGCACCCTAGCCAAATAAGAAACGGCGCACTCACTCCCCTCATTTCTATGTTCTTAACCGACACGCGGCTTATTTTTGCACCGTCCGCCGATTCTATCGCTATGCCTGAGTAGCCGCCAGATATTTCCGTTACGAAGAAAAAACAGTCCTCCACCGTCACGTCCGAAACATCCTCCATGGTTTCCGTTCCTATCTTAAAGCAATTTGCCAACGACATTATTTTGCAATCGGACACGCTAACCCGCGCGACCGCACGCCCAGAATTCGATTTAATGCAAACACCGTCGTCGCCGGTCACAATAAAACAATGCTTGACTGTGACATCCGACGACCCTACAATGTCAATCCCATCAGAATTTGCTACATATATGTTGTTGTCGATAACGACGTTCTCCGCCGTTACGCCCGTGCAATTGCGCAGAACGCACGTCCATGAAGCCGATTCATTCAGTTCGATATTCTCAATTCGCACATTCCCGCAGTCCTCAAAGCTAAGTACGGAGCGCCTGTTATCCTTGCCCTCCCTTATTCTGTACCGCGCCTCTAGAACGCGTGTTTTAAGGTTAAATTTCGCAAGCGGTATAAACCTCCCGTCATCGACCGGCTCCTTCGTATAAGTGCGTCCCCGCCCGGCAATTACGCCGCCACCCGTAACCGTTACGTTCACGGCTCCGCGTGCGTAGACTATCGCAGGGGAAGCGTCGCCGCCGTCCGCTTTGTTTTCGTCATAGATGAGGGCTTCCAACAACGCACCGCGCTCAACGTAAAGCGTAACGTCGGACAGCAGTTCTATGCCGCGAGTCTTGTAGCTTCCGGCGGAGATATAAACCGTACCGCCTCCCGCCGCATTCGCAGCGTACACCGCCCGCTCTACCGCCGCCGCGTTGTCCCCTCCGCTTCCCGTCGCCGATAAGCCGTAATCGGCGGCATAAAACACCGCATCTCCCTCCGATATAACGCCGTTGTAAAGATACTCTTCTTTCGGTATATCGGCTACGCGGCTGCCGTCCTCCGTCAAGCGGTAGGTATACACAACGGGAACGCCGCTTAGATTGCGACGCTTATATCCGTACAGCACAACGCACGCCGTGATTCCCGTTAGGGCTATCAATATAACCGTAACCGCTTTTACTAAAACGCCTCTGTTCACCGCCGACCTCCTCATGTCTTGATAATATGCTTTTTATTCATCTGCGCCTTGCCTCCCTCAAATAGGAGTGTGGACAACCCTCAAATAGACGGAAGCTTGATTTTATTATTCTTGTCCGGATAGTTAAACGTGACATTAAACGACCTGGCTTCGGTCTTATCCCCCCGCCATTCTATTGCTTCGGAGTTATTCCAAATCTGCATGGTTTTCTTTTGATTGGCTGAGAAGGTGGCGGTATAGTACTCAAACGAAGTGATCTTGCCTTTCTTGACGGTATAGCTTGCGGTACGCGAAGCAATGTCAACTCCGCTTTCCCAATCGAATTGCAAATCCTCTCCGTAGCCCTTGGCAAGCTCACTGCCCCGGTACGGCATGTATGAATTTGCGCCCGCTATACCATCGACGTACCCGATAATATAATAACTTGAATGCGCCGCTACGGTTTCACCGAACCACTTGCGGTAATTTGCCGAAAATGCCGCAGGATGATTCGGCATAGAGTTCTCCAACGTTGCGACGGCGGCATTCGCCCCGATAAGAATGACCTGTCCGTCAAATTTTTCGCCGTCCGTCCACATCGACAGAACGCCGTCTATAAACAAATACTCCGTGACTACGGCGGGCTTATAAACATTTTTTTTGTAATCCTTATCGGAAAATACCGGCAAGCCGTTGCCGTCGGTTTCACCCTCAATAATAGTCCGCTTCACATAATAACCGTCGCCGGACTTTATAAAAAAGTATTCCTCTTTTGTTCGCGCCCACATTTTCTTCTCGGCGGGGCTTTTATTTTCCGGAAGAATGCGACTTTCGACATCAAAATTTGCTAGCTTTTCGGTTTCGACGGTAAGGGTATATGAATATACTTCTTCTTTCTCCAAGCTTTCTAAGACAGTATAAGCCTCCGTCCACACCTTGTCCAGTCTTCCGTCGACGTCCTTATAAAAATCGCTTTCGGACGCGGAACAAGCGGACAGCGCAAAAACGCTGACAATCACCGACAGTACCGCAATAAAAATTTTCAAATATCTTGACTTCATATGCTTTCTCCCCCATCGGATTCGTCGTAGTTATAGCTTGCGCTTTCGGGTTGCACGCCGCCCGTTACGTCCGGCGCGTCGGTTTCATAAATTTGTGATATGGCTCCGCCGTCGCTGTCAAAAACCGCGCCAGCGTCATTATCGTTTTCGGTTTGCTCCGCTCCGACTGCACCTTCGCCACCGTTTTCCGACATCATTTCCGCGCGCTTTATAGACAGCCGCGCGGTTATTTCCGCCATACGCTTGCCACTAAGCTTGTACAGCATCATGGGTAAAATCGACACTAAGTTTAAGACCGCGGGAATTATTGTGAATATCATGAAAATTCCGCTTTGGGTGAACGCAAGCTGCGCCGGAGAGTGGTTGTTTATGGTAAGCAGCGGCGTAGTGAAAAAGAAAAAGCTTAAAAGCCCCGCAAACACGAAGTCCTTAAACGCCGATGAAATCTTACTGCGCAAGGAGATTATCGCGAAGGTTACGCCCTCGTTACGGCTTCCCGTCTTGTCCTCCCAGTAGTCCAACGTATCAATCGCCATAAAGTGCGGCACGACGTTTAACAGCCCGACGGGCAACATTGCTACCGCCATCAGAATTGCCGTCACAAACCACGGCACGTTGAAGCCGACAAAATAAACCAACAACAGCCCCGCCGAGTGTATTAGCGTCGACCCTATGAATATTGTTTTAGGGTCGAATTTTTTGCGTAATTTGGGCGCGAACAGCATTCCTAGCATGGAAGCCACCGCTCCGGGAAGTGCAAAAAAGATGTTAAGCGAACCGTTGGAATATATGTACGTCACCACGTAAATGATAGTCGCGGTGACGAGATTTCGGAAAAACGAAAGCAACAGAGAGGAAATGAGCGCCAAAAATTGTTTATTTTTAAAGAGGTATTTGAAGCCGTCTAAAATCTTCGGCGGCACCTTGGAGGGCGGGATTCGCTCCTTTAGATTGAACACGCCTAGCAACATAAATATGGGCGCAAGTATGCCTATGACGATGCCCATAACCATGTACGTTTCCTTCATGTTGAGGAACAACGCGAACAGGGAATAAAGTACCAGCGCCGACTGCTCTCCTATCGAACCCACTATGCGGCTGACGGAAATGATTTTCGTGCGCTCCTCGTTGTTGGGCGACGCTACCGCGGGAAGTCCGTCCATAGGCACATTGACAACCGTCCCCAAAATTCCGTAGCCGATATACGTCACGTACATGTAGACAAGCTTCCCTGCCGCCGACATATCCCCCAGCGGCACGAACAGCAGAATTGTTATAACACCGAAGGGTATCGCGCCGAAAATCAAATACGGTCGCATCTTTCCGAGTCGCGTCTTTGTCTTGTCGACAATTACGCCCATTATGGGGTCGTTCAGTCCGTCAAATATCTTTGCAACTAAAAACATGACGCCGACCATAACCGGATTTATTCCCATAACCGAGGTATAGAAAATCAAAAGGTATCCTTGCGTCAATCCTACAATCGCAGACACGGCAAATTTCGCCATGGAAAACGTGATGTAATCCTTGCGCCGCAGATACTTTTTAGTCAACACGTCGTCTTTAGCCAACACGGTTTCGTTATTTTCCACATCGTTCTCCTTATCATGCGCCGTTTATAAATTAAAAAGCTTCGATTTTTTTTATACGATTTAGCGGGAGGGCAAATTTCGGTTAAGCACCGGCAAAAGCGCTCTCTTCTCACCGCAAACAGACGAACCGTTTTATTTTTTGTCAAGCGAAGAGTTACGTTCTTCCTCTACGCGTTTGTTTAATTCTTCGATATACAGTTCCTCGTCAAGTGGAAGCGTCACCGCTTCTCCCAGCCAGCTTGACAGATGAACCGCGTTGGATAGCGTAAGACCTCTTATTCCGTCCGCGCCGGGAGCAATCAACGGCTCACCGAACAGCACCGCGCGGCTGAAATTTCTAAATATGTTCATGTGCTGCCCTACAATCCCCAACCGCACGGCGTTTTGAAGCATTGTGGAACGTAGCCTTATTTTCCTTTGTGAAATCAAGGGCATAAATTTTTTGTTATCCTTATTAAATTCGGATTCGAAAATTTTAAGCTTGTTAAAAGTCAGTTTTTCCGAAAGCAGATTTTGTTCTATTACAATGCGTCCGCCGTCGCCGGAAATCTCCAAACGGTTGGTGCCTGGGAAGTCGTGCGTGGAGGTGACAAAAACCCCGCTTGCGCCGTTCGCGTATTCGGTATAAAAAGTCACGTCGTTTTCCACGGAAATATTGCGTTTTACCGCCGTTTTCGCATAGCCTCTCACAGTCGTCGGCATGCCCCCCAGCCACTGAAACAGGTCTATTTGGTGGGGACATTGATTGATGAGGACACCGCCGCCCTCGCCCTCCCACGTGCCGCGCCAGCCGCCTTGATCGTAGTATGCCTGCGGGCGATACCAGTTGGTTATAATCCAATTTATACGTTTGATTTCACCTAATGCTCCACCGTCTATCCACTCCTTAGCTTGACGGTAGAGAGGGTTGGTGCGCTGATTATACATGATTCCGAAAATCTGCTCCGGGTGCGCCGCGGCTACCTCGTTCAGTTCCCGCACGGCTTTCGTATATACTCCCGCGGGCTTTTCAATAAGCACATGCTTGCCGGCGCACAAGGCTTTCTTTGCTATGCCCGGATGCAGGTAGTGTGGCGTTGCCACCACCGCCGCGTCAACCTCCGCACATGCCAAAAGCTCCTTGTAATCCTCAAATATTTTTACTCCCGGAAGCCTTTCTTTCGCCCACATTATGCGCGCCGGGTCTATGTCGCAAACAGCGGTCAGCGTTCCGTTTTTGTCCAGACCCTTTAACAGCTTTACCGCATGCGTATGCCCCATTTTGCCTATGCCGATTATCCCGTAGCGTACCTTTTTATCCATAATAATAGCTCCCTTATCTTTTTATTTACGACATATACGCCGCTTTATATTTTCGTTTAAACGTGTTAAACCGCCGCTTCACGGATATAACGCGCTATTGCCTTGTTCATATATCCGCCTGCGCCGTTTCTGTTTGCACGCGCCGCGCTGCCGTCTTATTCGTACTCTCCGCCGGCTTCACCGATAATGCGGACAAGATTTTTATATTGCCATTCGAAGGTGCGCACCCTTGACACGCTTTCAAACGGTTTTACGCCCATGTCCTTGTCCACCCTTCTGTATACCCGTGCAAGCTTCGTACCCCAAAGGAAGGGCAGAAGATAAAGCGGACGCTTCAAAAACGCGTACTTAAACGTGTGCGGCTCCAGTGTCAAAAAGCCGTCGTAATCCCGCCGCACAAGGTCGGCAATGAGTTCCCGTATTGCCCCCTGTCCGGTACCCAGCGGCACCTCCACGCCGTCCGCACAATCTTTCATATGATAGTAAACGGTGAACTCCTTTGTAGCCTCATACGCCGTTCGCGCGTCTACGCCGCACTGTATGTAGTTTGACGCGTCATAGCACAGCTTGACGTTGGAGCGGTTTACGCCGTTGAAAACAGCCAACGCGCGTTCGGGGACGTCGCCGAAAATCTTTTTTTCGTTTTCGTGAAGCAGCGTTACTCCGCTATCCTCAACCGCGTCCGCAAACCCCTTAAATTTCTCGACGACCGTAGGATAAGCCTTATCGTAGTCGGCGTTTTTGCCTATGAAAAAGGAAAAACAGCGTATATATTTACAGTCGGCAAGCGCAGCTATTGCGGCAAGCTCCTTCAACTGCTTCACCTGCTTTTCGTAAGCCGCGTCATCGTAAAGCGGAATTTTCCCGATAGGCGAGCCTATGGACGAAAGCTTAACGCCCTCCGACTTAAGCACCGGCAAGACATCGCGCCCAAATTCGTCCGCGGTAAACGACGATATATTTCTGCCGTTTATGCCGCGCGGACAAAGATATTTGCCGCCCAAGCTTTTCATAACCGCCAGTTGTTCGCCCAAATCCGAGCTTGCCTCGTCGTAAAATCCTGAAATTTTAAACATCGTTTATATGCCCTCTTTTTTTGTATTGTCTAAGCGAATTCTTTCCGCTTCGGCTTTTTCTTCTAATAACGCGTCGTATCGCGCGCTGTCCATGGGAAGGGTTATTTCCCTTCCCTCCCATGCGGAAAGGTAAATTCCGTTTATGAGCGTAAGCGCGCGTATACCCTCTGCCGCGGGAGATATTAACGGTTCGCCGCACACTAAACGGTTGACGAAATTTTTTACTATGCGTATCTGCTGTCCAAACACTAGGTCGGAAACCAAACGCGCCGAGCCATAAAAATAATGCCGCTTACGCTTTTTCGCACCGCCGTAACCCTTAACGGTTTTTTCGTTGACCTCCTCCTCGGACTTGTCCCACGAGTAATGCGTCATGCGATACTTGCCTATAACCAGTCTGCCCCTATCGCCGGCAATCTCTATGCGGTTGGCGCCGTTCAACTCGTGCGCGGACGCCGAAAGCGAGCACCGCGCGCCGTCCTCGTAGCGCAACACGGCGGTAACGTCGTTTTCCACGGTTATGCGCCGACCTACGGAGGCTGTTTGCGCGTATATCGCCGCGGGCATTCCCGTCAGCCATTGAAGTATATCAAGCTGATGGACGCATTGATTTATGAGTACGCCGCCGCCCTCACCCGCGTAAGAGGCGCGCCATTCGCCTTGATTGTAGTACGCCTGTGGGCGGTACCAATCGGTGACGATAAAATTTATCCGCCTTACAGAACCCAACGCGCCGCCGTCCGTAAGCGCTTTCGCCTTGCGGTAAACCGGGTTCGTGCGCTGATTGTACATAACCGCCGCAACCGCCTCCGGATTTGCATTTAAGTATGCGTTCAGCCGTTCGGCTTCCGAAACGGTCACCGCAACCGGTTTTTCTATAAGCACGCTTACGCCCCGCTCTAAAAAGTAAAGCGCCAACGGCACGTGCGCATAATGAGGTACAGCAATTATCACCGCGTCCAACTCAACCGCCGCCGCAAGCTCCTCACAAGAGGAAAACACCTGCACGCGTCCGGCGCACTTTTTGGAAAACCTTTCGCGTGCCGCTAGCGATATATCGGCGACGGCAACAAGCTCCGCGCCACGTACGCGCCCCCGCAATAAATGCGCGGCGTGTACGCTTCCCATTCTTCCTATTCCCACCACGGCAAATCTTATTTTTTTCATGGAAATCCTTATATTTTTTGCCTTATTTAAGCGTGTGGACAGTTCGTGGCGACAAAATATTTTCTTGGCAGGCACGTCGTCACCGCGGATTGTCCACACCCTCGGTTTAACAAAAAAGCCTAAACGCCGGAATATGCCTTGAAGCCCCCGTCTATTGGTAACACGACTCCGGTAACAAATCCGCTAGAGGCGTCGTCCGTCAAAAAGCGAACCGCCCCCAAAAGCTCCTCCGGCTTGCCGAAACGGTTCATCGGCGTATTCCGCAAAATCTTAGCCGAACGCTCCGTCAAGCCGCCGTCCGCGTTGTAAAGCAACGCCTTATTTTGATTGGTAGCAAAGAAGCCGGGCGCAATCGCGTTAACCCTTACTCCCGCCCCCGCGAAGTAAACGGCAAGCCACTCCGTGAAATTGGAAACCGCCGCTTTCGCCGCCGAATACGCGGGAATTTTGGTGAGCGGCGTGTAGGCGTTCATGGAGGAAATGTTTAAGATATTGCCGCCGCCGCGCGCCGCCATAGAACGCGCGAATATTTGCGTAGTCAGAAACGCGCCCTTAAAATTGAGATTGAAAACGAAATCCACGCCCGCCTCCGTGAGGTCGAAAAAGCTTTTGACTTCGCCGTTATTTTTCGCGTCGAAAAACTCTTCTCCCGTTGTCGCCGCCGGGTTGTTGCCGCCCGCGCCGTTAACGAGTATATCGCATATCCCCAAGTCGTTCTCCACGCGCCGCCGTACCTCTTCTAGCGCCGCTTTATCCAGTACGCTTGCCGCGTAGCCCTTTACGGTAAAGCCCTTGCCGGACAACCGTTTTTCGATTTTTGCAAGCGCGGCTTCGTCTATATCCAAAAGGGCGACTCGCGCGCCCCGCGCGGCGAAATCCTCGGCTATTACGCCGCACAACACACCCGCCGCACCGGTAATCACAACTACCTTGCCTTTATTTTTTTCATCGCGGTTCATAAATTCCCCTCCCGATTTGTTTCCCTTTATCGTGGTTCATAATTTTTTCCCGCTTTTTTTTTCATCGCGGATTATAAAATTTTCCCCCGAACGGGTTAGTATAAAGAAAAATCTTAGGCTTTTCTTCAGCACAAAACCGTTCGATTTAACGATTTTTTGGTGTGGACATTTAGCAGTAACGCCTTGCTATGCAAGAAAATATTTTGTCACAGCGAATTGTCACCACCATTTTTATGTATAGCTTCCAAAAGCCCCGCCAGATAGCAGGCTCCCAGCGCCCTGTCGTATAAGCCGTAGCCGTAACGTCCGGTTTCGCCCCAAATCATTCTGCCGTGGTCAGGTCGTACATAGCCGTCGAAGCCGGCGTCAACTAGCGCCTTGACAACTGAGTACATATCTATATCGCCGCATGCGGACGGGTGAGCGGTTTCGAAAAAATCACGTTCGCCCGCGCGCCTGACGTTGCGCATATGCGCGAAGTGAATCCTTCCCTTTGCCGCACTTATGATTTCCAAAAGGTCGTTTTCCTTTGCCGCCGCAAGTGAACCGGCGCAAAAGGTGAGACCGTTCGCGGGGGAATCCACCAACCGCAAGAAGCGCTCTATATTTTCCTTCCCAGTTATTATCCGCGGAAGCCCGAAAATCCCCCACGGCGGGTCGTCCGGGTGTATCGCCATATTTATGCCGCAGCTTTTTGCAACGGGGATTATTTCCGTCAAAAACGTACTCAAATTTTCCCATAGCTTTTCCTCATCAACGGCTTTATATTTCGCAAGCAGTTCTTTTAAGCCCGCTTTTGTATAACTTGCATCCCATCCGGGCAGAGAAAGCTCCGATGTAAGCGGATTTAATTTAAGCACTCTTTCGTGGCGGTAGGCAAGCGCATTTGAACCGTCCGCGTTAGGCTCCGCAAGCTCACTGCGCAACCAATCGAACACCGGCATGAAGTTGTAGCAGATACACTTAACGCCGTATTTTGCCAATCGGCGAATATTTTCCTTGTAGTTTTCGATATAGCCTTTGGCGGTCGGCAATCCAAGCTTTATGTCCTCATGCACGGGAACGCTCTCTATGACCTCACATTCAAGCCCCTTTGCGTGGCATGAAGCCGTCAACCGCTCTATGCTTTCCTCACTCCAAACCGCCCCCGCGGGGACGTCGTAAACGGCGGACACTATGCCGCTTATCACGGATATTTGACGGATTTTATCCAATGTCACCGGGTCGTTTTCGCCGTACCATCTAAAAGTTAATTTCACCGCGTTATCCCTCTATCAATTTTTTAGTATTATAGTAGCTCAATTTTTCGGCAAGGGCAGTCAATTCCTTTTCGTTTTCCTCTCCGAACGCAGATAAAAAATCCGCCAAAATCATACGGAACCAGTCGTGTCGGGCATAGGAAAGAAAGCTTCTGCTGTCCGTAAGCATGCCGATAACCTCGCCTATATGCGAAAGCGCGCTCATTTTATCCAGATATTCGCGTATACCCATTTGATGATCGTTAAACCACCACGCCATACCTACCGTAACCTCCCGAAACGAGCCTGCCGCCGTAATAAGCGCCTCATAGTAGGCGGGATTTAATGTGTAGACGATTATGCGCGGCAAGCCTCCCGCCGCGTCGCAACGATTAAGCACGCCTATGAAAGCGCGCGCAGAAAAGCCGTCCGAAACCGTATCGAAGCCACCGTCCGCGCCGAAACGCAAGAACTCCTTGCCGTTTGTGTTCCGTAGGACGTTTAAGTGCAATTGTGCGGCAAAGCCGTACTCCTTACACTTGCACAGCCAGTGGGTGTACATAAATCCGAAATAGCCCTCAATTTCACACTCACACGATTTAATTCCGTTTTTGGCATTATTAAACGCGGCTTCGGCACTCTCATAACTGCCGGCACTTAGCGGAAAGCGTTCGGTTCCTATGTCCGAAAAGCGGCATCCGGCGGATAAAAAGTCCGTCATGCGTTTACCGATAGCGCTTAGAAAGTCCGCAAAGCCGTTTATTTCTACTCCGCTTGCCGCGGATAGTCTTTCGATATAGGCGGCAAAATCCGCACGGTCTATGTTGAATAGACTGTCTACGCGGAAGGTCGGCGCAACCTTACATTTAAAGCTTTTGTCCTTGCGTAATTTTGTATGGTAATCCAGCGTATCCGCCGGGTCGTCCGTGGTCGCAACATATTCTACCGCCGAAGCCTCCATAAGTCGGCGCGGTGAAAGCGCTTTTTCCGCCAGCACGGCGTTTGCCGCCCGACGTATTCCGTCCGCATTATCCGCGTTAAGAGGTATGCGGCAATCAAAATATTTTTCCAGCTCCAACCGCGACCAATCGCGCAAAGGATTGCCGAACGCAGTTCCTACGCAACCCGCATACGCGCGGAATTTGTCCGCATAAGGCGCGCCTCCCGTTATAAGCTCCTCGGAGACACCGGCACGGCGCATCAGCCGCCACTTATAGTGGTCGCCGGACAGCCACATCGCGCCGATGTCTTCAAAGGGCTTATCCTCGTAAATTTCCTTAGGGCTTAGGTGACAATGATAGTCGATAACCGGCAACGCCGCAGCCGCTTCATATAAGCGTTCGGCAAGCGCGGACTTCAAAATTTCCCGCCGTAAGACGGAAGCATACGGCTTTCCTCTCTTCAAACCGCCGCCCGTCATCTTCTCACCCTTCCGCTACCGTCGCCGTTCATCAATTCTTCGACCTCCGCGACGGAAACTAGATTGAAATCACCTTCGACGGAGTGCTTCAAGCAAGATGCGGCAACCGCAAAATCTATGGCATATTGCATATCCTTTCCGTTCAGCATTGAGTAGATAAGTCCGGCGGAAAAGCTGTCGCCACCGCCCACACGGTCTACCACGCGCACCGTATACTCTGCGGAGCGATAGCATTTACCGTCCGCCGACACTATTCCCGACCAGTCGTTTATATCCGCCGAACGGCTGCCGCGAAGCGTAAATGCAACCGCCTTAAGCCACGGAAAACGCGCCTTGACCGTCCCTGCAACGGCGGCGTAGCCGTCCGCGTCCAGCTTGCCCTTTGTGATATCCGCACCCTCCGCTTCCAATCCGAAGACATTTTTGCATTCCTCTTCGTTGGAAATAAGGACGTCGGCATACCTCATCAACTCCGACATGACCACACGCGCGGCTTCCGTACTCCAAAGCTTTTTGCGGAAGTTCAAATCACACGACACGGTTATCTTCCGCTTTTTAGCCTCTTTTAAAATTTTTTCAAGGACACCCCTCACCTCCGCCGACAGCGCCGGCGTAATACCCGTGAAATGAAACCACTCTACGCCGTTCAACAGCTTGCCGCAATCCACCTCGTCCGCCCTTATTTCGTTGACGCTAGACCCCCTGCGGTCGTAAATTATGCGGCTTGGGCGCTGCGAAGCGCCCTTTTCGCAAAAGTAAATGCCCATGCGTTCACCGCCGCGCAAAATAAAATCCGTGTTCACTCCCCGCCACTTTAGGTCGCGTACACATGCGTCGGCAACCGCATTGTCGGGAAGCTTAGTTAGAAACGCCGCGTCCTCTCCGAACTCCGCTAAGGACACCGCCACATTCGCCTCTCCGCCTCCGAAACACGCGTCAAAGCCGCGCGCCTCCAAAAGTCGCTTGTTGTCGGGCGGCTGCAACCTCAACATAATTTCTCCGAAAGTCAAAACCCTACTCATATCTTTTTTATATACTCCATACGCCTTTCGGCACGCGTTTGCGTAGTCGTAGACGGCTTAATTTGATTTACTAAATTTTATTACCGTCGCGTTCTACGGCGCGTGTTTGCGTGACCGAAAAATTGTTTGTTTTCCGGCAAAATACGCCGTTTTAGCGGTTACGCGCATATGCGGTAATCACGCTACTTTAGATAGCCTTCACCGCGTCCACCCACTTTTTAATATCGGCGTTCGGCGCGGTAAGCTTTGTGCTTGCTCCCACCGCCGAGGCGCCCGCCTTAAACCATGCGGACAGGTTCTTCTCGTCCACGCCTCCCGTAACCATAAAGCGCGCATTTGGGAATGGTCCCTTGAGCGCGGAAAGCAACTCCGCGTTGCCGGGAAACAGCTTAACAAAGTCGGTGCCGTATTCTAGCGCAGTAAGCAGTTCTCCCGCCGTCGCCACTCCCGGAATTGCCGCAACCGAATAGCGGTTGCAAAGCTTAATCACGTCGGGACATACCGCCGGACTAACCACAAACTGCGCCCCCGCAAGCAAAGCGACGCGTGCGGTTTCCGAGTCAAGGACGGTACCCGCCCCCACTGTTACGTCGGTATTTTTGTATTTGCCGCACAACGACCGCAAAATATTCGGAGCGTCCTGCACGGTAAAAGTGATTTCCAACAGCTTTACGCCGGCGGCAACAAGCCTTTCCGCGGCGGCGTACACCTCGTCGGCGCTACTTCCGCGCAGCACGGCGACAAGCTTATGTTTCTCTATTAAGCGAAAAATCTCGTCCTTCCTCAATTTAAAACCTCCGCTCTCCGCGCTAGTTAACCCTGCGCGAAAAACTCAAATTTAATTTATTTAGTCAAGAGTCCACACCCGTATTTTAAACCTCACGGCAACGAACGCACTCCAACCCCTTTATTATATATCTCTTTATTCTGTAAATCAATATAAAATCCCGAACAAAATATGGACGAAACGGATATGTTAAAGAGCATGTATCCTGCAAAATGAAACTAAAAACGCCTCCAGTTTTGTGAAATCTCCGCATAAAAATGGCAAAATCCGATAAAAACACCGCCTTTTTCGCTTTTGTCCCACCTTTAACACGCTAATTCCATCGCGCTAAACGCCTTATAAAATTATGCGGTATTTCCGAAAAAGGCTATTGCCATTACACGCCGGGGCTGTTATAATAAATAGGGTTTGGACAATTCGCGGTGATAAAATATTTTCAGGTTATTTTTAAGGATAAAATTGTCTGAAAGCGTAAGACGCAGCACCGCTACTTAACAGGCATTTCAGATGGTTTTAGACTGAAAAGAGCCGGGAAGATTTTCTTAAGCAGTAAGTTGTCACAGAGGACTGTCCACTCCTTAATAAACGGGTACGGAGAACCGCGACTGATGGCAACGCTTACATACATAGGAAAACAAGCTAAATCGTATCTCATACCGGCGCACAGTCACGCGGATTGGGAGATTATCTGCTGTACACACGGAAGCGGCGAAATAAATTTGCACGACGGAAAAAACTTGCGCTACGGCGGCGGCGACATACTCGTCATACCGCCAGGCGTGCGCCACACAAACTCCTCGGAAACGGGCTTCAAAAATATCCACGTCAACATCTCCGGGTGGGTTGCGCCGTTTAAAGCCTTTTTCAAGGTTGCCGACGTCAATAACGCGGTGGGACAACTGTTACGCCAGTTGATTTTGGCTTCCGTATCGGAAATGAAAAACAAAAACGTCGTATTGCAGAACTACGTAGACCTACTCTTAAACCTCATAACCGGCATGATTGACATCGGACACCAGTCCGAATATGTGGAAAAACTTAAAAATAAACTTATAGAAAACTTCGGAGACGGCGACTTCGACACCGCCGCCTATATGCGTACGTTGCCGCTCACCCCCGAATATCTGCGCAAACTCTTCATCAAGGAAATGGGCGTTTCTCCCTTACAATTCCTCACCCGCATACGCATTGAAAACGCCAAAAAACTGCTTTCCGCCATACCCTCCAACCGCCTAAAAGTCGACGCCGTGGCTAAGATGAGCGGATTTTCCGACTCACTTTATTTCTCCCGTCTTTTTAAAAAACACTTAGGCGTAAGCCCCTCCGACTACAGAAAACACACTACTCCTCCGCTTGGCTAGACGGCAGGTATATTTCTTTCGGCTAGGCACGTCCTTTATCCTTAGCCAGCGTAGCCCCACACAACGGGTCTTTCGTCCGGATTCCAATCGCTTTCCCAACCGCTCGGTTGCTCTGCGGCATGCGCGTTTATCGTCAGTCGTCCGCACCCGTCAAACGCATTGCTAAGTATCCGCGTAACGCTTAACGGAATGACTATGCTGTTAAGCCCGGTGCAGTTTAAAAACGCCTCCGTACCGATTCCGGTCACGCTGTCGGGCAATGTTACGGAGGTCATAAGACTGCGGTGCTTGAAAAAATCTCCCCCTATAAACGTTATACCGTCGGCTACCGCCACATCGCCGGTAATCGCAAACGGCACGACAACGAAGGCAGTCTTAGACTTGTTATACAAGATACCGCACTCCGACGCGTAATTTTTATTTCCGGAAGCGACCGTAATTTCTCTCAACCCGTTGCACGCGCTAAAAGCGGTGCTTCCGATGCCCGTTATACCTTCAGGGATATTCACGCTTTTCAAATTGTCGTTATAGCGAAATGCGACCTGCCCGATTCCCGTCAAATCCACCGGAATATCCACCGCGTCGCCGCCGTCGGCATAGCCGAAATAAGAAATCAGGGTGTTATTTACAATCAAATATTTATCGTCGCGCACATCGGAGGCAGAATAAATTTTGCCGGAAAAGTCCGACCATGCCGCCTTATACGCGCCCACCGCTTCATTGGGTACGATAATTGCCTTTACAAAAACAAACTCATTGTTTTGTGAAGGCGGTTGCTTCCCCGCAAAAATCAGGGTTGCGCCCCACGCGCCGAAAAACGCATAATTTCCCACTCTTTTTATGCTTGCGGGAATACGCACACTGGTCACCTTGTCCCGATTATTAAACGCATAGTTAGCTATGCTAGTAACGGGTTTGTTCTTGTAGGTTTCGGGAATTACCACCTCTCCGTTTGCCGAAGTCGCGGTGACTTCGTATTCGGTATCGTCGTTTATGAGCGTAAATTTCAACTTAACTACGCCCTCCTTACCGTGACACGCGCTAAACACGGACGCGGCTAAAATCAGTGCGCCTACAATTAAAACAAGTTTATACAGCTTTTTCATACTACTAATCTCTCCTTATTTATTATTATGTGGTGTTGACAACACAAAAGCAGATTTGATGAATTTAAGTTTTTTTAATGTTTGTTTGCGTTAATTTCTCCATATGTATTTATAAATACACTTCGTCGGAGCAACATACTCTAATCTAAAATTTTCTCAAAACCGTTAGGGTCAACACATTCGAGGTTATATGGGCTACTCAAGACTTTCAACGACAACGGGTTTAGACCCAAAAGAGTCGGGGAATTTTGTCACCGTGAATTGTCCTTGCCCTATAATACCATATCCCTTCTTAAATTTCAAGATTTTTTTCATATTTAATGTAAGTTTTAAAAATGTCAACAGATCATAAACCCTTATTATATGGCTGAATAAAAACCCTAGCTGACCGACCGAAAATGGTTTGATATAACACGGCACGCAAATTGGGTTTTATGTTATATTGTAGTAGAGAACAGGACGGAGAATGGAGTCCTCTTTAATCAAGCGAATGGGCATTCCGTAAAGCGAAGATAGTCGTTCCTCCGTAAGCAGCGTTTCCGGCTCTCCTACCGTCAAGGTACCGCCTTTTTCAAGGACGGCGACGCGTCCGCCTAGCATTATGGGGTGGTCGGGAATATGCGTGGTCAGAATAATTGTATAGCCGTCCTCCGACAGTTTTTTAACCAACCTTATCGTACGTGCCTGATTGCCGTAATCTAAGTGTGCCGTCGGCTCGTCAAGCATAATCACGGTGGACTCCTGCGCGATTGCTCTAGCGATAGACACCTGTTGCTTCTCGCCTCCGGAAAGTTCGGTCACCGCCTTACTCATAAGCCCTTCGATGCCTATCATTGATATTGCCGCCTCCGCCTTCGTGTAGTCCTCCTTACGGGGAGTTGCAAACGCGCCTATGTACGGCGTGCGACCCATTACGACGAATTCGCGCACGGTGTATGCATATGCGAAGTTGTGGACTTGCGGCACATAGCCGATTACGCGGGCAACCTCCTTTACGCTCATATTTTTTGTACTTTTGCCGCACAAAAAAATTTCACCGCTTTTCGGTGTCAAGAGCGTCGCTATACAGTTCAAAAGCGTGCTTTTTCCCGCGCCATTTACACCAAGTAGCGTTAGTATTTCCCCTTTGTCGACGGAAAAGCTTACATTTTCGAATATAGGACCGCTTTTCCGATACGCAAAAGAAAGCGCTTCACACGCGATTACATTGTTTTCGTCGAAAACTCTTTCGTCGACGGACGCAACCTTCCGTTTATCCGGTACAAATTTTTTGAATATATCCTTAATTTTCCCCGTTTCTCTCATGACACGTTCCGCCTTTGCTTAAGTAGTATGAGGAAGAAGAACGGCGCACCGATAATACCCGTCAGTACGCTTATAGGAATTTCCGTAACGGAGAGCGTGCGTGCCAATAAATCCATTATCATCATAAACACGCCACCTAAAAATATGGCTATCGGCAACATTTTTTTGTTGTCCGGACCGGTAATCATGCGTGAGATATGAGGAATTACCAGCCCTACCCAGCCTATAGTGCCGGCGATACTTACGGAGCAAGCCGTCAGCAATGTGGAACAAACTATGACTACGGCGCGTGTACGTCCTATATTGACACCAAGTGATTTGGCTTCGCTTTCGCCTAAGGATAGCACGTTCAATCGGTATCTTAGAAGCAAAAGAATAACTATACACGCCGCTATTATCGGACCTATGACGGTTATTTCGTTCATCTTTACGCGCGCCAAAGAACCCATGGTCCAGTATGTGATGTCCGCCAAAGTCGTTTGAGGGTCTGCTAGCATGCGTATAATACTCATAAGCGAAGACGTAAGCCCGCCTACTATTATTCCCGAAAGTACTAGAACAACTATAGATTTGTTGCGCACAAGCTTCGGTATGAGTGCAGTAAGCATTACGGCGCATATTCCGCCGATAAACGCACCGATTTCTATATATACGATGTCGGCTTTAATCAGTATGGCTATTGCCGCGCCGACGGCGGCACCGGAGGATACGCCTAAGATATCAGGCGAAACCATGGGGTTTTTAAACAAGCTTTGGTAGGACGCACCCGCAAGCGAAAGACCGCTGCCTATAAGTAGCGCGGCAAGCGTACGCGGAAGCCGTATACCGATAACCGCAAGTCCCTGCATGTTCGTCCACGTTTGCGGAATTTTGTGTATCTCGTTCCAAAGAATTTTTATTACCGTACCGAAAGGAATTTTCGATAAACCGGTCGATATGGACGCGACAAAAATGACGAACGTCAAAACCGCCGCCGCAAGCAAAATTATAGGATAAGCAATTTTTTTAAGCTTATCTTTTTTACCGCCAAATACCGCGGAGGATAAATCTTCTTCCGCGGTATCCGAACGATTTTTTTCTTTGAGTTTAGAAAACTTCACTTTTAATAAATAGTTCCGTTAGGTTGCAGTCCAGAGAGAATGCGTTCGGCATAGCCGGTATTCATTCCCTCAAAACCGACAAAGTCCTTATAAAACGCAATCGTTTCTGCGGTCATATCAATGTAAGTAGACTTAGTGTGGTCGGCGAAGATTGTCGGGTGCAGTTCACGCGCCGCCCAAAGAATTTGCAACGCGCTTTCCGCGCCGAACCTTCCCCAGTCGAAGAGTGCGTACGGCATAAAGACGCAGTTTTCCACGCCTATTTCCACGGCGATACCCGTCCACGGGCTTTGCGATGTGCCGGCAAGAATATCAATTAACGCTTGCTTTTGTCCGCCGCCGATAAAGATTTTATCGGGAAGCTCTGTGCTGAAAAACTCTACGTTAACAGACTGTCCGCTAAGGAAACTCGTCGACGGAATTCCCTTATCAAGCAGATATTTCTGCCAATGCGTGCCGCCCGCCGCGACCGTCCATTCGTTGACAACGTTGGATTGTGCTAGAGCCGACATGCCCATCGTTGCCGCAAAATCGACGCCGCCGGCGGTATAATACGTGACGGGACGCGCGGTAACTCCCGCCAGTCCGTCGGAAATACGCTTAATATTCGCCACCAACATATCGCCCCATGCGTTAGCGTTTTCTTTCACGCGTCCGCCTAAAATTTCACCTAAAACCTTGTATGTAATCTTCATTTCATCATACGTCGTAAAATTGATATTGACAACGGGAAGCTTGTAGCCGTTGTAATCCAACTCCTTCAAAACCGCGACGTTGGACGGATGTCCTATGATAAGGTCGGGTTCTAAGGTCATAAGCCCCTCCACGTTGGCGGGACCGGCTGCCGCGGGAACCTCCGCCGTAAGAGCGGCGTAGTCCGGGAACATCAAGGCTTGCCATGGCGTAAGCATACCCGCTACCCTCGCGACAAAATACGGCTCCGCGCCCAAAGCTAACGCTCCGGAGGTGTTTGCCGGCCAAAGGTTGACTATTCTTTGTATGGTACCGGGCGTAAACGTAAACGGTTCGCCGTCGTAGTCGTATACGGTAACGGTACCGTCGACATTATTCAATACCGTGCCGAAAGCGCCCGATTCGGGAATTACCACGTCTTCGTCCGTACAAGCCGCAAAAAGGGCTATGCTTGCGATAATTACAATCGCGACCAACAGTAGCGAAAGAATTTTAGATTTTTTCATTTTTTTGTTTCTCCTCGTTTTTTTTGTTTTAGTGTGTATCGGCATAAACCGGGTGTGGAAAATTCACGGTGACAAAATATTTTTAGGTTATTTTTAAGGATAAAATTGCCTAAAAGCGCAAGAGTAGCATCGCTACTTAACAGGCATTTCAGACGGTTTTAGACCAAAAAGAGCCGGAAAGATTTTCTTGTTAGGCAAGTAGTCACAGAGGATTGTCCACGCCCCGTAAGCCGAAAACGCCCTAATACTTTTTTGTAACGTCCCACCACATCACAATGCTTTGCGTATAAGCCGCGAATGTAACGGTTCCGTTATTGTTTTCGGTAAGATAAGGCTTGAGATTAGCTTTAAAGACGCCTTCCTTATCCTCGTCCACTTTACCGAGAGTTTTGATAAAGGCGTAGGCGTTTTCAAGCGTTGTAAAGTCCTGCACAAAGCCGTCGTCAACCCAACTGACGTTCGGTTGGTAGCCCATATCGTAAACCGTATTGAAAAATACGTTAAACCCAAGGGTACGTCCGGGCATTTTTCCGTGCCGGTACGCATGCTCCTCGTTTCTACAGCCCTTAAAAATTTCACCCTGTATTTGCGGTATATTCGGTCCGTCGCCCCAAGTAACTATAGCCGCAATCCGCTTTGAAAACGACGACAGCTTTTGTAAGTCGCCCAATCCCGCCGAACGTGAGCATATTACCACGTCAAACTTGCCGATTTCTTCCGGCGTTGTTTCCAACCAGTCCTTTTGAACGGTCTTGATATTCTTCAATCCTTCCTCCGCGCCGTTTTTGAGGACGTATTCCAAACAGAAAGGATTTATATCAAGCGCTGTAACACTTTTAACGCGCTTTGCGCACGGTACGGCAATTCTGCCCGGTCCGCAACCGGAATCCAACAGCGTGTCGCTCTTACGAAGTGGTAGCGCGCCCACCTGATTAAGGGTAAGCTTTTTTTCCAGCCATGCCATTTTATTGTACATGTCCGCAAAATCGTTGGTGACCCAGTGGTTTGCAACGCCGTTTTTAGGTGGCGGCGGCATCGGCGGCATAAACGCACGCATTAATTCTTGCCAGTTTATAATTCCCATTTTTTACCCCCATACGCCTTTCGGCGCATAAAATTTTAGTTTTTTGATTGAAAGGCGATAGGGTGACCCCGTTTATAACAGTCCCCTAGCCTCTTCGGCAAGCTGTGCGCTTAGCTATCCTCTCTTGCAAATTGCTGACGCAATTTGGCGGCTAGGTTGCGGTTTCTGCGTAACAAACTCCGCATTCATTCACCGCCCGTCAGCGCAGAAGCTTGCCCCGTGCCCCGTAACGCCAAGTATTTTTCGAACCTGTATCTCGTGTTTTTATTTTATCCGTCCCGTAGTAACGAAAAAGGATACCTCGTTGAAAATATAAATAAAAAAATCCGCTCTCGATTGCACGGAGCGGATGATACACAAATCACACATATAGCAATGCCATATGTACGCAACAAAACAAATATAGTGCCTAAAAAGCCTATATCTACCTCATTTAATCATACGCCCGACTTCGCAAACACGGCAAGTGTAGGTCTTTCGACCCACGCTCAATGGTCTGAAGGCATGCGTTTTTCACGTTTAGCCTCTTTGACTTGAAGGACTTTTGTTAACGGCGGCTAATATTCCCACCGTTTTTTATGTTAACATGCCGTTGCATAAATAGCAACTAAATTTCATAATTTTCATTTAATAAACCAATTTGAGCGGCAATGGGCTTCCCCTATTTATCAATTCTTTGTCAACTAAATCGCCATTTAAAAAGCGGCTCTTCTAAATGAAAGCCGCTTTCTATTGCCCTCTAAATTTACATATGGGTTATGCGCCAGTTTTGCGACGCATTCTCTTAAGCAATCCGTAAAAACTTATCCGCGTTTTTTTTACCGAATAGGGGGGCAATTCAATCTTTCTGTCGCTTATTTTTCCGCCTTTTTGAGTGCGCTTTCCACCGCTTCGGTGAACTGGCTGTGCGCTATGGTCGCGCCGGTAACGGACTTAACTTCCTTAATATCCTTCTTATCCAAAAAATCCTGCGCGTATTGCTTCATCGCTTTCACGGCAAGCTGCGCCTTAGCATAATAATCGGCATTGGAAATTTGACCGTTTACCTTGCCGTAGTTTTCGTCCTTTATGGAGCCGTCTTCCTGCCACGTCACGAACTTGCAATCGGTAACGGTTCCTTCCTCTATGGTAATAGTAACCTCACCGTACGCGCCCTTATCGTCCTTGCCGCTTACTCCGACGAAGGTTCCGTCGTTGTAGCTTTTGGTTTCTTCTGAGCAAGCCGCAACCGCAACCGCCAACAACAA
Organism: Clostridiaceae bacterium; assembly: GCA_031289315.1. Classification (GTDB taxonomy): domain Bacteria; phylum Bacillota; class Clostridia; order Christensenellales; family CAG-917; genus JAITEJ01. The sequence goes on along the minus strand of JAITPR010000047.1, from coordinate 8,724 downwards.
CACGCTCACCGCTACGGCGAACAATTTCATACCTTTTTTCATACTAAAACCTCCATATAATCTATGTTTTACGTTTCGTCCGCTTTTTCTGCCGAACTGTTTTCTATTATGCGTGCAATGCGCCCATGCTCCAAAATAACGGTACGCTGTGCTTTTTCGGCTACCTCCGGGTCATGGGTGACGACTATAACGGTGCTTCCGTCGTCGTGCAAGCCTTGCAACAAATCCATTACGATTCCCTCGTTAGCCTCGTCCAAATTGCCGGTAGGCTCGTCGGCGAGAATAAGCATAGGGGAGTTAATGAGGGCGCGCGCTATGCAGACGCGTTGTTGTTCGCCGCCCGACAGCTGAGCCGGCAGGTGCTTTGCGCGGTCTTTAAGCCCCACCTTTTCCAACGCTTGCAACGCCTCCGCCTCGTCCGGCATGCTGTGATAATACTGCGCGACCATGACGTTTTCTAAGGCGGTAAGGTAGTTGACAAGGTGGAACTGTTGGAAAATCAACCCGATTTTGTCGCGTCGGATTGCCGTCAAACCGGCGGCGTTTTCCTTAGCTATGTCCTTGCCGTCCAATATTACGGAACCGGACGACGGCTTATCCAAGCAACCGATTATGTTCATCATAGTGGTTTTGCCGGAGCCGGACGGTCCCATAATCGCCAACCATTCGCCCTTCTTCACGACAAGGTCAATTTCCGACAACGCCTTAAGGCTGCCGTATATTTTAGATATGTTTTTCAATTCAAGTACGTTCATCTTTTTAATCTCCGTTTATTTTCGCATTTTACTCACCGCGCAGAACAATAGCGGGGTCAACCTCCGCCGCGTTCCGTACCGGCAATAAGCACGCCGCCACAGTTATAACGACGGACGCCGCCAGTGTGACGGGTATCAATAGCGGTTGGAAGGTTATTCCGCGTGAGAACACGTTCATGCTCACCGCTTGCGCAAATAGAAATCCGAATAAAATTCCGAATGCGCCGCCCAATCCGCCAAGAAAGATATTTTCGCCTAAGAATTCCACTATAATATTTCTATTCGACGCGCCGATTGCCTTTTTCAAGCCTATTTCGCGCCGTCTTTCCGCGACCACCGCCATCATCGTCGTTGAGACACAAATCATGGTAAGTATAAGGACGACTATTGTTACCAAAAGCACCAACGACGTCAGCTTACTTAGTACAGCCTGTTCGGAGCTTGTTACCTTTTTAACGGGATAAGCCGAAACGGCGGGAACGCGCGCGGCAATCTCCGCCGCCGCCGTATCAATCTCGCTTGCCGTCGCCACTATACTGCACTCCGCGGCGTCGATTTTCCCGGTGCCGCCGATTAAGCCTTCCAAATCGGAAAGGGTCATATAGATGAAGCCCTCCTCCGTGCCGCCGGTTTTGACTATTCCGCTTATGCGCAAATCCGCCGAATAGATGGAGCTATCGCCGGCGTTACCGTAAAGCGTCACTATGTCGCCCGTCAAAACGTGAAGCAACTCCGCGACGTCTTGTCCTATCAATATTTCGCCCGATGCGGACGGATAACTTCCGGTTACGTGCCAAAACGGGCTGACCTTTTTCACCGCGTCGAATTCCGTTCCGGCAACCATGAACGGCTGCTCGTTTATTTTGCCCGTCGAATAGCGGTAGGCGGCAATTCCCACGACCTCCCCGCTCGTCGGAAAATACTTTTTTGCTTCGTTTACGTCGTCCGCCGTCATGCCTTCTCCGGAAGGAATTAGGACGAGGTTAGCGCCGTATGAGCGCATTTCGCTACCCATTTGACGCGGAATATCGTAGTAAACGGTAATCATTCCCGATAAAATTGTTGCACCTATGATGATTGCCAGCAACGCCACAATCATTCGGGAACGGCGGCGTAGCAAGGAGCTTGTTACCATTTTTAGGTACATTTTATATTTTTTAAATTTTTTACCTTCCATGTAACACCTCCGCCGGCTTCAACGACAACAGCATTTTAATAGACGGAATGCTGCCTATTAATGTGATTACAAACACCGAAACCGCAATAATCGGGATTACCATTGCCTTAATTGCGATAGCCGATGAAAATACCGTTTGTCCGATAATTTGAGCGAAGCCCAAACCTACAAAGTAACCTATTATTCCACCGACCGTTGACGTTATCAAGATTTCCGTAAAAATCAACAGTATAACTGCGGAGTCCTTTGCCCCCACCGCCTTTAAAAGCCCTATCTCTTGACTGCGTTCCATGACGCTTGCGGTGACTAGGTTTGTTATACCCACCGCCGCGCCGGCAAGACTAAGCACCGTTATCAACAGCATTAAAAGCTGTGTCTTATCCAAAATCGCCCCCTCCGATTCGGCTATTTGCCGGATGGGTTTGGCTACGGCGTCGGTAATCACCTCTTCGATTTGATATGATATAGAGCTTACGTACGCCGTGCAGTACCACGTTTCATATTCCTTAATCGACAGGCTTTTTATATCCTGCGCCGCCTTTAAAGCAAGCTCGTTGTCGGGTGTGGTGAGGGCGCTAACCTCTATTCTGCTTACCTTTCCTGCAAGCCCCGCCATTTCTTGCACTACGGACAGCGGAAGATAAACATATTCGTCCTCACTGCTTCCGCTGTCAAAAACGCCCTTTACCGTGAATTCACGCACGGCGTCCGCGACGTTCAAGGTGATTTTGTCGCCCGTCTTAATTCCATTGCGTGACGCGTAAATACTGCCCACCATAACGGCGTCCGCATCGGAGTCCTCCAACCACGCGCCGCTTACCTGCCACCACGTCTTAAGGTTTTTCATACCGGTGCGGAATTCGCCCGTTTCCAGCTTCAATTCGTAGTTAAACCACGTACCGACTATCTTAACCTTTTCGTTATTTGCCTTGCCGGATAACTCTAAATAAGGCGTAAAATCCACGATATTGAAAGACCAAAAAATGGTTTTTATATTGCCTATTTGACTTTCGTCAAGGTACTTATCCGAAATGCCGTTCTCCATATCTATTCCATAGAGGTCGTTCAGCAAAAACGCTCCGCGCGGAATGACGTTGATATTAGCGCCGTACGCCTTCAGCTCCTGATTAACCTTATCGCCGACGTCCAACATCACATTCAACACTGCCGTTGCGAGAGATACCCCCAGCGCCACGGTGACGGCTATCATAAGCATTTTTTTGCGTTGTCTTATGAGAACGCCTTTTATCATTCTAAAAAACATATTGTCGCGTCCTCCCCTTATTTAAATCTATTTTTTTCGGCTTCCAAATCGGCGGTTTTGATGACGATATTGCCGCCCCGCACCAAATAACTTAGCGGAACCGGATTGCAGCCGCCCTTGAAGCCTATTGTGGATTTATTCATAACAACGTCGCAAAGCTTACAAACCACTTCGTTTCCGCGTTCGTAATATCCCGTTTCGCCGCATATATCGCAAGCGTCAAGCCCGACGCCGTAGGTTGTTTCGCTCTTTCGGACTATGATAAAACGTACATCCTTGCCGTTGCTTGCCGTGAAAACATATCGATACAAATGTCCGTCCGCAACGGAGTCGAGAGAAATTAAAATCTCATCTCCGACAACGGCGGGGCGCTCGGCGATGGAAAGCTGTACCGGACGGTTATCGTATGCAAACAGCGCAGTCATCGCCACTATTGAGAAAACATACCCTACTGCAAGCGTTACGATTATACGTCGTTGTCTTCTCACTTCCGCGCGGCTTTTACGTCTTTCGGCGGGTACAGGAAGGTTTCGTTCCGCCGAAGCGCCCTTAATCCAGAGGAATACCGCAAGCGCAAGCGTCAAGGTAATAAGCACGTATATGAAAACATCCGCATGGTTTACAACCTCAAGAACGAATTTAGACAGTCCCTTTGCCTTTGTGGAAACCAAAATTCCGCGCAAGAAAAAGGATTGGAAAAGCGTGGCAAATTGTTTTACCAGATTGAAGATAAAAACCGCCGTCGTGAAAAGCCGCGTAATTCCGTACGGCATCTTAACGGCAATCTTAAACAACATCAATGCGGAAACAATGACGACGAAAAGCCCCAAAAGCCAACCGATCAGCTTGAATAGAAAATCCGTACTGAATATGCTTTGGTCCACCGCCACAAATCCGAACGGATATAAGAATATTGTGGGCAAACAGTAAAACAACAGGAGCGCGGTTAAAAAACAGCTTACGGCATACCGCGCCGTGGCGAACCATGCCTTTTCCGACGCGTTCCCCCTGTATTTCCACGAGAAAAACAAAAAAGCCGCGACTGCGACTATTGCCGCAATTAAAATCACGGCGTTAATTTGATTTCTATTTACAAGTTTTGTGTTTTCTTTAAGTACGGCAAGGACGAACGCCGCAATGACGCCCGCCGCAATACTTAGTATAAGCCACCGCTTAGGCATACGTTTATCCGTAATCGCAACGGAAGCCGTCAAAAGTGCGATTACGATGCCCGTAACCAAAGAATTATTAATAACGTCTATAAGATATTTCAACATACAGCACGACTTCCCTATAAGGAAATCTTTTGGGGGGTGTGGACACCTTTTTTTAGCCTTTAAATGAGGAGGGCGCGCCGCTACACCGTTATTTACGGTGTAGCGACACGCAGATGAAGAGATATGAACATTGTAAAAGCCAGCGCCTGCGGACTTGTACTCCAAGCCCGGAATTACTTTTTTAAGTGTCCTTTTCCGTAAAAAGGTACGTCACAGCTTTGGCAGTGTTTTTACACTTTCATGATGTTAACAACAACCTCCGGGAGAATCAACCGTTCATTCAGCTTCTATTCCCATGAAATCAAAGGTCCATGACGCAACGAGAGTATCCGTCCAAAAACGACCGGTGACGCCGGTTTCGCTATCCGTATGTAACAGGTATTCGGAGCCGGGAGCTTGTACGAAGAACTTAACAGTATAAGTGCCTAATTCACCCTTGGTGGTGCCGAATATCACATTCGCGCCGTAGTGAGGACCGTCGCTTGCGTTCATGGGCATGAAGTTGCCTTCGTGCAACTTGACGTTGTTTTTCCAAATTTCATAGGAAACATTCAGATACGGAACAAAGTCGCCCGCGCCGTAACCTAACTCATTGCCGGCAAGCGCGGAGATGTCCGCTTCAATGTGCGCATCGGCTTCCGCCGCGGAAAGACCCGCTGAGGCAGAGGGCATCATATCTACGGCTTGAAAATACACGCCGGCGACATTAATTCCCTCGTCTTCAAACTCAATGTCGTCACCCAAAGGAAATTCGGTAAATCCGCCGCCTATTCCGTCGTCGTCCTTGTCCTTGTCGCTGCCGCCGGTGGTATCGCACGCCGATAATATAAAGGCTAAAACCGTCATGGCGGCAACTATTGCTATAAAGATTGATAATTTTTTGAATTTCATGTTATGAAATCCTCCTTAAATGATTTTAATTTTATACGGGCTTACCACGGCACCGTGTCCCTGAACGAAATCCGGTTCTAAGCCTTATTCCGTCCTTTAAGACATATCCGCCGTTTCTACCCTAACCTTAGCGCCGCAAAGCTTTGCCGCGCTTATGTGCGCTTTACGGCGGTTCCTTGAGCGGATACAACCGTAGCCCCACGCTTGCGCACGCTTTACGCAGATGATAATTTGAAGCCAATCACGCCTATCAACGCGCTTTAAGCCTCTGGTTGACCGTCTGCCGATAAAGAAGCAGTAGGCGCGCCGTCTGTTTCTCCGACAAAGCTTTCTCCGCTTTCGGCATCGCTTGTTGCGCCGTCTTCCGACACCTCCGCACCGTTTTGTTCAGCGTTTGTGCTTTCCGCGTCCTCGGCGGCTTTTCTTTTATGTAGCCGCTTCCAACGTAAAATCTGCAACACTATCGACAGCACCGCCACCGCCAACATTATCATTTGAGGTATAAAGGTTTCCAGTGTCGGATATATGCCTAAAATATCTACGGACGACATGCCGCTTATCGGCGTGACGCTTATGACGTTTCCTTCCTGCAATTCCTTTACGCCGGCACCTACGAAGGATATGGACATAAGGAACATGAGCACGCTGGTTCCGATAAAGAAAGGCTTTAAAGGAATCTTTACGCTTAACAGCTTTATCAGCAGGAAAATCACCACCAATATCACGATGCCTACCGCCAAGCCCACCCAAATCATTGCGTGAGTAGTTTGCGTGTCGGCAATCAGCGCGCCGTAGAACAGAATTACCTCCGCTCCCTCGCGGAACACCGCTAAGAATGCCGCGAATGCCAGTGAGAAAACACTGCCCTTAGTGAGAGCGTTTTTCACCTTCCCCTTGATGAACCCTTCCCACGCTAAGGCGTCGGCTTTAGAGAACATCCAATTACTTACATAGAACAGCACCGCGACGGCAATCAACATTGTGATACCCTCGGTAATCTCCTGATTTACGCCGGAAAGCGCCGATACAAAGTAGAGAATAATCGCCATGATTACGCTTGCAAGAATCGCCGCACCGGAACCGGCATAAACGGCGTAAACCTTTTTACCGCCCTTCGCGTCCATTTTCTTGAGATAAGCGATGATTGCGCCGACAATTAAAATCGCCTCCACGCCTTCGCGCACGATAATCAACAAGGAAGCAACAAAGGTGCCGCCGGAGCTTTCCTTCTTGCCGTCAAGTCGGTTGGCATCCTCTCTAATCATAACCTTCAATTCATTGATGGCGGCTTTAACGGTGCTATTGGAATCACCGCGCGTCATTGATTTTTTGATTTCGGCGAACTGATATTCCACTTTTGCGGCGCGGTCGCCGGAAATATAGGACATAACGCGTTTCTCGAAGCCCAACTTTTCATAGAACTTGAAGTATGCGTCATCAATACGTTTTTTCGCCGCCACAGCATCGCCGCCCGTATAAAGCCGGTATGCGTCGTCACAAACCTTGTCCATCTCGTCGGCAACTGCGTTCCAGTCGGCGTATTCACTGCCTGTCGCCGCCTCCGCGTATTCCGTGGGAAAAAGCAATTCAGTGATATGTAACGCCAATAACAACAATACCGCTATTGCGGCAATCGCTAGTATACGTTTAGTTGAGAAACTCTTAATTCTCATATATTCTCCGAACGGCACGCTTCCGATTGTCTGCGGAAACCTTGCCGATATATTTCTACGAAGTGACACCGTTTCCGATTTTCCGCGGAAGCCTTGTCGAAACCGACATGTCAATAAATTAGCCAAGGCTAACCTAAGGTTTAAAAAATTATTAGTTACAGCTAACTCACGTGTAAATTTAGCGGCAACTAATTTAGTGGAACGGATTTTTTTGCCTATCTACAAGACAAGCTTGCAAAAAGTCCAATGCTTGCAAAATATTAGCCAAAGCTAACCCATGTGCTTAAAAAATATCGACACCGGCTTTCTTATGCGCGGTTTTCCGCTTCCCCGGTAAGTCCCCGTCGAATGTGGTTTTCTGCTTCTCGGCAAGCCCACCCGTCAAACGCGGTTTCCCGATTTCCAGCAAGTCCCTGTCGAACGCGGTTTTCCGCTTCCCCGACATGTTGTATCGAAACCCATTTGTTAAGAACATATTAGCCTAAGCTAACTTATATTCTAAAAAATTTAGCTTCGACTACCTTAAGCCACAAAAACAATTGGTGACTTCAACAAGTTAGCCTATGCTAATTTCATTTATATAATATCCTATCCATGCACTATTTGTCAAGCACAATATATAAAAAATCTTCATTTTTTTTCTTTTAAATTATTTCTGCCCTTTCCAATCGTTTTTTATCGGTATTTTTCTATAACTAGCCTAAATTGTTCCGTTGAATTTAAATATTGTTTTATCCTACATTAAGCTTATTTCATAAGTTAGCCTTAACTAATTCTTTGCGCCAACATTCTTCATCGGTGTTCGGTTCTCTTTTTTTTAGAAGGCACTCTCTTATTCGCGAAATTCGTCGCTTTTCTGGACTATCGCCTTAACGCAAGCAAAAGTCGCGGGACTAATGTCGTGTTCCATACGACAAGCATCCGCCGCCGCCGATTCCGGGTCGACTCCGTTCAGTATCCAAAATTTAGTCAGGGTCTGATGCCTGTCGAAAATTTCTTCCGCTCTTTCCAAACCCTTTTCCGTCAAAATAATATGCTTCGTATCCTCGTCTATAACGATAAATCCGTTAGCCTTCAAAATCTTCAACGCTTTCGTAATGGACGGTTTGGCATAGTTAAACTCGTTCGCAATATCAATAGCGTGTATACCTGCGTGCCGCTTTGATAAAACGTATATAGTTTCGAGATAATCCTCTCCCGATTTATGGATTGGCATTTTTATTCCTCCCTTATTGTCAACTTATAGGTGGTGGACCAGTTCGCGGTGACAAAATATTTTCGGTCTATTTTTAAGGATAAATTTGTCTGAAAGCACGGTCCGTAGCACCGCTACAGAGGGGCATTTCATACGGTTTTAGACCTAAAAGAGCCGATAATATTTTCTTGCCTAGCAAGTCGTCACCCGGATTGTCCACATCCAAATCCAACTCATATAAGAATTTTCATGTTTCTGTACCTTACGCTTCCGCATCAAAATGTCAGACGCTTTGGTACTTGTTTTTTATTATAACACACGCCATTATCTAATGCAAGTGCGGAATATCGCCGGCAACACAAAGGTGTTTTTATGTAGATTGTAAAATAAAGTGTCGCCTAAAAAAAGAACTCCATTCTTAGGAAAACGTGTAGAATAAGGTTGCAAAACAAAACACACGAGGCGGTCACTAAGAATGGAGCAAGCTAATAA
>JAITPR010000035.1 GCA_031289315.1 Clostridiaceae bacterium | reverse complement strand
TATAGACGGGGTTCTGTTCCGTAAGGACGGCAAAAGACTTGTACTGTTTCCATGGCAAAGTGAAACAAATAGCTACATAGTACCCGACGGCGAAGATCTTGCTGTCGAAGAAGCTGTCGAAGGCGCCCCCGAAGATCCTATTGTCGAAGTCGACTCCGAAGATCTTGCTGTCGAAGAAGCTGTCGAAGTCGACTCCGAAGGTCTTGTTGTCGAAAAAGGCGCCCCCGAAGAATTCTAAGATTAACACTCTTTCCGACAACTTCCGCGCACAAATGCTGGTGGAATATAAGCAAAACAACGCCCTCTTATAAATATAAGGGGGCGTTAAGCTTTTATTAAGTTTGAGCGTGTCTTGTCGGAGGATTTGAATTACCCTAAAAGTATGTTATAAGGGTAATATCGATTATGCACAAGAACTGTACCAACTGCTTAGCTTGCCTCCATTGGTGTCCAAAGCTTGCTATCGAATGCGGCAAGGTAACGGTTAAACACGGAAGATGCCATCATCCCGCGCTTACGTCAAGGGACATGCTAGAAAATAGGGGTGTGGACAATTGGTGACAAAAGATTTTCTTGCCTAGTAAGTCGTAACCGGGATTGTCCACTCCCGAAAATAGAGATTTATAGCGGAGAATAGAGCAAGGCAAGCGCTTCCGTCCTCTCTGTCTTAATTCCCCAATAATTTTGGCTCAATGTCAAAAAGGCAGAGGAAATAGCGGAATATTTTTCTATTTGTAAAAAGAGCGCTGAGAATGAATTGGGGCGTGTGGACACTAAAAACTCTTAGTGTCCACACGCCCTAAAATAAGTCGCCTACAATTTCCGTTCCGTTTCGATTACAAGTCGGTGTCGTCGTCGTCTTCCTCGTCGTCGGTTTCGTCTTCATCAATGTCGATTAATTCAAGGTCGTCAAGGTCGTCGTCAAAATCGTTCGGCGCGGCGTCTTCTTCCTCGTCGTCCTCGGCTTTTTCCTCTTCCTCAAGCGTGGACAAGGAAATTTCCGTTATTTCAACGATTTCAGTATCCACGGGTTCCACCGTTTCCTCTTCAACAAACTGTCGCCAGCTGTCCTCTTCGTCGATTTTCTCGTCGATGATTTTGTTGCCTTTTTCGGCGCGGCATTGGGCACACATATCCTCGTCCTCCGCAATATAGTTAATGCGGCAAATGGGACACAATATTCCGTCTTCGTCTTCGTCCTCAATAAGAGGCGCAACGTTGCCTATGCGAAGCTCCGCCTTGCAAACATTGCAAAGGGTTTCATCGAGTTTAATCCAGTTTAAATCGCATCTAGGACACTTTTTATAATTTCCCATACACCACCGTTATTACATATTACGCGCGGAACTTACGCGCCGCGAATATTCTATGGCAAAGAAATACCGAACATGATTAACTTTTTTAGCGGACGAGCCGCAGAAAAGGAAATCGAACGGGTTGAGGAGTGTACGCGCCGACAGCCGTTTTCTCCGCACCCGTAGTATATTACGGTTTAATTTAATTTTTATACTTAGCGGCTTACGGTTTTTCAACCGCTGTCGCCTAATTCGGTAAGCCGATTACACGGTGCCGCCGCCGGGTTAAGTTGCGGAGCCGATTTGCATAAAGATTTTAAGCGGTACGCCGCTCCCGTGCAAGCCGGCTTTTACCCGGCAACTAAACAAAGCCGTTAGACGGATATAACCGGATTAGGGGTTTTATCGGTTATTTTACCGGCTTCATCGTGGGGAACAGCAGTACGTCGCGAATTGAGAAGCTGTCCGTAAGCAACATCACCAACCGGTCTATGCCTATGCCCAAGCCACCCGTAGGGGGAAGTCCGTACTCAAGTGCGGTAACGTAATCGTCGTCCGTCATTTGAGCCTCGTCGTCGCCCTTGGCGCGTTCCTTAGCTTGCGCCATGAAGCGTTCGCGTTGGTCCACTGGGTCGTTAAGCTCCGAAAACGCGTTGCCCAATTCGCGCGCGGTTATGAAAAACTCAAAGCGTTCGGTAAGCCGTTTATCGGTGGGTTTTTTCTTTGCCAGCGGCGACACCTCAACGGGGTAGTCGATAATAAATGTCGGGTCCCAAAGCTTGTCCTCAACCAACTGGTCAAAAATGGTATAGAGCGCCTTGCCCCAAGTGACGTCGGCGGGGAAGCCCACGCCTAACTTTTCGGCTTTCTTAGTCAAATCCGCAAGCTTGCCTTTGGAGAAGTCCAAACCGGTATATTCCTTTACCGCGTCAAGCATGGTGAGCCGCTTCCAAGGGCTTTTGAGGCTCAACGCCTTGCCCTGATAGGAAAGCTCAAGCGTTCCCAACACCTTTTCCGCAACATAGACGAAAAGCCGTTCGGTGATGTCCATCATGCCGTGGTAGTCGGTGTAAGCCTGATACAATTCAACCGTGGTGAATTCCGGATTGTGGCGGGTGTCCATGCCCTCGTTGCGGAAAAGGCGTCCCAACTCGTATACCTTTTCGAAGCCGCCCACGATGAGCCGCTTGAGGTAGAGCTCCGGGGCTATGCGCATATACATATCCAAATCCAACGCGTTGTGGTGCGTTACAAACGGACGTGCGGACGCGCCGCCGGCAATAGTGTTGAGGATGGGCGTTTCCACCTCTATAAAGCCTTCCGCGTCTAAGAAAGCGCGTACGGCGGAGATTATCTTGCTGCGCAACACGAAGGTACGTTTCACGTCGGGGTTGGCAATAAGGTCCACATAGCGTTGTCTGTAGCGCAAATCCTCGTCTTTCAGTCCGTGAAACTTTTCGGGAAGCGGCAACAGCGATTTAGCAAGTAGCACTACTTCCGCGGAATGAATACTTATTTCGCCTTTTTGCGTCGTGAAAACGTGCCCGGTAACGCCTACGATGTCACCGATGTCATATTTTTTGAACTCGTTATAGGCGTCCTCGCCTAAGTCGTCGCGGCGGAAGTAGCATTGAATAGAGCCGCTGCCGTCTAAGACGTTTCCGAAGCTTGCCTTACCCATTATACGCTTAGAAATTAGCCGTCCGGCAAGCTTAACGGTTTTTCCCTCATAGGTCGTGTAATCGGACATTATGACGGAAGAGTCCGCAGTTTTGTCGAACTTTACTATTTCAAAGGGGTCTTTTCCGAACGCCTTCAGTTCGGCAAGCTTATCGCGGCGTACTCTTAAAATTTCGCCAAGCTCCGCTTCGCCGTTTAAATTTTCGTTCACGTTATTATCACTCATTAAAAATCTCCGTAATTGTGTGTGCCGCGTTGCGGTAAGCACCGGCGCGTCGCCGCGTCATAGGCTTTCTTTCGAATTGTCCACCCGTATTGTGAAAGCGGTTGACCGCAGTTATGCGTGTATTTTCAATATTTGAAAGTGGATTTCGCCTTGCGGGGATTTTACGGACACGACGTCGCCCTTTTTCTTACCCAAAAGGGACTTGCCTAGAGGCGACTCGTTGCTTATTTTGTTGCTTGTGAGGTCGGTTTCGGACGTGCCCACTATGCGGTATACGATTTCCTCCTCAAACTCCCGGTCGTAAACCGTAACCGTGCTACCTACCGATATTACAGAGGCATCGAGCGCGCTTTCGTCGATGATAACGGCGTGACGAAGCTTTTCGTCGATTTCCTTTATCTCTTGTTCGATGAAGACCTGTTCTTCCTTAGCGGCGTCGTATTCGGCGTTTTCGCTCAAATCGCCGAATTCACGGGCAATTTTGATTTTTTCGGCAATTTCTTTTCTGCCGTGCGCCAACAGATAATCGAGTCGCTTTTGAAGCTTGTCGTAACCTTCTTGTGTAAGATAAATTTCAGCCATAGTTTTTTCTCCGCGGGACGTGTTTAGGAAACAAAAAAACGCTTCCTTTTGCGTTCCCGAATTTACTATAATAGTATATAACGGCAGTTGCCGGACAATTAAATAAACTTTATAATTGTCTATAAATAGCGTGCGTATTATACAATGCGGTTCGTCGTATGTCAAGGAAACGCCGCCCATAAATCGTAATAATTTCAATAAATTTAAGCGGAAGCTAAAAAAAGTGGGGAACAAAGTTCCGCCGCGCCGGACTGTAGACAAAGTAAAATTTTTTATGCGGAGCAGAACGCGGAAATAAAGATAAAAATCCCCCTGCTTTTGCCGTATTTATCGCCGTTTTCGCGCGCGTACGCTTAAGCTTACAGTTCGCGCATTGCGTCGCGGTCGTTGGCGCCGAAGGTGTCGTGGAAGCCTATATAATCGCTCCCGGGGGGCAACGTCCACACTCCTGCGGTCGCTTGTATGCCGCCTAGCCCGGCTAGCTTGCCGGTTGCGCGCATTTCCTCCCAATGGTCATCGTCGAAGAAGCGCACATGCATTATTTCCTTTATTAGGTCGGTGTTGCCCAAAGTAATTCCGATTTGGGTGGCGCCGAACAGGTAATAGTTTTTACCGTCTTTTTTCACGGCGTATTTTTTATTACTTGCCAGCATCTCCCTTATCGAATTGCCGAAAAGGCTTCCCATGCCGGGGAATTCTTTTAAACCGTTTAAAAGACGGTCGACGGGAATGTCCTCTACGGCGCGCCAACCGTAGACCTTTAAAAATCCGTACACGTTGATATTATTTTGGATTTCAAAGGTTTTTTTATCGGTGTTCGGCTCCGACAAAATCGGGAGCAAAAAACAGTCGTAAAACACGACGTTTTTAAGGTTTAAATTTATACCCTTGTACACGTTCTCTATCGAGCGGTTTTGAATAGAAATACCCTCTCTAAATAGGTTTCTGAACACGCAGCCGAAAATATTTATATCATCGCAGCGTATAGCGGACAAGCCCATGGAGGCGTTTTCCAGTAAGCAATTTTTAAGGGTGATATTTTTCACGGCGCGGCTGCCGTCCTCGGAGGTAATTTTTAAAAGCCGCGCGAAGTTCTCAAACCTTTCAAGGTCGGCTACCTCTCCGTCGAAGTCCGCGCCGCGCAGGGTCACGTTGTCGATTGTTATTCCGTCTGCGACTGCCGCGATAAAATCGGTATTATCGTTGCTTTCGGCTAAGGCGCGTCCGCCCTTTAAAATATATCCGTTGCCGTTCAGGTTGGATTTCAAGGTAATAATAGTTTTTCCCGCCGACGTTAAATTATCCGGCAGAAAAGCTTCGATATCCGTCCGCATATTTACGGTGCGACCGTATCCGACCGCGTAGGAAAAGCCGTCAAAGTCAAAAACGTCTATTCCGCCGTTAAGGGTATAGGTATAGGAAAATTCTAAATGCAGATTTTCATAGGCGGGATATTTAGGAACGGCGGTTATAGTCACCTTTTTGTTTTCGTTAAAGCCATTATCGGGCAAATCGTACACGGTAACCTCGCCGCGTGATACGGTTGCCGCCGCCTCGTCGGAGGAGCTCCAAATAAACTTTGAATTCAGCCCGTCAAGGCTTTGCTTCGGGTATACGTCGGTAAAATACAGCAGGTGCTTGAGGCTTGCCGTAAGAGAGCCTTGGTAAAACTTTTCCGTACCGTACACGGTTTCGCCCTTAATTCCGGCTAAGGAATCCGTGTAGTCGTTTAGGTTAAGCCGCGCCCAAAGTATTTCCTGTGCCGCCGTCACCGTTATTTCGTCGTACGCGCCGGAAACGGTGTCGTACGCGCGCAGAGTAACGGTTCCGTCCGACAGCACCGTAACCCTGCCGTCTTCGCTTACGGAGGCGATAGCCGGGTTTGAGGACGAATAGGAGATTTTGCCGTAGACGCTCGCGGCTACATATGCGCCTGGGATATACAACGTTCTGCCCCCGGCGGTAGCCGTATCCGGCAAAAGCGCTTTATTTAATATTTCCACGTCGCGGTTCTCCGGCAAAAAAATAAAATTCGAGCCGATAAAGCCGTTCGCCGCAACCGTGACGGGTACGCCGCTTCCCTTGAAAATCAATTCGTTTCCGTGGATTTCCGCCGCGTCCGCCGGAGTTATTTCCAGTGAAACTGACGCGTCCGTAGCAAGATAGGGCGTCAGGTCAAGCCGCGCCGAAGCGGAAATCACCGTCGCCTTATAAAAAAGCCGTTCGGGGGAGGGTGGTAAAATTTTTATTGTTACGCCCGTGCTTACGCTGTCGTTTTGCGCCGCCCGTAGGGTGAAGCGCGCGGTCCCCGGTTTTTTGGCAAACACTATGCCGTTGCGGTCAACCTCCGCGATATGGGGAGTATCGTTCATAAAATTGATGTTTTTATTTTCCGCGTCGCGCGGCTCCACGGTGGCGTTCAATCTAAATGTGTCGCCCGCGTATACGGTGCCGGGTAGCTCCGCCGCAATCCGCTCAACCGTTTGGCGCGCGGCGTAAAACTGTATAAATGCCTTAAGCCCTCCGTCCTCCGATGTGCAGCATACGGTTATTTCGCCGATATCCGTGAACCTTATTTCTCCGGTGTCCGGATTGATTTCCACACGCAGGGAAAGAGGCCCCGCGTCTTCGCCGTTTAAGTTCGCCACGGAGAAGACGACGCGCTTGTTGGACGCATGAAAGGGCAGAACCTCCGCGGTAAGCTTTCCCTCTTCGCCTACGTATACCACGGCGCTGTCCGTGCTTTCGCCGTTATATTTTAACGTGATTTTTTCCACGGGAATTTGAACCGCGGCGGAAATGTATTTTGCCGTGGCGGATAAAATTCCTACGATTAAAACGGGAATCAATATTAAGATGGCGATTAAAAGTTTTCTCATTATTTGCGATTTTGGGGTGTGGACAATCCGCTTGTTTTGCGCATAGGATGCGCTTTTTCCCCTGTCCGCATACGACATAATCGAATTACGCGCTGATTTATATTAACTCATACAAATTAATTTGTCAAATTATATGCCTATATAGGCAGGTAATTTGTAATTATTAGTAGTGCTTACGCAATTAAAAAAACTGAACATGTCTAAGCAACCAAAACGTAAAGCGCGTACACCGTAACAATCAAAACGCTGAGTTACGCCGTAGCAATCAAAGAGAAACTGCGTGCCGTAACAATCGAAACGCTGAACGCATGCTCCAAATAAAAAACGCGGTTTCGGCAAAAGGAATTTCCGTAATCTTAGGTAAATTCCAGGTTTCTTGCCGAAACCGCGTTCTTATAAGTTTTAGATTGTTAAGCGTTACGCCTAAGTGTTGAATTCCTTATCTAGTATTGAAAAGGAACGGTTATAAAAGCGCCGTATTTTACGGTTATCACGGTCATTTCAGGTTATCCCAAATAACCGCATACCGCGCCCGATAAACCTTAACGGTGGCTTATTTTTTGTTTTCTTTTTTAAAAGCGGCTTGAGTCGCTTGATCCATGGGGAGCCTTTTGCGTTGTTTAAACGCGGCAAGGTTCTTATCGGAGGTAAGACCAAATTTAACGACGATTTGCTCACCGCGTTCGCTTGCCTTACTTCTTGTTATGGTGCGGCTCACCTTGCTGATAAAGGCATCCGGACGGACGACGTTTTTATAAACGAATTCCTTATCCTGAATGGTGACGAAGACCTTGCCGTAACCGAAAATTCTGCCGAGCAAAGAAGCCTTTGTGTAAAGGTTGTTGATTTGCGCCAGCTGAGTATCTATATACGACAGATTAAAGAAGCCTATTCTGCCGGCAAGACGCTTTTCGGTGAGAAGCAATTCATAGCCCGCACGCGATATTATGTGCTGAATAAGCGACAATAGCACCAACCCGCCGCTACCGGCGGCGATGTAATAGATAATATTTATGTCGATGTCAGCGTACTTATACGCCAAGTAGATGCCGACGCCAAGAACGGCGGCAAGAAGAACCTCACGCATAAATACCCAAGCGGAAAATCTGGCTTTTGCCACAATTCGCTCTTGAGGGGGTAAGCGGTTTTCGATATAGCGCATCGGTAAAATCCTCCCAACGGAAAAACGCACCTCAAAACGGAGCGGTTTTGTTGCTAATATAATAACATGCCCGCGTCGGTTTGTCAATGCCCGTATTCATATTAATTATATTATAGGCAAAAGTTTAATTATTTAAGCTTAGCGGTACCCTTTTGCCGCCAAGGCTTTGCGCCGCCGGCAGGTAAATAGGTGCGTGTTATGGCGGTAGCGGTATCCTTTTGCCGCCAAGGCTTTGCACCACCGGCAGGTAAATAGGTGCGTGTTAGTGGCAGCCGTTATCTTTTTGGCATGGGCAATCTGCGCAGCAAGTCATCGCCGCAGATTGCCCCCTATTTTTTAGGAGTTGTAAAGCTAATTTTCGGAAAGTGTGTTATTCGCAAAGGGGCGGCTGCGTACGGAACGAGCTTTATTTTTGCGGTACTTTCCGAGGGTTTTGGGTGAGATGGAATTGTCCCGGCGCCCTTGTCCGCGTCGACCGTCCAGTTGACAATTTGTTTTGCGGAGACGGTAATCTCCGCTGGTGGATTTTCGTGAGAAAAAACGTTGCGTGTTGCGGCGGAAAAGGTTGTGTTTTTTGCGGTTTCCGCTTTAACCTTACCGTCCGTGATTACCGGCGCGAAATTCCATAGGGTTTTGGCGGAGCATTCGCGCGACGGGGAGAAGGCGCCGTTTGGTTTAACATCCGCGGCTAAGAGGAGCGTCCCTAAGTAAAAGCTTACGGAGTCGTCGGGGTTATCGCAGACGGATATAGGGACGGAAAACACGAGGTCCAACTCTTCTTTGGGTTTCGGGCGCAATTTAAATTCCAATACGCCCTTGCCGCCTTCAGCAAGGACGTCCTTGCCGGAGAGGATTTTAAGGTACGTGCCGGTCGGCACACGGAAAAATAATTTGATTTCCGCCGAGCCGGTTATTGCGTCAAACGTAAGTTTAACCTTATTTTTAAACGGATAATCGGTGGTTTCAGAAATTTTATATTTTATTCCGCCCACCTCCGCGCTTATTGAGCAAGGCGCGTACATCGGAAACGCAAGCGCATTTTTGGAGGTATAGCAGAGCCGTTCGGTAAATTCGGCAAAGGCGGCGGCGGCAAGCGGAGCGCCTTCGGCGGCGACGGCTTTTTTAAAATCGTTTCCTTGTCCGTGGTAAAAGCCGCCGATTTTTTTCCCGATAAAGATTTGGTTCGGCTGTTGATAGGCTTGATACAGAGAAAAATTTTCTGCGAACGCCGCGGAAATGGAATTGAATATCAACGCTTCGAGGCGGTCGCACAGCCAAGCTTGTCCGATTTTGTCGAAGGCGGCAGAGAGGGCTTCCGCCCATTCGGCGGCGGACTCCGCGCTTATTCCGGCGGTGGCGGAAACGCCGGAAAGAACGGGTTCGGAGGAGGGAACTCCCGTGGCGTTGCCATGCCGTTCGCGCAGCTCCTCCGACACATTTTCCAGTAATTTAGTTAAGGAGCCGGTCTTTAATTTGTCGTTGAAAAACAAGTACCTCACGCCGGCGGCAAGACCCGCGCCGCCGTACAGGAGAAAATTTTCGTAATCGGTTTGGCATTCTTCCGTTTCCGCCAATTTTTTGTCGTTTAGGGATGGGGCGCCGCGCTTTTGTGTTTGCAGTTTTTCCTTTGCCGCTTCGAGGTGTTTCACCGCGTGTTCATATTTGCGCGCCGGCAATACTTCGGAATACGGTTTGCGGCGCTTAAAATCGGAGAATTCCGCCGCGAAGTTAAACGCCCTCGCCTTTATTTTTTCCGCAAGTTCGCTTAGAAACGGTTCAGGGAAGGCGGTTGCGGTCGCGTACAGAGGAGGCAAGAGTTCAAGCGCGGTTAAGCGTGCGCCGAAGCGCAACGGAACGGAATCAAATTCGTTGTAGACATATTTAAAGAAATCGCGCAAAAATTTCAAGTCGTTTTTGTCGCGGCTTATCTCGTAGTGTTTAAGGACGGCGCGCGCGGCGTACGCGCGAGGAGTCCATTCGCGGTGTGCTTTCACGGCGAAATCGCCTTGTTTTGTTTGGGCGGCGGCAAAGGCGGAGAATAAGCCGTCGGCAAGTTTTTTCAATTCCTCGTCGCCGCTTACCGCCGCAACGGTTTCGGCGGCATATAAAAGCTTAGGGGTTAAGTCCCAAGCCTCACCGTCGCCGCCGGTCCATGCGGTTTCCTTAACGTTACCCGCGGCGGTTTTCAAAAAATCTGCCGCCGCTGTGAGTTGTATTTTGAGCCAACCGCTTGCCGTTATACTGCCGCAAGGCAATTTGACTAAGTTTTCAAATGCTTTCATATCACCTATTATAATGCGCCGTCCGCATAAAAGCAAACGGAGTGAGGTTATTTACTTTTAAATAGACAAAGTAAACTAAAAAAAACGGAAAGGTGAATTGATGTGCGTAAGTAAAAAAACACAGTTATCGGAAAAGAGAATTAAAAGAAAATGAAAAGAGAATGAAAAATGGAAAAGAAAATACGAAAAAGGGAAGCTTGAAGCGAATAAATTTAAAAGTGCGGTTTCGGCAAAAGGGAACTGGATAGAAAGAAAATAGAAATACGGAAATGGAAATACGAAAATGGAAAAGAGAAAATAAAAATACGGAACGGGACATAGAGAAAATAAAAGACGATAAGAGAGGATGATTAACACTAATAAATTTAAAAACGCGGTTGTCGTAAGAATAGTAAATTTTTACGGCAACCGCGTTTTTCAAGTAATCAGTGTCAAGCTTCAAGCTTGCGGTTTTAGGGTTCATTTTGGGCGCCCAAAAGGAACCCTAATAAAGTCAAACAAACCCAAACAAAAAAAACGGAGTTGTGACAACTCCGTTTTTACTGGTCGAAGCGGCGAGATTCGAACTCGCGGCCTCATGGTCCCGAACCATGCGCGCTACCAGCTGCGCTACGCCTCGACGATACAGCGCAATTATTATATCATCTTTGAGCGGCTTGTCAAACAAAAAGGAGCGGTGAGAGGGAAAGAAACGCAAATTTTGCTTTAAATCACGAAAAATAATCAACAGATAGGAAAGTTGTTTTACTGGAGTGTGGGTAATTTGCGGTGACAAAATATTTTGTCACCGCGGACTGTCCCTTTTGCAATTAAGTCTTGTTTTTCGCTTCTAAAAATAGTATACTCTTTCATGTATAGGAAAGCCGTGCGTTTTTCACGCATAGCCATGATATCCTTATAACAATTATACGGAGGTGTACTCTCTGATATGAAAATTCAAGAGTCCGGTGAAAATTATCTGGAAACCATATTACTGCTTCAAAAGGAGCGTGGCACGGTGCGATCGGTGGACATAGTAGCGGAGCTTCGGTATTCGAAGTCAAGCGTATCGCGCGCGGTCGGCATATTAAAAAAGGCGGGTTTTATAGCGGTAGACGGCGCAGGGGTTATAACCTTTACCGACGAGGGGCGTGCGCGCGTGGAGCGTCTTTATGAGCGGCATCTCGTGTTGACACGTTTTTTGGAGGGGCTTGGGGTAGACCGCGAAACGGCGGAGGAGGACGCTTGCCGGATAGAGCATGTTATTTCCGACAAGGTTTACGCGGTTATAAGGAGCAAAGCGGGAGATTAATTCGATGATGAACGCATTAAATTACAAACCGCTTTTTCATAGGTCGTTCTAAAAAAGGGAGTGTAATCCGCTGTGACGACTTGCTGCTCAAGAAAATCTTAAGGCTCTTTTCGGTCTAAAACCGTCTGAAATGCTCGTCCGTAGCGGTGCTACGGAGGGCGCTTTCAGATAATTTTATCTTGAAAAATAGTTTGACAATATTTTATCACCGCGAATTGTCCACTCCCCTAAAAAAAATATAACGGGGCGGGGTTTTATTTTTCGTAACGACATAGTTTGTCTACCTAATCACAAAAAATAAATAAAAATGCGTTTGCCGGAGAGTTTAGGTGGGGCGATGCTTTTGCGACGCTTGACAAGAAAGGAGTACGGTAATATAATGATTATGGAAATGGGGGCAACGTACAGAGTTGCGACGCCGCGCGGAAGGTTTTTTCGGCGGAGCGGCGGTTGCGGACTTTGAGAGGATTGCCTTATTTAAATAGCACGGGTTCGCATATGCGAACCAAGATGGTTCGGGTAGTACGGAAACGGCGGTAAAGCGGTAACCGGATTACCCTATTTAAAGGGCATGGGTTCGCATATGCGAACGGGATTGGTTTGGTAAACAGACACGCATTTTAATGCGGTTGCCCTAAAAATGAGAGGAGAGTATGGAAAAAACGTTGGACAAATTAAAGCCGGGCGAAAAGGGTACGGTTAAACGGGTGACGGCGGAAGGGATGATCCGCCGTAGGTTATTCGACATGGGGGTTACTCCGGGGGCCGCGCTAATGATGAGAAAAGCGGCGCCGTTCGGAGACCCTTTGGAGATAACCCTGCGCGGTTACGAGTTGTCGTTGCGTCGCATAGAGGCGGCGGGTGTGTTGTTGGAGGTGTGATTATGAGGATTGCGTTAGCGGGGAATCCGAATTGCGGAAAGACGACGTTATTTAACATGCTCACGGGAAGCACCGCGCATGTCGGCAACTGGCCGGGCGTCACGGTAGAAAAGAAAGAGGGCGTTTATAAGCTTTACCCGGACGGCGTAAAGAAGGGAGAGCCGATAAGACTGGAAATTTTGGACTTACCGGGTATTTATTCTCTATCGCCTTATACGCCGGAGGAAGTTATATCGCGCGCATACATACTGGATGAGCGTCCCGATGCGGTTATCAATTTGGTGGACGCGACAAGCTTGGAGCGCGGATTATATCTTACGACACAACTTTTGGAAACGGATATACCGCTTGTGGTTGCGCTAAACATGGCGGACGCACTTGCCAAAAACGGCGACAAGTTAGACGCGGATATGTTGGAAAAAAGACTGGGCGTTCCCGTTGTGAGCATAAGCGCGCTTAAGGGCGATGGCTTAAAGGAACTCATGGCAACGACCTATTCGGCGGTGTCATTCGCTCAAAACGGTAAGAGAACACCTAATTCGGTTTTATTCGGACATGCGGATGCTGAGTTATTTCAAAAAGCGTCGAAGATTTATGAAAGCGAAGGCGTAGGAAACGCGGTGTTCCGCGCATTAAAAGCGGTAGAGGGTGACGCGGGAGAGAAAAAGGCTTTACCGGAAATTTTCGGCAAGGTTCGGGCGCTGATAGACGAATACGAGGGCGGTAAAAGCGTATCGGACAAAGAAGCTCAAGGCTTGCGGGTGAAGCCGATGCCGACGGTGCCGCCGATAAAACAGATGCGTATAAGAGCCGATAAATTCGATAATATAAGCGCGGATAAAATAGCCGCCTACAATCTAGATGCGGAAATATGGAACGAGGTCGCGGCGGACGTAACGGACGAACTTGCGGCGGATATAGCCGGCGAAACCTTTATCACGGACTACGAGGCGTTGATTGCCGATGCGCGTTATAAGCATATCACCGGAGAATTTTCTCCGGCGTTAAAACGCAAGCGCGACGTATGGGAATTAAGTCCCAGCGAAAAGGTGGACAGAATTCTCACCCATAAAATTTGGAGTATTCCCATATTTTTGCTTATAATGTTTGCGGTATTTCACCTCACGTTCAGTGAAAACCTATTGTTTTTGGGTGTGTTTATACCGGAGGGTTCATTTGACAACGCCGTTTTCGGCACGGATGCCATCAACGCGCCCGGCGTCATACTGGCCAATGCGTTAGGGCTTCTGACGGATTGGTTAAGCGGACTGATAGGCGGCGCGATGCCGGACGGCACATGGTACACCGGGTTGGTGGTAGACGGCATTTTAGGCGGTTTATTTGCGGTACTTTCATTTATTCCGCAGATAATGTGCTTGTTTGCGTTCCTTTCGATTTTGGAGGACAGCGGATACATGGCGCGTGCCGCCTTTATAATGGACAGGCTTTTCAGAAAATTCGGCTTGTCCGGACGCGCGTTTTTGCCGCTACTCATGTGCTTCGGATGCAGCGTACCGGCGATAATGGCGAGCAGAACGCTTCAAAGCGACAAGGAAAGGCGCATGACCATAATGCTTTCGCCGTTTCTGTCTTGCGGGGCGAAAATGCCGATTTGGGTGACGTTCGGCGCGATTATGTTCGCCGGGAGATATCCAGACCTTGTTGTGTACAGCATTTATTTGTTGGGCATAGCGGTGGCGGTATTGGCGGCGATAATTTTAAAGCGTACCGCCTTAAAGGGCGAAGCGCCGCCGTTTTTGATGGAGCTTCCCGCCTATCGTATGCCGCACCCACGCAACCTTGTACGCCATGTTTGGGACAAGTTAAAGCACTACATAATTAAAGCAGCTACGGTAATAATCGCCGCGTTAATAGTCATATGGTTTATATCCTCGTTCAGCTTCACCTTCCGTCTTGTGGAGGACCAAAGCGACAGTATCATAGGCATAATAGGGCGCGGACTTGCGTGGTTGTTTTGGCCTTTGGGCTTCGGACAGGGCGCGGACGGTTGGAAATTTATCGTCGCGGTTTTAACCGGACTTATAGCAAAGGAAATGGTTGTGGCGACGATGGGCGTTTTTGCCGGCATGGCGGACGACCCTCTCTCACTGGAAACGGGCGAGCTTTCAGCGGCTCCGATAGCCGTTTTGATAGGTACGCTTTCGGTACCGGCGGCGTTTGCCTTCATGGCGTTTAACTTGTTAAGCGTACCGTGTATGGCGGCGGTAGCGGCGGCGAACGGCGAGTTGAGCAATAAAAAGCAAACCTTCGGTGCGATAGGCTTTTGGCTGGGAACGGCGTATGTAGTAGCGGCGGCGGTATACTGGATAGGCATGTATTGGTGGATAAGCTTGATACTTTTAGGCATAGCGGCAATTTTGATTACGCTTAGCAAATTGCGCTCAAAGGGTATCATCAAATTAAGCTTCGGCAAGTCTAAACAGAGGTGAGCATTTAAACAGCCGTAAGCTTAATCGCCGGCAACATATGCTAGTAAACCTAACTAGCCTAAACAGAGGTTAGTTTAAAAAGCCGGTAGCTTGTAATCCGTAAGCATGAAATAAAAAATTTAAATCGGAAAGCCTCACTTGCTTTTTGTAGAAAGCAAGTAAGATAAAGCAACTTGTTCAAAAGGAGGGTGATATTATGAACGGACTTGAAATAGGAATTGCGGTAGGCGCCGCGTTAATTGTAGCGGCATCCGTAGTTTTGGCTATAATCAGAAAGAAAAAGGGTAAGACCGCATGCGGCTGTGAAATAAAGGGCAAAAATTCCGTATGCGGCGATTGCGGAGGTTGCGATAAATGCCCCTCTGCCAAAACCGAACCCGGCACAGACATAAATGCCTAACTTGCGGTAACGCCACAGACGTAAATTCTTAAACGCATGAGTGCGGACACGTTTCAATTTAGAAACGTGTCCGCATTTTTTATGTGAAAATCAACGCCGCGTAATAAATGCCTAAACCGGCTGCCGCGTACATGGCGGTCATAAGTACCTAAAACTCAACAAAGTGCCGCCGCGTAAATGCCTAAACCGGCTGCCGCGTACATGGCGGTCATAAATGCCTAAAACTCAACGAAGTGCCGCCGCGTAACAAATGCCTAAAAATGCGAACTGAAAAATGCTAACTAAAATGAGTGCGTGTTTTCATTAATTGGTGCGCGGTTTTCCCCCGACTGAAAAACGCTAACTAAAATGAGTGCGCGGTTTTCCACTGATGTCACCTTGAGCGTAGCGCAGAGCGCGCAGTCGAAAGGTCCCCTCGATAGGAGCCTACCCTTTTACGTCACTTTACCCATGCAACGCGCATAAAACTGGTAGCATGTTATGGTAGCGGCTGGAAGTCACTCCACCCATGCAACCGCGCATAAAGCCGGTGCTTCCAAAGAGGGGCTTTGCCATATATGTGTTATATTGCTCCATGTGGAACGGTCTATGGGTGTGTAAACCTTTACACCACTCACTCAATGCAATCCGCATAAACACATAAGTGGCAATCATTTACGGACACTTAAACATGTCCGCATTTTTCATGTGAAAATTAACGGAACACGGGTACAATGACACTTGAGAAGAATATAATGACGTTGTTACCGATTGCGGCGGCGCCGTGATTTACGGTTTTTCCAGAGCCATTTTAGCGCGAAGGAAGGGAGTTCCGGATTGGGTAAACGGTCGCGCATCTAACCGTAAAGGCGCCTCTTTAATGTCAATAAATAACAATTTATCGAGGTTCATTTTGTTTAATATGAAGTTTCTTTAATACAAAATAAGCTGTTCAAAATAAATGCCGCATCAGTCTTTCATGGGGCAAATAAACATGAATGAGCATAATAGTGTAGAATAAAGGCGTTAATTGTCGTAATTTGGCTCACAAATGCACGTTTAAATCAACATTGTTTAATCAAGATGAGCACCGCATGAAATATACCCATGCGTATAATGTACAAACTTGGCAAAAAACCTAAAAATAATGAAAAATTCTTCTATTTATACATTTGAAAAAGTTGCATATATTTGAAAGAATGATATAATATGTAGCATGAGTAAATTATCCTTAAAACAGGTCAGCAAAGTTTTCAACAGTGGCGACTCCGAGGTAATCGCCTTAAAGGACGTTTCCTTGACATTTCCTAACAGCGGTATGGTTTTTGTGTTGGGCAAATCCGGTTCCGGCAAATCGACGCTTTTAAGCGTCATATCGGGAATGGATTCCGTTACGTCGGGGGAGGTTCGCGTAGGAGGGCGGCTACTGGGAGTAGAGGTAGATTACGACCTTTACCGTAACGAATTGATAGGCTTTGTCTTTCAAGAAATAAATTTAAACAACAGCCTCAACGTAAGACAAAACGTGCTTTTTTCCGACAGGATAAAGAACGCGAGCTTAGATGTGCAAAAAGCCGATGCGGTTTTGTCACGGGTCGGCTTGAAGTCGAAGGCGGGCAGACGCGTTAACCGTCTATCGGGCGGGGAGCGGCAGCGTGTCGCAATAGCGCGCGCCCTTATAAAAAATCCGGATATAATTTTCGCGGATGAGCCTACCGGTAAGCTAGACGAGGTAAACGGCGCGGCGGTGCTGAACACCTTAAAGGAATTGTCCGCCGAAAAGCTGGTAATAGTTGTTTCTCACGACCGCGCGTCCGCGGAGAAATACGCGGATAGGATAGTGGAAATCGAGGACGGAGAAATCGTCGCCGATAACATGAAAAACCCCGCGTACAAGGAGAGCGCCGCCGATAAGACGAGAAACCCCGCGTATACGGCACCGTATTCGCATGAGGAAAGCGCCGACGGCAAAACGGCGCCGTATGTGTCTAAGAAAACGGTTGCGGATGACGAGCTTGCGGCTTTAAACGCCGACCCCGCTAGGAGAGTCGCCGTCAACCGGACGGAAAGATTTATTCCCTACATACAGCCGGAAACCGCCGAAAACGATGATAATATTATCAATTACGACAGAACAAATCTAGATTTAGGATTATACGAAAAGCTTAACGTCGGTCAAAAGCAATATCTTGCGGCATATAAGGCAAGGCGGATGCAAGACCCGCAACGCCGCACGACGGTGCGCGCACTACATCTGGCGGGCAAAAGAGCGCCGCGTTTGAAGGCGCGTAGCGTAGCGTTTTTGGCGTTTAGGAGCCTTTTTTCGCACAAGATAAAAACTGCGGGAATGATAGCCGTTTCGGCGATTTTGCTTGCGGTTATCGGCATAGGGACGGTAATTCTTTCGTTTAACGAAGCGGAAGCCGGCGCGCGCACCTACATAAAAAACAAGGAAGTTGAGCTTGTGATGTACAAGGGCATTCGCGGCGAAATGGATTATTCCGATATAGGCGCGGATATTATAGATTATATGAAGAAAAACTACGGCGACAGTTATTTGGAAATCCGCCGCTTGAACGGTTTTTCCTTGCCGCAGTATTTAGGCGGCGGTTCCGCCGATGTAGGCAACGGCATACCGGGAGTATATGAGATTGACGAAACGGATTTGGCAAAGCTGGGCTATTCGCTTGCAGACTACGGGGACGTTGAAAATCTTCTCTATTCCTTGCGCTATAGCCTAGAGGATATAATAGAGGAGCTACGCATCGCCTACGGCTTACCGCGTCCGTCGGACGTGGAGATACCCGGAGAGATTTGGGAATATTTAGGCGATTTTTCCGGTATCCCGGGCTTGAGCGATGCAAAAACTGTCGGAGAACTGCTTAAACTGTTGGAAGAGTACGATTGGAGCAATACGGAAATATCCGATTACATAGGAAAATCCGGCATACTTGATGGCTTCCCGGAGATAGGCGGCATAGGTGATTTATTTGAGCTTTTGACGTGGCTTCGCGATACGGATTTTTCCAAACTCCGCTATTTAGAATTGGTCAAGGGCATTCCCGGCATAAAGGACGTTCCGGGAGTGCAGGAAGCCGAAACGCTTTACGACCTAGCTTTGGCGCTTATAAGGGCGGACGTTTCGGACATCCGGCTTGTGGATTGGATAAAGAAGCTGCCCATAATAAAGGACATTCCGGGTATAGAGGGTGTGGAAACCGTTTCGGAAATATTGAAGATTATAACCTCAATATTGATACCCGGCGGCGGCGGAGCTGAGTGGCTTTTGAATATACCGGACATTGACTCCATTCCGGGCATAGCGGAACTGAAAGCGTTATACGAATTACTCACATGGTTGGAAACGGCGGACAGTTTGGATATTTCCCGCATTATCAAGTGGATATGCGACAATGTGCCGTGCATGGCGGATTTGGATGGCTTTAAGGACATAACGACGGTGCGTGAGCTGATTAATTGGCTAGAAACCGCGGATATATCCGGCACGGAGGCGTTTGAATACTTCAAGGAGCTTCCCGTGATACGTGACATACCGGGTATTGACGGCGTTGAAACCGTTTTCGACCTCATCGAACTACTCAGGGACTACGGTTGGGACGGCAAGGTCATTTTGGATTGGATTAAGTCGACGCCGATAGTCAAAGTGATACCGGGCATAGCCGGCGTCGACGATCTAGAGGAACTTATTGCTCTTCTGCTGTCCGAAGACCTTTGGGCGCTGTTGGATATAGATTTACAATATCTGCTAGACTATTACGCTGGCGCCGACCAAACGACAATAAAAATAATTGCGGACATAGTAGGTTGGTTGACGAATGATGGCTGGCTTGACGTGGACATTACTCCCGTGATAGAGTTTATTTGTGGATACGCGCGGGAGCTTGCCGCCGATGAATTTTCGCTAATAACGACGGTAAGCGAGCTTAAGACTTGGTTGGACGGCGGCGGTTGGGAGGACATAGATGTGAGCCGTCTCATAGCGTTTTTATGCGAAAACATAAGAGGGCTTGCGGATACGGACGGTTTTGCTTACATAGCGACGGCGGCGGAGCTTGCGGATTGGATAAAAAATGCCGACTTATCGGACACGGAATTTTTGCGTACCGTATTAGGCGCGGCATCGATAAGGGACATACCGGGTGCCGACGTAGTAAAAACCTTGCAGGATTTAGCCGAGCTTCTAGTTTCGTACAAATGGACGGACGGTGAGTTGACGGCGCTGTTAAAGGAACTCCCGTTAATCGGTGCTATATCGGGCATACCGGAAAGCGCTTATCTGTACGAGATGTATTTTATCCTGCGTGAACTTTGCGCCCGCGACATTCATTTTTGGGATTTAATAGACCTAATCGAGTTCATAGTGTCGCAGGAGGAGCATCTTAAGGACTTACCCGGCTATCACCTCATAGAGGGCATATATAACCGTATCAAGTATTTTAAAGAGTTAATTATTAAATATAACGATAGGATTTTGAAATTTGCGGAGGATTTAGGCTTCGGCAAACTACCAGGCTTTTACGACGTCAGGGACATCGCGGAGTTTGTTGAATGGCTTGCGAGCATAGATTGGAAGGAGCTTCAGTTCCCGTCGTGGTTAAGAGAACTCATGATTGACGCCGGAGTTCCGTTCGCCGACGAATTTTACACCTACTACGACATATACGCGGTAATCTGCCGTGAGATAGGAGGGCTTGACGCTTTAAAAACTCCCGACGAGTGGCGCGCATTTTTGGCACGGATAGCGCCTTACGTTGAGAACCCGTATTTGATAATAGCCGGATTGGTGACAAAATTAATCGACGGGAACGAGGGCTGGGAAAAGTATCCATTGCCGGAGTCCGTCAAAAACATACCCGGCGTCAAGGATTTACCGAATCTTCCGGAGTCGCCTACATGGGAGGATTTTGGCAGATCTCTATTGCAGTGGATTATCGCCGAGGAGGAGAGCATCTCCGAGGCATTAAAGTCATCGGTCCCGTTTATTGAAAAACTGGGCATTGAAGTTTCGTGGGCGGAGTTCTCTGAATTTTTCATCAAGTATTTGCCGGAAGCCGCGAGGTCTTTGGGCGGCATAGTAACCGACCTTTACGATTGGGATGGTTGGGACGAGATATACGCATTTCTCTTAGAGCATCCGGACTTTGCGTCCGCGGACACCGTTGGTGAGGCAATCGACGCGGTTTTATCCGACGGTATAATCGAAGAGGTTCTCAAGATGTTGAGCGACGCCTTAGACGAGGAAATTGCGCGCATAGATTTTACGGGTGTGGCGCAATGGCTTGCGGAGATAGTGTACAGGATAACCGGCATTTACATGCCCTACGAGATATTCTTGATTTTGGGCGGTTCCGCGTACGGCTTATGGCGGGGCTTAAAGACCGTTCCCGGATACGATGATCTTAAGACCCTAGGCGATTATTTTGCTTTTATAAACAAAGAAAACATATTGGCTATAGATTTGGAAGCCGCCGGTTTTTGGGATTTGGATTTCCCGATATTAAATTGGGGAATTCTCCCGTACATAAGCGGTCATTACAAATACGTGGGTGCGGGTAACGGCGACTACGGCGAACACTTAAGCTATTATTTTAATCAAGTCGGTGCCGGCAATGGCAGCTACATTTACAACAGCGAAGCCGCGTATTCTTATGTCGGCGACAGCAACGGCGATTACGTAAGGACGGCAACTCCGTATTATTACAACGTCAGTCAGGGATACGGCGACTACAAAGGCGAATATCTTTATGCGGGTGCCGGCAACGGAAGTTATTTGGGAGTTGAGACCTCCGATTACAGAGCCGTGGGAAGAGGCTACGGCGACTACGAGCTACGCGGAAGCTATTATGAATACGTCGGCGACGGCAACGGGTATATGTTCCGCCGCGACTCATACAATTACATTTACGTCGGTTCGGGTATCGGAGATTTCCGGTATGCTCCGGGATACGTCTATGTCGGTAACCGGCGCGGAAGCTACGTATACGGCGCCAAGGGATACGTAAACGTCGGCGAGGGCAATGGCGACTACGAATATACGATGTATCAGTACGCAGGCGACGGAGGAGGCACTTATGTCCGCACGTTGTCCCACAGCCACTACGTCAACGTAGGGATAGGCAACGGCGATTACGTTTACGACCACTACGAGTACGTAGGAGAGGGCAGAGGGCGGTACCGCATAATATCTAGCCGGGAATATAGACATGCGGACGGTTGCGGCGATTACAATTATGAAATCGTATATGCCGGCGAGGGCAATGGAAATTACAGATACCGCGATTACAGTTACGTATTCGTCGGTTCGGGAAACGGCGATTACTTTTATACACAAAACAGCCATGAATACTTAGGTGAGGGACAAGGCGACTGCGATATTACCGACTACGTATTCTACGAGTGGGGTTACGGTGACAAGGATTACATTTACGTCTACACCGTACCGGCAAGGGAGATATATGATTGGTTGTGTGAGCACGTCGACGGCTTCACCGACGCTTCCACCGTCGGAGAGGTCCTTGCCTTGGTCACGGACGTCGATACTGTCGAGGGCTTAAAGTGGGAAGCGGATTTTGGAGTTAAAATAGCTGAGGTAGAGTTCTTCAAGCTGTTGCCGGGTATCGAAAACGTGGTTACGGTAGGCGACCTCTACCGTCTTTTACGGGAGCGTTACGACGAGGTTGAGGAGCTTAATTTAAGTTGGGCTTTGGGAACGGCGCCCACGGCGGAACAGATATACGGTTTTTTAGAGAAGCTGTTCACGGGTGATACGGCTGATTTCCACGGCGTTCCTCTGCCGGAGATAGGCGACGAGGCGTGGCAAAAAATACAAGAATACGCCGACTCCGCGTACATAACGGCGGCCTTACTTTTATGGGCGTTCACGCACTCCGAGGAGATTTATCTTCTCAACGGCGACGATGTAGACTCCCTAATCGAAGAGTTTTTATACGGGCTTACCAACGGCATTAACGTGGGGGTACACGCGCTTATTATTTCCTTTTTGGAGGCGGGCTTTGCCGGCGCTTTCGGAGAGGACGGCTTGATAAACGCGGACCTAGAGGCGTACGTCGATGTGTTCGGACACTGGCTTGAGGACAACTATCCGGAGCAATGGGAAATCCTCAAAAACGGCAGTTTAGCCGAATTCCCGCTTTTCTCCTTGCAAATAGACGACCTTTACGTATTCGTTTCGCGTTGGCGCGCGGATGAAGCGCTACGCTTACTCAAATGGCTATTCGGTGATATAAAAACCGGAGGAGGATATTTAGAAGCCGAAAAAGACGCGTTATATGCCCTTATTGATAAAATACGCGACGGCGTATACACGGAAGAAACAATAAATTACATACTTAAATACTTTGGAATAGCCGACGATGTTCCGGACGAGGTAAAGGATTTTGCCGTCTATCTAATAAATAAAATGTTAAAGACGGGGCGCTTCCCCACGCGTTCGGAGTTTGTGGAATACATCACGGACTTTATCATGACGTATACCGGCGGCGGTTCGGAAATAAAGGAAATAATCACCTATATAGTGGATTACATATTGACGAACGGATGCATACCGTCCGTGGAAAAGATAGCCGAAGCGGTGGCGGATGCCTACGGCGTAGAAGCTTATAACCTTGCGTTTAAGAGCGGATTGGATTGGCTTTTCGCCTACCTACGCGACAACGGCAGGCTTCCCTCCGCCGATGAAATTATAGATTTTGCCGTACGCGAGGGAGTGTTTTACTACTTTGGCGAGAGCATGCCCATACTAGAAGACACGCTGAAATATATCATATATTATTTTGTTGAAAACTGTCGTTTCCCGTCGACCGACGAGGTTGCCGACTTCCTTGTAGAATACTTTATAAGCATGCTGGGAGAGGTGCCTTACGCACGTGAACTCTTAGGCTTTGTCATAGGCTTTACGTTGGAAAACGGCCGACTACCCAACTCCGACGAGCTTATAGCATACCTGCGTTCATTGTTTGGAGAGGACTGGCGGCATATAGCCGAGGTGCTTTGGGAGTACATAAGGAAATACGTCCCCGGCTTGCCGGAGCAACCCGACCTTACGGAAATAATAGGTTATTTGTGGGAGCAGATGTTCGGAGAAACCGTTCCGTACGCGTACCTTGAATGGCTGGAAAAAATTATAAGCTATATAGAGGGTTTGGAGAGCGTCCCGTCGATTAGAGAAATCGTAGACGTTATCGTCGAAGCCTACTTTGGCGAAGCGATACCGGGTATCGGCGCGTTTGCGGAGTACCTCATAGACTACATAATAACCCACGGAGCGCTTCCGTCAAGGGGAGAGCTTGTTGATTGGATAACCGAATATGTGTATGCGCTTATGGGCGATGACGGCAGCTTCCCTTATCTCAAGGACATAATTCGGTTTATTGTGGATTACGTGCTTACGACGGGCAGAGCGCCTACGGAAGAGGAAATTTTGGAATATTTGATAAGTCTTTACGGCGGACAGGGCGAAGCCACCCCCGACGTTTTGATTGAATACATTCTGGAAATCATCAAGGAAATCATTGGCACGGAGGGTATTCCGCCGTACAGTGAGATTATAGGGTATATAATTAAAGTATTTTTAGGTGCGGATATACTGCCGGTTCCCGACGACATTGTGGCGTACATCAACGCGTACATAGAATATCAGGGCGTGAAAAACGGCGACAGTCAAGAGAACATACGCGGACTGCAAACGAAATTTATAAACTTCCTTGTGGAATACGCGGCAGAAAACGGCAAAAAGCCCACGCCGTATCAGGTAGTTGATTATGTCCTAAACGTACTTTTAACCGGCGCATACGCAGTAACGCGCCGCGAATTGTTGCGGTACACAATTGAACACGAATACGGCGAGGGCTTTGACGGAGAGGGTGCGGTAGTCAGTCTTCTTGAATCCGCCGCCGCATATTTATTCGGAAGTGTATCGGAAAAACCGTCGGTAAACGAGGTGCTGCTGATTATATCGGTCGGCTTTCGGTTGCGCAGCGATGTAAATTGGGACGCGTCGCCCGCCTTGCTCAAGCGCATCTTTGAGGTGTTCCCTACGGTAGCCGTTTACGTTGAGAAAAATCCGTGGATGCTGGACATAAGGAGCATAGACGATTTACTTTCCGTCTTACGCGCGCTGGAAAATCCTCTTGCGCTTACGCCGGAGGAGGTCAAGCGGCTTCCGTACGTCCGGCTAGTTCCGGGAATGGAAAACGTGGACATTTGGGAGGACATAGCCGTACTCCTACTTGATTATGACGAAATGGTGAATGATGTACCGCTATTAAGGACACTTAAAGACCTACAAACGACGTTGGGCATAAAGGACGGCAAGACGTTTGCGCGCGTTTTGGAATACATACAAAATGCCGATATGACAATAAGCTTAGACAGCCGTTTCCCGATTACCGGGCTACCGGTTGTATATGACGGCGGCAAAGCGTTAAGCGAGGTAGTCGTGACGGATTTCTTCTTGTACATCATAATGTGCAGACTTGCCTCCAACGCCGGCGACCGGTTGGGTATCCGCATTCCTACAGACGACGCGGAATTCGCCGCATTTTTGAACAGCGGTTACGAAGCGGTTTTAGTCGCCTACTTTAACGCGGTCAACGAAATTGCCGGGTTCGCCGACATACGGATAACGGGTGTAATAGACACAGGGTTTAAAACCAAATACTTTGGCATGTTGCGCGACATAGAGAGTCTGTCGTGGTCGGGTAGCGTAGAGGCATCGAAGCTTGCCTACGATTTGCAAAACTATTACATGATGTTTTATTCGGCGGACGGCTTTGCGCGCAACTCCTACGCCGGTGTCGCGGAGCTTGACACGGAGGCAACCGCGTTGCCGGGTGTCATAGGCATACGCATAGCGGTCCCGGAATCTGAAGCCGCGAGGGTGTTTGCCTACATGGAAAAGCACGATTTGATGTCGTCGACGTTGTATGCGCGCGTCATCTACCAAGCCGGTCCCAATATTGACAGGCTGCGCGCGATATTCCTTCCCGTCACAATACTCATGGGTATTATTGCCTTGCTTGCGCTTGCGGTATTCATAACCGCGTCGGTGCTGGGAAAGAAAAAGGAAATCGGCGTCATAAAAGCTTTAGGCATGCGTTCCAGCGACATAGCGCGGATATTTATAGCCGAGAGCCTTATCATCATAATAGCGGTAATCATAGCGGCTTGCGCAATCACCGTAGGGCTTTACTACGGCGCGGACTTCCTACTCAAGCGTGACTTAACGCGTTTTGTTTCGCCGGAGCTTGTAAACAGAATAGTACTTCTATACCTGACGTACCTGCCGTTTGTTCTGATGGGCGCTTCGGCGCTTGTCGTCGGATTGCTTTCGGTAATCTACCCCGTGCGCAAGATTGCCAAGCTCACCCCACTGACCTCCATCCGCGACGACACCTAAGCGGATTGTCCCACATAGGTGAGGGTTTCCTTAAAATAGGAAGGAATTCTTTAGACTGCCTCCAATGCGGAGCATGCGAGAGTGTCATTTAGACTGCCTCCAATGCGGAGCAGGCACTGTCTTCCGCACGGACTGTCACTGGATATAGCGTAACGTTACCGCTCTGTCACTTTAATAGGAGCGTTCTCCAATGGGAGAGTGTCATTTAGACTGACTCCAATGCGGAGCAGTGGATTTTAGACTGTCACCTAATAGGAGAGTTGTCCCCCGACTGTCACCTTGAGCAGACCGCGTACGCGGTCGTCGTCGAAAGGTCCCCGGAATGGGAGCCTATCCCCC
>JAITPR010000011.1 GCA_031289315.1 Clostridiaceae bacterium | reverse complement strand
TTCTTTATCCTGTCACCTTGAGCGTAGCGCGACACGTCGCGCGAAGTCGAACCGAGCCGCTAAATTGCGAATGCAATTTAAGCACTTATCGGAGCGTTAGCGGAGATAAGTGCAGAGATGCGAGGGAAAGGTCCCCGGAATAGGTGCCTACCCCCTTACGTCATATTACAATACAACGCGCATAAAGCATTCCGCCGTGCTATTAAAAGCGGAATTCCGCTTAGCATTGACAATAGAATGCCGTAGAGGAAAACTTAATTATTTTATCCTCTAACGAGTGAAATTAAGGCTAAACTTAATTATTTTATCCTCTAACGAGTGAAATTAAGGCTAAATTAAACTTAATTATACTATCCTCTAAAGAGTGAAAAGAGCGCTGTAAAAGGTCAAAAAAACAAGAAAAAATCCGGCGAAAAATTAATTAAAAAACTTTCCAAAAACTATTGAAAAGTAGAAAAATAGGGCGTATAATGAGCTGTCGACAAAATTGACAAAAAAATTCGAAAAGTTGCAAAGGAGCTGCTAGAGATGAAAAAGAAAATTACAATTACATTAATTTTTGCAATGCTTATTATATTAATTGCCGTGCTTGCGGCGTGTAGCAATCCGCCGGAAAAAGTCACGGTTAGCTTTGAAAGCAACGGAGGGAACGCCGTCGCGCCTATTACCGTAGACAAGGAATCCGTGCTTGCGGAATTGCCTACGCCGGAGCGCACCGGATACACCTTTGCCGGTTGGTATAAGGACGTCGAATTGACGGCTTCATGGGATTTAGCCGCCGACAAGGTAAGCGCCGACATCACGCTTTACGCGAAGTGGACGGATAACAACGCAACCCCCGGCGACACTGACCCCGGCGACACTGACCCCGGCGACACCGACCCCGGCGACCCTGAACCCGGCGAGACCGATCCCGGCGACCCTGAACCCGGCGACCCTGAACCCGGCAATCCGGAGAGCGGTAGCCCGTTGCAGGAACAGCCGTCGTTTAGTAATTCGCTTGATTACATCGAGTGGCGCATATCCGCCAACGACCGCTACCAATATATTTATAAGGATGCGGACAGTCCGGAAAACAACCTGTACACGGAAAGATTTTGGACGGGGAATTCGGGCGTTGTAGCGTTGATGAACGAAAACAACGCGAGCGTAAGCGGTACGAGCATACGCGCCGGTATCAACTTCGGTTTTATGACGTACGGCGGTTATTTGTTTGCCAATCCGCTTATCAACGAAGCGCGTTCGTCCGCCGTTGATGCCACGCTTGATTTAAGCGGTGCGGAGTCGCTCACCTTTTGGGTGAAGACGGATGCTAAGTACGCCGGTTTAGGTGTGACGTTTTACGTGGGCGGCGCGCCGAACGACAGCTTAGAGAACACCTCCATAGTCGTCAAGCTCCGCGCGCAATGGACCAAGTACACAATAGATTTAAGCGGCAAGGATTTAAGCCGTGTCGCCTCCGGTTTCGGATGGTCGGCGGGGTTGTTTGAGGGCGATAACTTCGATTACGTACTGGCGTTATACGGCGAAGGCAATTACGATATGCCTTTAGAGTTCGAAATGGACGAAATACGTTATAATTTTGCCGAACCGCGTGTCCGTCCGGTTTTCGTCAACTCATATGTTACGCCCACCGACGTGCAAGCCGCGGGGCTTATGCGCAATGTGAGTTACAGCTACGATACGGCTTGTACGATAATAGCGCTTGCCACCGCCGGGAGATATACGTCCGCGGCACGCCTTGCCGACGCGTTGATACTTGCCATAGAAAACGACCGCGCTTTTACGGGGCGCGTCAGAAACGCCTATGCCGCCGGGTATCCCGTGGGCTACAGGATGGACAATGAACAGCTTGTCGCATATACGAGAATGCCGGGCTTTTGGGACTTTGACGATACGGACACCTATTTAGAGGACGCTTACGCCAACGGCACTACTGTGGGTAATACGGCGTTCGTGATACTTGCGCTCATCTCACTTTATGAAAATTCGCCGACGCCGAACGCTAAACATCTGCAAACGGCGGTGACCTTAGCCGACTTTTTATTGACCTTAGAGGCACCTACGGGCGGCATCAAGGGCGGATATTCCGGACACGATACGGAACAGCAACTTATTACATATCTGTCGGTTGAACACAATATTGATAGCAGAACGGCTTTCTTGAAGCTGGCGGACATCGTTGGCGGCGCAAAGGCTGCTACCTACAACACCGCCGCCGAAGGATGCTTGCAGTTCATACTGTCCATGTACAACTCCGACGGACACTACTTTTACAGCGGCACCAACGAGGACGGAATCACTCCCAACACGGGTTTAATTCCGCTTGATACAAACGTGTGGAGCTATCTGAACGGCATAATCGACTATTTGCCGGATGCGGAAATCGCCGATATTATCAGCTTAATAGAAAATAACTACGGAGTGAACGGAGGGTTCTCCTTCCAAAACACAAAGGACGGAATCTTTGCGGAGGGAAGCGCAAGCGTCGGATTGTTATATAAGATGTTGGGAATGAACGACAAGTACGCCGCAGTCAAGGACACGTTGGACGCGTTGCGGCTTTCGAACGGCGGCATGTACGCGACCGACGTCGATATACTGTTTACCGGTTATCTAGTAGAGGGAACGGGGGAGCTAAGCTCCTACTTCCGTTGGGAATCCATGGCGCCGGTGGCTTGGTATGTAATGCTCAAAAACGGCGTTAATCCGTTCGATATCAGCGGCATAAGCGGATATGTAGGCGCGGGGACTGCCGGGTTGGCATACGAAGCCGCAGATGACGGCTATATTGTGACGGGCTATTCGGGAACCGAAACCGACGTGACAGTGCCGAAATATTATAAGGGCTTGCCGATAACGGGAATTAAATCGTCGGAATATGAGACGACGTATTGGGAGAGTCAACACAAGGGCGGGTATTATGGTTATAATACTTCCGCTTCTACCGAAACGCCGCTATTTACGGATGCGGTTAGCGTCAGTCTTCCGTCCACCGTTAGGATTATAGGAGAGTACGCTTTTGCAAACAACCCGGCGCTAACAAGCGTGACTTTACGGGGAGAAAGTGAGCTTATAGGCATTGCCGCGTATGCGTTTCATAGATGCCTAAATTTAACGGAATTTGATATTCCTGCGGGGGTAACGGGAATTGGAGCGTTTGCGTTTTACGTTTGTTTAAAAATTCAGAGCGTAGTTATTCCGTCCGGCTTGAAAGTAATCCAGACGGGAACATGGTACGGCTGTTACGGCATCAATAGCATAACAATGCCGGAGGAAGGTAACCTACTTGAAATCGGTTGGGACGCGTTCTACCATGCCGGCTATTACGGCACCGGCTTTGCTATAGCAATTCCGGCTTCGGTGGTTACCGTTGCAGGGCATTCGTTTAACATTGCAAAAGTGAACGCGTTGACCTTCGGCGAAAATAGCAATTTAAACTATATTGGACCGGAAGCGTTTAGATTAACCCAAATAACCAGTGTAGTTTTACCGGATAGTCTTAAGGTTATAAATGGATTTGACTATTGCACTAAATTGACCGACGTGACAATGGGAAGCGATGTGGAGAGCATAGCCGGCTTTGATGGCTGTTCTAAATTGACAAATTTCAGAATAGGCGGCAAGGTAAAGCGCATAGGATATAACGCGTTTGCCTATTGTAGCAGTTTGACGGAAATATACTTGCCGGATAGCTTAGAGAGCATAGGTGAAATGGCGTTTTACGGGAATATCGGGCTAACGAGCATATACATACCTAGAAATGTGTCTAGCATAGGTGAACGTGCGCTTGACGGGGAGAAAATAAAAACCATAACGGTGGCAAATGAAAATGGAAATTATAAAAGTATAGACGGCGTGTTGTTCAGCAAAGACGGCAAGACGCTTGAAGTATACCCAAGAGGAAGAACCGGAGCATACACTATACCCGAAGGCGTGGTAAATATAGGCGAATTTGCATTCTATCGGCGTGACGGCTTGACCGAGGTGACCATAGCCAACAGCGTGGAAAATATAGGACTTGAAGCGTTTGGTGATAGCGGTCTAAAAGAAATATTGATACCTGCCGGAGTTAAGACAATAGGGGGGTGGGCTTTTTACTGTGACGGATTGACGGATATAAAGGTGGCAGTCGGCAATACAACTTATAAGGACATAGACGGGGTGTTGTTTAGTGCCGACGGCAAGACACTTATAGAATATCCTACAGGGCGAAGCGGAGGATATACTATACCCGACGGCGTAGAGAGTATAGGCGAATTTGCATTCTATTGGAGCGGATTGACGGGAACGTTGATAATACCCGAAGGAGTGACTAGCATAGGTCATAGCGCGTTCGTTCTCTGCGGTATAACAAGCATAGTAATACCTAAAACTATAACGGACATAGATAATATGGCATTTAATAATGGACAATTAAAAAACGTATATTACGGCTGTGCCGACGAAGAGGAATGGAATGCATTGATTTCATCAATAGGATACGGTAATACAGAGTTAACTAGTGCGACGGTATATTATTACAGTGCCGAAAGCAAAATCGGTTGTTGGCACTTTGTAAACGATGTACCGACGCTTTGGTAAGTTGTACGGACGGCAGAATTTATTAAAAGGGGCGGCTCCTTAACGGGAGCGCCCCTTTTTGCTTATCACCCTCAATTGGTGCTTTGAAATTAACACTGCCGCCGAACCGCCAAAACGCCGAACCGCCGAACCGCCGAACCGCCGAACCGCCAAAACGCATTGAGCCACTTAAATAAAATCTCTTTAAAGAACCGAATTGAGTATATTTGACACGTCGGTTTCGGTTAGCGGAACAAAGTTCCCTATCGTCATTGCGGGCGGTACCAAAGCGGTATGCGCGGCAAGATAGGGAATATCTTCGGCGGTGCCGCCCAGTTCGG
Source organism: Clostridiaceae bacterium (assembly GCA_031289315.1). Lineage (GTDB taxonomy): Bacteria > Bacillota > Clostridia > Christensenellales > CAG-917 > JAITEJ01. The sequence continues at coordinate 12,309 of JAITPR010000011.1, read as the reverse complement.
ATATTTTTGAGCGCATGCCGATTGCTTTAAAGAATTCCGCCGTGGCGTTTATGCCGTCTGCGGCAAGCCCTTCGAGGTCGTTTATATTCATTTCGAAGCCCCACACCTTGCTTGCAAATCGTGCGAAGCGGGTAACGTCGTGTTTGTACACATAGCGCATCCAGCCCGGCAGGACGATTGCCAAGCCTTCGCCGTGCGCGACGCCGTATTTTGCGGATAATTCGTGTTCGATACCGTGCGACGCCCAATCGCCTACGCGTCCCGCTCCCAACAAGCCGTTGTGTGCAAGTGACGACGCCCACATGAGATTTGCCGCCGCTTCATAGTCGAATTCGGCGTCAAGCGCGCGCTGCGCGTTGAAGATAACGGTTTGCATTACGGCTTCACAAAGGCGGTCGGTCAGCTCAACCTCACGCGAATTTGTGAAATAGCGCTCAAATACGTGCGCAAGCATGTCGGTTATGCCGCACGCAAGCTGATATTTCGGCAGGGTACGAGTGTTTTCCGGGTTCAGCACGGAGAACACCGGGCGGCAAAGGTCGGTGGAAAAACTGCGCTTTAAATTGCCGTCCTCGTTGGTTATTACGCAGCTATCGCTCATTTCGCTTCCCGCCGCCGGAATGGTTAGGACGGTTGCCACCCTTAACATTTTTTCAATGCGCTTTTTCGGCATCGGATAAAAAAAATCCCACACGTCGCCGTCATACGGCACGCCCGCCGCTATTGCTTTTGCGCTGTCTATTACACTGCCGCCGCCTACCGCTAATATGAACTGAACGCCGCGTTCCCGACAAAGCGCTATGCCTTCGCGTACGGTCGATAAAACGGGGTTGGGACGCACGCCGCCAAGCTCGGTACAGTGTATCTTCGCCGCTCTTAGGCTTGCTGTGATTTTGTCGTAAAGTCCGCTTGCCTTTATGCTCCCGCCGCCGTAATGCAGCAAAACCTCCGATACGCCGAAACGCTTTAACAACGAACCGATTTTCTCTTCATGTCCCGTGCCGAAAAATATCCTCGTCGGCATGTGTAAACTAAAATTTTCCATACACCTATTATAATCCCTCCCGCCGCAGAATGCAATACTAGAGCGGTGAGTTTTTATTAAAGTTCCTTTTGGGCGCCCAAAAGGAACAGAAAAACCGCAAGCATGATGCTTGACTCCCTTAACTTAAAAAACGCGGTTGCCAAAGGATTATATCCTTAGCGGCAACCGCGTTTTTAAATTTATTAGTATCCAAACATCAACTCCCTGTTCTTTATTGTCATTATGTCCTCTCACCTTGATGGGAGCGAATTATTTAGACTGTCACCTTGAGTGAAGCGTTTTAATTAGACTGTTAGATGGGGGTGATTTGTTTAGACTGTATTACCATGCAAAGCGGATAAAGCGTAAGGATTTTAATTCTTGTGACGACCGTGGTTTGGATAAGAGGGAATAAGAAGAAAATAAAGAACTGCATACATGATGATTAACACTGAATAAATTTAAAAACGCGGTTGACGTTAAGGATTTATCCTGCGTCAGCCGCGTTTTTCAAGTTAACAGTGTCAAGCTTCAAGCTTGCGCGTTTTTTGGTTCTTTTTGCCGCGCGGCAAAAAGAACAGAGGCTCAAGCTTTAAGCTTGCGGTTTTTCGGTTCCTTTTGGGCGTCCAAAAGGAACGAGGGTGTTCTTTCTTGCATGTGCAAGAAAGAACAGAAACAAAAAACACCTTATTTGCTTTGTTCGACGGCGACGGCGCAGGCGACGGTAGCGCCGACCATGGGGTTATTACCCATACCGATTAAGCCCATCATTTCGACGTGAGCGGGAACGGAGGAGGAACCGGCGAACTGAGCGTCGCTGTGCATTCTTCCCATCGTATCTGTCATACCGTAGGAGGCGGGACCGGACGCCATATTATCGGGGTGGAGGGTTCTGCCGGTACCGCCGCCGGAGGCGACGCTGAAATACTTTTTACCGTTGTCGACGGTCCATTTTTTATAGGTACCGGCGACGGGGTGTTGAAACCGGGTGGGGTTGGTGCTGTTACCGGTGATGGAGACGTCGACGTCTTCAAGGATCATGATTGCGACGCCTTCGTTAACATCGTCGGCGCCGTAGACGCGCACTTTCGCGCGTTCGCCGTCGCTGTAGGCGGTTTCTTTAACGACCTCGACCTTGCCGGTGTAGTAATCGAACTTAGTTTGCACGTAGGTGAACCCGTTTATGCGGGAGATGATGAACGCGGCGTCCTTACCCAAACCGTTGAGGATAACGCGGAGGGGTGTTTTTCTGACCTTATTGGCGGTGCGGGCGATACCGATAGCGCCTTCGGCGGCGGCGAACGACTCGTGACCGGCTAAGAACGCGAAGCAACCTGTTTCCTCACGGAGCAGCATGGCGCCCAAGTTCCCGTGACCCAAACCGACCTTACGTTGTTCGGCGACGGAGCCGGGGATACAGAACGCTTGCAGACCGATACCGATAGCTTCGGCGGCGTCCGCGGCTTTTTTGCATTTTTTCTTTAGTGCGATTGCGCAACCCAGTGTGTACGCCCATGCGGCGTTGTCGAAGGCGATGGGTTGTACGCTTTTAACGATACCCGCGGCGTCGACGCCGGCTTTTTCGCAAATCTTTTGCGCGTCCTCTAGGCTTTTGATGCCGTACTCCGCCAAAACCTTGTTTATTTTATCAATTCTTCTTTCGAAACCTTCAAATCTGATACTCATAGCGCGCCTCCCTTATTCAGCTCTGGGGTCGATGACCTTAGCGGCGGTTTGAAATCTGCCGTAATTGCCGGTACTCTTTTTAAGAGCCTCGTCCGCGGATAAACCTTTTTTAATGAACTCCATCATTTTGCCCAAATTGACGAATTCGTAACCGATAATCTCACCGGCTTCGTCTAGACCGACGCGAGTCACGTAGCCTTCCGCCATTTCTAAATAGCGGGGACCCTTTTTCAGGGTGGAGTACATGGTGCCGATTTGCGAACGCAGACCCTTGCCCAAATCCTCTAAGCCGGCGCCTACGGGAAGCCCGTCTTCACTGAAAGCGGATTGTGTTCTTCCGTAGACGATTTGCAAGAACAGTTCGCGCATAGCGGTGTTGATTGCGTCGCACACGAGGTCGGTGTTAAGCGCCTCTAAGATGGTTTTGCCGGAAAGAATCTCCGCCGCCATAGCCGCGGAGTGAGTCATACCGGAGCAACCGATTGTTTCGATGAGCGCCTCTTGAACGACGCCCTCTTTTACGTTTAAGGTGAGCTTGCACGCGCCTTGTTGCGGAGCGCACCAGCCTATGCCGTGCGTCAAACCGCTGATGTCCTTAATCTCTTTTGCTTGAACCCACTTACCTTCTTCGGGTATGGGTGCGGCGCCGTGATTAGGTCCTTTTTTAACGCAAATCATTTCTTCCACTTCATGCGAATATTGCATTAAACGAATTCCTCCAAATTTTTTTCATCGGGCAAATCGACCGAACCGAAGCGCGGATAAAAGCCGTAGCAGTTAAAAGCCGTAACCAATAAAAGCCGAAGCCGAAGCCGAACCTATTTCCATCGTTTGCGTGTTTATTATAGCACATATACAAAAAAAGCGAAAACACTTTACGGCGGTTTCGCGGAAAATTTTACAGCTGTTTTTTGGGGGAGTTTCCGCCGCCCTAATCCATGTTGTTTTCCACTATCGCGTCAAACAATGCTTGCGCCGTTTCCCTATCGGTAATCCGCTCCGCCGCCGCCAGACGGACAAAACCGGCAGAGTCGGTTTTGGCAATATCGGCAAGAATCGATTGAGCGGTAACAAGCTCGGTAGCCGCTTTGCGGACATCCGGTTTTGGAGCTTTATCACTAAGGTTTGCTGTTTGAGTCGTTGGTATTGCGCGATTTGAGAATTTACGCCGAAAAAAACGAGGGCGCGGTATATAATTATCACGACTCACTGGGGCTTGAATCGGATGCGGTTATTCATCTTAATAACGGCAGATGGGGGGCGGTTGAAGTAAAGCTTGGCGGCGAGGACGCCGTGAACCTTGCCGCAAAACATTTATTGCAATTGAGGGACAAGGTTGACGAGAGCGAAAGTAGCCCGGCGTTTCTTTTGGTGATAACGGTGACCGGGTTCGCGCACCGTCGTCCGGACGGGGTACTTGTCGTGCCGATTGGATTATTGAAAGACTAAGGGCGCGGATAGTTCGCGTTAAAGATTACTTTTTTTCGGCAAAAATAGCCGGATATAAAAAATAATAGCGCTACTATATTATAGTAGCGCTATAATGAAAATTCGTGGCATTAATATTTGTCTTTTGCATGTTTTGGTGTTATAATATGTAAAACATTTTAGGATGCGCCGCGGCGGCAGCGGAGTATCTTAAAGGAAGTACCTCTTTGTAGCGGTTATTTCGGGTTCACGGGAAAGCACGGCGGCGGCGGGGTATCTTAAAGGAAGAGCATATGGAATACAATTTTTCCGACAGATTAAAGACCTTGGAAGGGAACGCGATAAGGGAAATTTTCAGCCTTTTGAGCAGACCCGGAATAATATCCTTTGCGGGGGGCTTCCCGGCGAAGGAAACCCTGCCCGTGGCGGAAATCGGGCGCATAACTGCGGATTTGCTGGAGAACGGCGGCGCGCAACAGCTTTTGCAGTACGGCGGTACGGAGGGGTATTCGCCGCTTTTGGAGAGCGCACTCGAATACGCGCGGCGGACGGGAATTAGGGAAACTTCCGTTAAAAACGCGCTTATTATTTCCGGCGGACAGCAGGGCATAGACCTTGTTTTCAAGGCTTTTTTGAACAAGGGCGACGCGATTTTGGTGGAGGACCCGACGTATCTTGCCAGTCTGCACATACTGAAAACGTATGAGGGGCGCGCATACGGCGTGAAATCCGACGACGACGGGCTTAACATTGAGGATTTGGAGAAAAAAATTAAGGCGTATAAACCGAAAATCCTTTATGTTGTGGCGAATTTTTCCAATCCGACCGGGAAAACGCTGTCACTGGAAAAACGCAAGGCGATTGCCGCGCTCACCGCGAAGTACGGCGTTATCGTCATTGAGGACGACCCATACGGCGAACTGCGTTTTGCGGGGGAGAGGCTTCCGTCTATAAAGTCGATGGACGCGGACGGCAACGTCGTATATGTCACCAGTTTTTCCAAGACGATAGCCCCCGGCTTGCGCACCGGCATAGCCGTAGCAGACGAGCAGATTATAAGAAAAATGACTATCGGCAAGCAAGCCACGGATGTGCATACGTCCACGCTGTCGCAGGCGATTATCGACGGATATTTGCGCCGCGGACTGCTTAACCCGCACTTAAAGGAAATCATACCGGTCTACAAGACTAGAAAGGACGCGATGATAAACGCGATACGGTGCTATATGCCCCAAGAAATTGCGTTCACCGACCCGGACGGCGGGCTGTTCCTTTGGGGCGAATTCCAAAACGGCTTCGACGTGGACGGCGCGTTTAAGGAAGCGGTTGCGGAAACGCAGACGGCATATGTTTCGGGGCGCACATTCTTTGCGTCCGGCGACGTGACAAATACCTTCCGCCTCAACTACAGCATGTCGGGCGTGGAGCAAATAGACATAGGAATAAAGCGGTTGGCGGATTTTTTCAAGAAAAAAATTGCCAAAAAAATTGCCAAATAACCGGCTAGATAGCCGATAATTTAGCGAAAAAAAATTAAAACGGAAGGGCTTCGCGGACTGAAATACTGCAAGCTTGAAACGCGAAAGAACCCTTTTCCACTGCAAAAAGAAAGACGTAAGTTTGAAAAAGACTTGGCGTGACGGGGGGTCACGGGGGGCAATCCCCCGGGGCGTCGCGAGGGGAATGAATGCGGAGTTTGCGACGCAGAAACCGCACGACTAGCTTGACGGGGTCCCAATATCGCCCTTGCACTGAGAAAAACTTTAATAAACTATTTGTGTGCCGAAAGGCGTATGGGAGTAAAAAATATGGGTAAAAAAAACACTGCCGTGACGATAAAGAGAAATATAATGGACGTTCTTAGAGAGCGCGGCTTTATTAAACAAGTGGTATTTGAAGAGGATTTGTATAAGCTTTTGGGAAGCCGGTCGACGACCTTTTATATCGGCTTCGACCCGACCGCGGACAGCCTTCACGTGGGGCATTTTCTGCAACTTATAGTCATGAGTTGGATGCAAAAGGCGGGGCATAAGCCCATAATTTTGGTGGGCGGCGGTACCGGTATGGTGGGCGACCCATCCGGGCGTACCGACCTCCGCGCGGTGATGACGGCGGATACCGTGCGCCACAACGTGGAGTGCTTCAAAAAACAGATGGCGCCGTTTTTAAGCTTTGAGGGCGATAACGCGGCTATTTTTGTGGATAACGCGGACTGGCTTTTGAGTCTTAATTACGTGGAATTTTTGCGCGACATAGGCGTACACTTCTCCGTAAACAAGATGCTCACGGCGGAGTGCTTCAAGAGCCGCATGGAAAAGGGGCTTTCCTTTTTAGAATTCAACTATATGCTCATGCAGGCGTACGATTTTTTGGTACTCAATCAGCGGTACGGCTGTAAGCTTGAGTGCGGCGGCGACGACCAGTGGTCCAACATTTTGGCGGGCGCAGACTTAATCCGCAGAAAGGAGCAAAAGGACGCGTACGCCATGACGTTCCAGCTTTTGACGACTTCCGACGGACGCAAGATGGGAAAGACGCAAAGGGGCGCGGTGTGGCTTGACGCCGCCAAGACGTCGCCGTATGACTTCTTCCAATACTGGCGCAACATCGACGACGCGGACACGGAGAAGTGCTTTAAGTTGCTCACGTTTTTAGATTTAGCGGAGATTGCGGGGCTTACCGCCTACAAGGACGAGCGCATGAACGCGGCAAAGGTGCGTCTTGCCTACGAGCTTACTAAGCTTGTACACGGCGAAGCGGCGGCAAACGATGCAAAAGCGCAGGCGGAAGCGGCTTTCGGCGGCGACGCAGAAAATATGCCGTCGGCAAAAATAGACAAGGCTACCGTGCGTGTTGCGGATATTTTGTTTGCGACGGGGCTAGCGCCCTCTAAGGCGGAGGCGAAGCGCCTCATATTAGGCGGCGGAATTTCCGTAAACGATGACAAAATTACCTCGATAGACGCGGAAATAACCAAAGAACAGCAGGCGGCGGGCTTTGTTCTCCACAAGGGGAAGAAGGTTCACGTGGCGGTTACCGCCGAATAATTAAGATGTCCGCTTACACCTATGTCGACGGCTTTTATAAGTGCGAAACCGAAATAAACCGCTCACGGTTTATTTCCCACGCAAAGGGGGAGGTGAACGCGGCGGAGGCGGCGGATTTCGTCAGAGAAATCAAGGCGGCGCACCCGCAAGCCACGCACAATTGCTACGCGTACGTGTCCGGAGAGGGCGGCGGCGAATTCAGATTCGGCGACGACGGAGAGCCTCAAGGGACGGCGGGGCAGCCCATTCTTGAGGTAATAAAAAAGAAGGGCTTGACGCATACCGCCGTCGTTGTAACGCGGTATTTCGGCGGCATAAAGTTAGGCGCAAACGGGCTTACCGCCGCCTATTCCGGCTGTGCTAAGACCGTGCTTGACGCAAGCGCGGTGAAGACCAAACGGTATTCGCTCATTTTTAAAATTGAGTGTTCATATGCCGATTTCAACGTAATAAACTCTAAAATAAGTGCCGTATCCGCTATAATTCTTAATTCGGAATTCGGCGGCACGGTTACATTGACGCTTGCCGCACCCGTTGAGGACGCCGAGCGCGTAACGGCGGCGCTAAACGACATGACTTCTGGGCGCGCTCCCATAATCCACGTCGCGGAGGAGTATACCGTATACTAAAAAACCGCGTATACCGTATGCTAAAATCAAGCGTGCCGTGTGCCGAAAAAATGTACACACAAGCTGAAAACCGCGTATACCGCGTGCCGAAAAAATGTGCACAAAAGCTGAAAAACGCGTGTGCCGCGTGCTGAAAAACTACTAAAAAAATGCTCATTAAAGAGGGTATAAGACTATGAAAATCAAATTGACGAACAACAAAAAAGCAAAACCGGATTTCTCGAAGCTGGGCTTCGGGAAGTATTTTACCGACCACATGTTGGTTATCGACTACAAGGACGGAAAGTGGCAGGAACCGGAAATCGTACCCTTCGGCGACCTCTCTCTATCTCCCGCAAGCGTGGTTTTCCACTATGGACAGGAGATTTTTGAGGGTTGCAAGGCGTATAAATCGGAGGACGGCAAGGTTACCATGTTCCGCGCCGCCGACAACATCAAACGCATGAACAACAGCGCCAAACGGCTTTGTATGGCGGAGCTTCCCGTAGAGGAAACCGTTAAAGCCATCGAAAAACTGGTGCTTACCGACATAGATTGGATTCCCACCGCGCCCGGCACATCGCTTTACGTGCGCCCGACGCTCATCGGAACCGAAGCGTTTTTAGGCGTACACCCCAGTGCGCAGTTTAAATTTTTCGTCATTCTGTCGCCCGTGGGCAGCTACTACGCCAACGGACTGGCTCCCATAAAAATCAACGTTGAGGACAAATATCTCCGCGCCGGCAAGGGCGGTACCGGAGAAGCTAAGTGCGGCGGAAACTACGCCGCAAGCCTCTACGCCGCCGAAAACGCCAAACATCAAGGCTTCGAACAGGTGTTGTATTTGGACAGCGTGGAGCGGAAATTTGTGGAAGAAGTCGGCGCCATGAACATGTTTTTTGTCATCGACGGCACCGTCGTAACGCCGGAGCTTGACGGCGCCATACTGCCCGGCATAACCCGCGACAGCGTTATAAAGGTGCTTAAGGAGTTCAAAATGCCCGTGGAAGAGCGCGCGGTTTCGATAGACGAGATTGTGGCGGCATACAAGGCGGGCAAGCTTAACGAGGCGTTCGGCACGGGTACGGCGGCGGTTATTTCGCCCGTAGGCGTGATAAAATACGGCGATACCGTTATGGAAATCGGCGGCGGCAAAATAGGCGAGAAGTCGCTTTGGCTTTACGACCGCATCACCGGTGTTCAAAATCGCAAGTACCCCGACCCCTTCAAATGGGTTAAGACACTCAACTAAGGAATGTGTTCACGCATTAAAAAGCTTTCGCTTCGGTTGCGTAACCGCGCGTAAAAAAAAACTGCGCTTCGGTTGCGTAACCGCGCGTAAGAAAAAAACTGCGCTTCGGTTGTGTAACCGTGCGTAAGAAAAAAACTGCGGTTCGGTTGCGTAACCGCGCATAAAAAAAGCTTTTCGGTTTCGCGTACACACAAGAAACAAAACGGCATTGGAAATATCATGGATTACCGCATAGAAAAGGACAGCATGGGTGAGGTTAAAGTGCCTTCCGACAAACCGTGGGGGGCGCAAACTCAACGCAGCTTGGAAAATTTTAAAATCGGCGGACAGACTATGCCTCTTGAGATTATCCGCGCGCTTGTGCTTATAAAAAAGTGTTGCGCAGCGGTTAACGCGCGGAGCGGCGTGCTTGACGCGGGAATTGCGGAGGCTATTTTATCGGCGGCCAATAAGATACTTGCCGGCGGTTATGAGGACTGCTTTCCTCTCATGGTGTGGCAGACGGGGAGCGGCACGCAGACCAACATGAACTGCAACGAGGTGCTAGCGCACATAGCGCAGGGCATTGCGGACGGCGGAAAGCCGGCGGAAAATACGCTTAAAATTCACCCGAACGACCACGTAAATAAATCGCAAAGCACTAACGACGTTTTTCCTACGGCTATACACGTAGCCGCCGCAGAGCTTACCGTGCGCAAGGTGTTGCCCGCACTTAAATCGCTGATTGCCGAGTTCAAACGGCTTGAACGCGTCAATAAAGACGTGATTAAGACTGGCAGGACGCACCTACAAGACGCTACGCCGTTGACATTCGCGCAGGAAATAAGCGGCTGGACGGACACGCTTGCGTTCGCCGCGGAGATGATAAACGACGCGCTCAAATACGTATACCGGCTACCCGTAGGCGGCACGGCGGTGGGTACCGGTTTGAACGCCCCTAAGGATTTCGGACGGGACGTAGCTGCAGAACTTGCAAGCGCCTCCGGGCTTAAATTCACCGAAGACAAAAACAAATTTCACGGGCTTTCCTCCAAGGACTCCGTGCTTAATTTGCATTCCGCATTCAAGGCACTTGCCGTCGGACTTATGAAAATATCCAACGACATAAGGCTGTTGTCAAGCGGTCCGCGCACCGGTTTGGGTGAGATTTTTATACCCGAAAACGAACCCGGAAGCTCCATTATGCCGGGCAAGGTCAACCCTACACAGTGCGAAGCCGTCGGAATGGTTGCAGCGGAGATAATAGGAAACGACGTTACCATGACGACCGCCGCATCACGCGGCGACTTTGAGCTTAACGTGTTCATGCCGGTGATAGCCTTCAAAATCATCGAAACGGCTAATCTGTTAGCCGATTGCATGTCCGGTTTCCGCGCCAATTGCGTGTCCGGCATACGCGCCGACAAGGCAAAAATGCGGGAAAATTTTGAGAAAAGCCTCATGCTTGCCACGGCTCTTACGCCGCTGATAGGCTACGAAAGGAGTGCGGCGATTGTGAAAACCGCACATAAAAAAGGGCTTACCCTGCGGGAAGCGGCGGTGGGCGGCGGCTTTGTAACGGACGTACAGTTCGACGAAGCAATGAAAAAACTACTCTAAAAAGCCGTTGAAATTCAACGAATACAGCGGAAAAATACCCTAGAAAGCCGTTGAAATTCAACGAATACAGCGGAAAAATACCCTGGAAAGCCGTTGAAATTCAACGAATACAGCGGAAAAACACCCTAAAAAGCCGTTGAAACTCAACAAATACGGCGAAAAAAATGCTCTGAAAGCCGTTAAAAATCGGCGAAACAGTGAAAAAAACACCCTAAAAAACCGTTGAAAAAGGAATATATTTTTTATGAACTATGCGGAAGAATCTCTTAAAAAGCACTACGAATGGAAGGGTAAGCTGGACATCGTTCCTAAAATGCCCGTCGCAAGCAAGCTGGATTTGTCGCTTGCTTACACCCCCGGAGTGGCGCAGCCTTGTCTGGAAATCCAAAAGGATATAAACAAAAGCTATGAGCTTACCGGGCGTTGGAATACCGTCGCGGTGGTAACCGACGGCACCGCAGTGCTAGGCTTGGGCGACATCGGTCCGGAAGCCGGCATGCCCGTTATGGAGGGTAAGTGCGTGCTGTTCAAGTCGTTCGGCGGCGTTGACGCAATTCCGCTTTGCATACGTTCCAAAAACGTTGACGACATTGTAAACACCGTTGCGCTTCTTGCCGGCAGCTTCGGCGGCGTCAATCTTGAGGATATATCCGCGCCGCGTTGCTTTGAAATAGAGAAGCGTTTAAAGGCTATTTGCGATATTCCCATATTCCACGACGACCAACACGGAACTGCCGTTGTTACTCTTGCCGCGATAATAAACGCACTTAAAGTGGTAAAAAAAGACATCCAAAGTGTTCGTGTGGTGACAAGCGGTGCGGGTGCCGCCGGTATCGCCGTGATACGCCTGCTCATGGCGGTGGGGCTTAAGGACGTCGTTTTATGCGACCGCGACGGCGCGATTTATGAGGGGCGCTCTAACCTCAATCCCATCAAAGCTGAGATGGCGGCTATATCCAACCGCTTACATAAAAAAGGCTCTCTTGCCGACGTCATAAAGGGCGCCGACGTGTTTATAGGCGTGTCCGCTCCCGGAACCGTGACCGAAGATATGGTGCGCTCAATGGCTGTAAATCCCATATTGTTCCCCATGGCTAATCCCACGCCCGAAATTATGCCCGACCTCGCCCTTAAAGCCGGCGCCGCCGTCGTCGGTACCGGCAGAAGCGATTTTCCCAATCAAATTAACAACGTGCTTGCGTTCCCCGGTATTTTCCGCGGCGCGCTCGACGTCCGCGCAAGCGATATAAACGACGAAATGAAAATTGCCGCCGCTTACGCTCTCGCTTCCCTCGTCTCCGATAAGGAGCTGTCACCGTCCTATATAATCCCCGCCGCGTTTGACCCCCGCGTTAAGGATACCGTCGCCAAAGCCGTCGCCGCCGCCGCCGTAAAAACCGGAGTTGCAAGGATATAGTGCGAACGCTTTAGTTCGCTCTTGTTCGCTCTTGTTCTTTTTGCTACGCGGCAAAAAGAACGCCCTTGTTCTTTTTGACACACGTCAAAAAGAACCCAAAAACGTGCAAGCGTGACGCTTGAGCCTCTGTTCTTTTTGCTACGCGGCAAAAAGAACCAAAAAACGCGCAAGCTTGAAGCTTGACACTGATTACTTGAAAAACGCGGTGGACGCAGGATTATATCCTTAGCGTCAACCGCGTTTTTAAA
>JAITPR010000033.1 GCA_031289315.1 Clostridiaceae bacterium | reverse complement strand
GACATACTTGTGCGGATTTGCAAGGCTCTGAGTTGTGATGTATCCGACATTATGGAGATTTTGCCCGACGAGAGCGACAACAAGACTTAGCCGATAATAACTGGAGGAGACTGAATACTATGCCCTTAACCATTGTTCGGCAGGACATCACGAAGATGAAGGTTGATGCTATCGTTAACGCCGCAAACACCGACCTCGCGCAAGGCGGCGGCGTTTGCGGAGCGATATTCAGCGCGGCGGGAGCGCGTGAAGTGCAAACCGCCTGCGATAAGCTCGCGCCGATAAAGACAGGCGAAGCGGTCATAACGCCGGGCTTCGCTCTGCCCGCGAAGTACGTTATTCACGCCGCCGGACCCGTCTACCGCGACGGCAAGCACGGAGAGGAACAGTTGCTCCGCGACGCATACACGAACTCGCTGCGGCTTGCTACCGATAACAAGTGCGAGAGTGTAGCGTTTCCGTTGATTTCGAGCGGGATTTACGGCTATCCGAAAGCGGAAGCCCTCGCCGTCGCGACTGCCGCAATCCGCGACTTCATCGCCGACCACGACATTGGCGTTTCGCTTGTCGTGTTTGACAAGGCGGCGTTTACGGTCAGCGAGAAACTGCTCGGCGAGGTCGAGAGTTACATCGACGAGCATTACGTCGAGGAACACCGCATTACGCGCCGCGAGTTGCTTAACGTGGAGCGGGAAGCCCTAGCGTCAATGTTTGCGCCGTCAATAGGCGGCACGCCGCAGGGGCTTGACGATATTGTCGAGAATCTTGACGAGCCGTTTTCGGCGACACTCCTACGGCTGATTGACAAGAGCGGCAAAAGCGACGCGGATATTTATAAACGCGCCAACATTGACCGCCGCCTGTTCAGCAAAATTCGGAGCAACGCACACTATGCACCGAGCAAGCCGACTGTGCTTGCGTTCGCCGTTGCGCTTAGACTGACGCTTGGCCAGACCGAGGATTTGCTCGAACGCGCCGGGTTCGCGTTGTCGCACAGCCGCAAATTTGACGTGATTGTCGAGTATTTTATCGTCAGCGGCAAGTATGATATTTTTGAGATTAACAACGTACTGTTCGAGTACGACCAGACGATTTTAGGAGGAACATTATGAACTGGGAAACATTATCCCTGTACTTATTAGTGTTGGTGTAATTGCCGCTGCACTTGCAGCGATTGCCAATGTTGTTGTAGCTGTTATGAATAATAAACGGCTTAAAGCTATTTAAACAAATAAATTAAATAACGAATTACTACAATATCGTTATACCAAATTATATACCATTCTTGAAGAATTGGAAGCTCTTCACGGTTTCACTACCACACTTAATGACATGGAAAAAACCTGTTTGGATGCACTTGAAAAAAGACTGATTTTTGTGGCTTTATATAGACGTGCAAAACCTTTAATCGCAACTGCAATACGGAACAAATTAGACGAGGTTGCTTTAATAGAGGAAAAAGCCTATTATACAGTTATTAAAGCACTCTCAGAACAAAATCTTACGCAATATAGTACAGCAATGTTGTCTTGGAGTGAGAACGCAAACGAACTTCTAAACGTATTAGGTGAAACAATATAAATGCAGATTTCCACCCTGTTAAACTTATAATTTTTGTCGCTTCGCAAGCGACCGCTTTATGTCCCGCAGTCACAAGGAGGTTTGGAACGGTGGTATTACCGTTTGGAATTTGACGCGGCTCTCGCCGAACACGCAGAGGGACTGCTCCATAAAAAGCCTGTGATAATCTGCGGCGACTTCAATGTCGCCCACGAGTACATAGACGTGTACCCCGAAAACACGCGCAACTTCGAGAACTCGCCCGGTTTCAAGGGGGAAGAACGCGGCGCGTTTGACGGACTGTTGTCGCTTGGTTTTGTTGACGCGTTCCGTATGCTCCACCCCGACGAAAACGAGTACACTTGGTGGGGTAAACGGTGGAATTATAAGGAGCAAAATCGTGGGCGGCGGCTTGACTATTTCCTCGCGTCGGAGAACATAGCCGACGCGATTATTTCGAGTGAGATTATCGGCGATTTTGAGGGAAGTGACCACGCGCCTATTACGCTCTCGGTGCGCCTGTGAAATTTATTGATGGGCTGACCGAATCGGGACGCGGCTGTTTATGGGATACAACCGACTGGAACGAACTGGAAGCACGTCTATTAAATATGCAATGTAAAATCTGTAAGGCGGTTTACAACCGCGACAATGAAGCGCGGATTGATTGGCAGACGCGCCTTGTACGCTCTCTTGACGCGAAAATGCTTGCCGTTCGTCACGTTTGCGAAAGCTCCGCAACGCCCGGCATAGACGGCGTGAAATGGAACACTTCCGCTGAACGTATGCAAGCCGCCCTTTCGCTTACGTCAAGGGATTAGGGGACTTATCCAGACTGGGGGTAAACGATTTTTTAAGAACGATGGATAAGGTTTCTGCTGAAGCATATAGGGTATTAAAGACGGGAAAATTTTGTGCGGTACTAATGGGGGACACGCGAAAAAACGGTCATGTAATACCGATGAGTTTTGAGGTCATGAAAATTTTTGAGACGGCGGGCTTTAGGACCAAGGAAATAATTATTAAAGAGCAGCATAATTGTACGGCTACGGGTTACTGGAAGACAAACAGCATCAAATAAAACTTTTTATAGCCCATGAGTACTTGTTTGTTTTTCACAAGTAAACGCGATAAGTGAAATGTCACCCTATAAAATTAAAAACGCGGTTTCGGCGAGATGAATACCTACAATCAGAGGTAATCCAATTTCTTGCCGAAGCCGCGTTTTCTTGTCTTTTAAGCGGGTAAACTCCACATTTTTCCGTCCTTTGAAAGTCCGTGGGATAGCGCCGCGATAGCGCTGTTCGTTTTCCTATAACCCTGAAACAATAGCTTTAATTTAAGCCGTCGTCGCTAGCGTCATTGTCGACGGGGGGTTCCGAGTTGTAGTTGTCATCGCCGCCGGTGTTGCCGCTGTAGCTGTCGGAGGTGCCGTCAAAGGCAAATGCCGGGTCGGAGAGGTTGGCGGAGGCTTCCGCTTCGGTGCGGCGTGCTTTCAGTTCCGCCAAAATCTTGTTTTTCTTTTCGCCGACGAAATCGTAGAAGAATACGGGTATTGCGCACAGCGCGCTTGTTACGCCCGGCATAATCATGTAGGCGACGAACACCCACAGCTTAGTGGAATACGTTATATCTCCGGCGGGCGTCACCGCGTCGTAGCCGGAAAGCCCTACGATGATAAGGGCAAGCGCCGTACCCATGGCTAGGGTTACTTTAAACGCAAGGCTTAAAACGGCGTAGGAAACGCCTTCGGTACGCTTGCCGGTTTTGTGTTCGTAATAGTCCACGGAGTCGGCTACCATTATCATGGGTAAGATGTTCACGGCGCCGAACTGAAGACCTACGGCGAAAAGAACGGGTATCATGATTATGAGATTGGTAGTGTGGGTAGTCGGACTTAGGTTGAAATCTAGCGAGAACGCGACAAAGAAACAGACTATTGATATGACCAATCCGTATAACGACATTCCTATGTAGACCTTGCGTTCGTCGAATTTTTTAATCAATACGGGCGTAAGTATCATGCTTACCATGGTGCCGATTGCGGAGGGAAGCCCTAAGACCAGTATCATGCCTTGGTCGCCCAAAAGCGCGCGTGCGGTTTGGAGATTTATGCCCATGGCGGCTTGCCTGCCGAAGCCCAAAAAGTAAGAGATAAAAACTATCAACAAGTATTTGTTGTTTTTGAGGACGCCGAACATGTCCTTTAAATTCATTTTTTCCGGCTTATAAGGGATGCGTTCCTTGCTAAAGAAGAAAATGCACAGGAATAAGCCGCAACCTAAAATCGCCGTGACGATTGCGCTTACCAAATATTCGGTGGGAATAAGCGTTTCTCCGTCGAAGAAGCCCGCGCCTCCCGGAACAATCGCGCCTATAAGTGGCACTACGACGGCGGGGGCGGCTATACCGATTGATTTAAGAGTGTTGGCAAACGTAACCACGTTTACGCGTTCGTTGTTACTGGGTGTCATGACGGCGGCTATCGCTTGCGACGGAACGTCGCCGATTGCCATAGCTATGCACCACAGCAGGCTCATGAAAAATATGTAACTGTACATGCCCGCACCGGAAAGCCCGGTAAAGGGCGCAAACAGCAACACGGTTATGATCAAAAGGGGTAGCGAAGAGTAAAGTATAAAAGGTTTCAGCTTGCCGCGCTTATTTTTTGAGCGGTCTATCAGATTGCCGATGAACGGGTCCGCCGCCGCGCTTACGACCTTTGCTATCAAGATAAGCACGCCGACAAGCGCGAAGTTTGCATGCATAGCGACGTTGAAGAACTCCGCTTGATATGAGTTGAGCAGCCCGACAAGCATTTGAATGCCGAACAACCCCAACCCGTATGCCCATATTTCCTTGCCGGACATGTGCTTTTCATAGACCGGCTTAACCGCTTTTTCCTTTGCCATAAGATACCTCCGCCGCTTTTTTATTGTTCCGTGTATAAAAAAATGCTCCCTCAAAAAATGAGATTAAGGGAACATCTTTGTATCCTAAAAAAATAATAGTGCCATTCCACCATTATAACCGCTACCGTGTGAAAAATCAACAGTCCGCTATAATTTATCGGAAATTATTTTTAAGTTCTTTAAGCCGGTTAAAAGGGGGCAATTTTCGGTGGCAGAAGATTTTCTTGGCAGACAAGTCTTCACCATGGATTGACAACCCTTTAAAAGATTATTTCGCGGTAGTCGCGTTCGGCGCTCTTTGAGCCTAAAAACACGGTTTTGCCGCGCCACGTCACCCTTTCGAAGGTATCTCCGGTTTTCTCTTTAAGCTCAGTGCGGGCAGTAAAGGCGTCGGGAATAGAATTGTAGTAGATTATAAACGCGAACTTAGGCATGAGTGATGAGGTATCCGTAACCACGACGATGCTCTTTACTTCGCCGCTGTCCTGAATAAACGTCAGAATAGCCGCCGTAAGCTCCGACGGTACGGGGTCGATTGCGGCGGTGGTACCCTCAAACCGTTCAAATTTAGCCGCCGTTTTATCCGCGGTGGGATTTATCGCCAGCTGGTCAATTGCAACCAATATTCCCGCCATCAAGGCGAGGGAGAAGATGAAACCTATCAGTTTCTTTATGACTTTCATATATCAATTCCTAAGAGTGTATTATGCGGTGATTATAACCAAAAACCACGCGGCAAATACTGATTATAAAATTATTTATGTGCTAGGTGTGTGCGGTTCACACAACCTAAAACAAGCGGGTTTTAGGCAAGTTCGGTGCCGGTCAAGGCGTTTTCGACGACGCGTAGCAATGCTACGTGAGAAGAAAATGATGCCGAAGCGCGTCCGGATTTATTATGACATGTTTTACATGATATACCTTAATTATAACATAAGCGTTTCTATTTTACAAGGCTTTGAAAACCATATTCAGAGGAATAGACAAAAAATATTGCGGTCGGCAAAGAAACGGCTTCAACGGACAGCCCGAAGAAATTTATACCGATTTGAGGACGGTCGTTGGCGCAAAATCAATTTTGCCTACCGCGCCCGCATGTCCTTGCCTAATTACGCCGGTGTGTTCTTGCCTACTGCGCCGATGGTTCCCGCTTGCCGCAATTGTTTGCCCGAAGCTTGTTTGTCTTGGCTACAGTGTTTTCAAAACGCGTTTGAGCGCCGCCGTCATGGAGTCTATTTGCTTTTCCGATATGATAAGTGGGGGAACAAAACGTAAGACGTTATGTCCGCATACGTTTAACACGTAGCCCTCCTCAAACATTTTTAGCACGATTTGTTTGGCGGGCAGAGAGGCGTCGATTTCCGCGCCCAAAAGAAGTCCCTTGCCGCGTACGGTTTTAATGCGTGGGTCGCCGATTGACGTAAGTTTTTCGGCAAGGTAAGCGCCGCGTTTTTCAGCGTTTTCCAAAAGCCCGCCGTAGCGTATTTCTTTGACTACGGCAAGGGAAACGCCGCAGGCAAGCGGAGCCGCGCCGAAGGTGGTCCCGTGGTCACCAGGAACGAATGCCGCCGCGACCTCGTCCGTAGCCAAACAAGCGGAGATGGGGAAGCCGCCGCCGATAGCCTTAGCCGCCGTTATGATGTCCGGATCTACGCCGAAGTGTTCGAACGCCCAGAACTTGCCGGTTCTGCCGCCGCCGGTTTGAATCTCGTCGATGATGAGGAGTTGTCCGTTCTTGTGCGTAATTTTGCGCGCGGCGGTAACATATTCCTGCGTAGCGGGGCAGATGCCGCCCTCTCCTTGAATAACCTCTATCATGAACGCCGCCACGGTAGGGTCATTAAGCGCCGTTTCTAAGGCTTTAATGTCGTTATACGGCACGTAATCGCCCAGTCCCGCCGGAAGCGGCACGTACGCAAGATTATATTTGGGCTGTCCGGTGGCGGTCACGGTAGCTAGCGTTCTTCCGTGGAAGCTGTCCGCCGCGGTGATGATTTTAAATTTTTGCTGTCCCTTGACAAAGAAATACTTGCGGGCAAGCTTTATAGCGCACTCGTTTGCTTCCGCACCGCTGTTGCCGAAGAATGCCTTTTTGAGTTTCGTACCCTTTATAAGCTCTTTGGCAAGAAGTCCGCGTTGCTCCGAATAGAAGTAGTTGGATATAAGGGAAAGCTTTTTGGATTGCTCCGTAATCGCGTTAACGAAAACGGGATGGTTGTAGCCTAAAGCGTTTACGGCGATACCGCCTAAAAAATCCACGTATTTTTTACCCTCGCTGTCCGTGAGAGTGCAACCGTCGCCCGATACGAACGCAATGTCGTAGGGCGCGTATACGTTCATAAAATATTCGTTATCTTGTTTCTTGATACGTTCAAATTCCGTCATTATTAGTCTCCGAACGCCGCGTTTTTTCATTACGGCGTTGTTATTATGGGGGTGAAGTTCGTGGCGGCAAAACATTTCCTTGCGAATAGGTCGCCGCAACGGGTTGTCTACACCCTTATTTTGGGTTAATTATACTAATATTTTTTCTCATAGTCAAGGGTTTTGAGCACAATTAAAAGGTATATTCATGCATTATATATGAAAAACATAAAAATATAGTGCATAATAATTCATACATGCCATTATTTATGCATAAACTACGAATTGAGCCAATGCCAACACTCCGATGGTTGCGGCTAGCAGGGTGAGCTGTATTTTTATGCTCCATCTAAACCACTTGCCGTAATCCACCGTAGTCATGCCTAAAATCAGCAGAAGTCCGGCGTTCGTGGGTAGAATTACGTTGGCAAAGCCGTCCGCGAAGTGGAAAGCCAACACGGCTACCTGCTTGTCTATGCCGGTCAACGTACATATGTTGAAAACCATCGGCATGAGTAAAAAGGCTTTTGCCGAGCCGGACGGTATGAACATTTCGAAAATGAAAATTATCAGGTAGATGAGCAAGGTGACGACAAAGGAAGGTTGTCCGCTCATAAGTCCTACCGCGTTGTAGAGAATGGTGTCCATTACGTCGCCTTTCTCTATTATGTAGCGGATACCGCCGGCGAAAAGTATCATTGCAATTGCCGGCAACAACGTCAAAAAGCCCTTCAGCAGCATTTTGCAAAGCCGCTTTAATTTTGTGCCGCAGATAAAACACGCGCCTATGCCGGCGACAAGGTACACGCCTAAGGTGATATACATGAGATTTTGCGCCAAAGCTTGTACGAAGACGGAGATTACCGCCAGTACCACTATGGATAGCATCCAAGAGCCGAACCAAAGCATGGCGCGGTTTTTCTCTTTGGATTTGACAAAGGTGTCCGTTCTGAACGCGAACATGGCTTTCTTTTCGAGGTCGGCGGCGTATACGGACGATTTTCGCGGATTTTTATCAAGCTTGCGCGCGTAAGCAAACAGAAAAGCCATGAGAATTATGTAGGCTATGACGAAGGTCAGAAGCCTAAGCTCGATACCGGAATACAACGGAATTCCGCCCAAGGTTTGCGCTACGCCTACGGTAAACGGATTTACTACGCCCGCGGCAAAACCGAAGCAGGACGCCAGTATAGTTATACCAAGCCCTATAAGCGCGTCCCAACCCAGTGCGTAGGATAACATTATTACTACGGGGACAAGCGGAATAAGCTCCTCAAACATGCCGGCGGAGCTTCCCAAAAACATAAACACAAAGGGCAGAACAAACAGTAAAATATATTTTTTCTTGCCGAATTTGTTGTTTAAAGCCTCAACCATGTATACTAAAATTCCGGTATCGTCAAGCGCAGTGAAAATTGCCCCTATTATAAGCAGTAACGCAATAATGGCATAAACCGTTTCGTAGCCCGGCGATGACGGCAATAAAATCATGAACGGCGACAACAAAAATTGCCACCACGATATACCGGGTAAGCTGGGGTCTTCTACGTATGTGCCGGGAATTATTGCTCCCGCGGCATCGCGCGCATACATGCCCTTTTCAAATATAAAGGTCGCCGCATATGCGGCAAAAAACAAAATGAGAATTACGGCGACGCCTACGATAACGGCTTTTTTGCTTATCTGAATGGATTTCGCAACGGTACCTGCGCCGCTTTCAGAGGGCGTTAACGCGCCGTCGTCAACCGCCGCTTCCTCCGCGTCCAGTATCCACGCGGACAAGTCGTTTTTAGCGGAAACGGGGCAAGCTTCCGTGCTTTTGTCATTTGCGTTTTCTGTCATTATAGTCCCCTTTTATTTTTTTCCGCTCACTTGAGCATATATGCAAATATACATTAATATATATGCGGAATGCAATAGCGCCGTGTTTTTAAGAATAATGAATTCATTATAGCAAAAACGCGTGCTTGTAACAAGTCTTTTTTAATGGGTGTGGGCAATTCGCGGTGACAAAATATTTTCAGGCGGTTTTAGACACAAAAGAGCCGAACATCTTATTGTCTGAACCCTTTTAATAGACTTGCCAAAATACATGCGCGCGTGCTATAATAATCGGGTAATATAGAGCGAACTCTTAATTAATAGCAATAATAACGGTCGAAGACGGCGCGTCGGACGGACGGAGAGTGTAAATACTTGAAATTTCTAAAGTCGTTCAATCAAAAACCGCATACAACAACAAAAACATTACTGAGGTGACTGGTTATGTCTAAAGACAAGCTTAACAAAAATTTAAACAACGGAGCCGGGGTAGATCCGGACGAAACGGAAGCAACCTCCGCACTTGAGGCAACCGCGGTCGAAGAGGTAGAGGAGTCTGCGGAAGCGGCTACGGAAACTGAAAACGTAACCGAAGAAGCGGCTACGGAAGCTATTGCGGAGGAAGCGGGGGCTACCGAGGATCAACCCGAAGCCGCCGTCGAAGCGGAAGTCGCCGAAAGCCAACCCGCCGAAGCGGATAAGCTTGCGGACGCCGTGGAAACGGAAACCGTCGAAGCGGATGTTGCGGACACGGATAAGGTTATCGACACCGATGTTTCGGACACGACGGATTTTACCGCACCTAAGGTTAAAAAGCCCTCCAAAATTCTCAAGTTCGTAAAAGCGCACAAGCTACTTACCTTCATAGTGGCGTTTGTCGTATTGCTTGCGGCGGGGCTTACCACCGGACACTTTGTCGCCACGCGGGACTTGATTTTCGTGCGGAGCAGCGCGGACATAGTGAAAGCCGCAGAAAAGGGCAAGGGTAACCGCCTCGTCTTTAAAAAGGACGTCACTGTGGACGGCGATTTAAGCATAGACCGCGTCTACTCAATAGATTTAAACGGATACACCCTAAAGGTTAACGGAACGCTTACATTTACTTCAAGCGAAGGCGGCGGCGTAGACATCGGCACCTTGAAAAAAGATAAATACGGTAAGGACGGGCTGATTGAGGCTACAACGGCGATATGGAAATATCCGAACGCCGATATTTCTGTGCACTCCGCCGTCAAAGCCGCTTCCGTAGTTGTCGAGGCGAAAAGCTTGACAGTCAACGAGGTGAAAGCCGATAGCTTAGAGATAAAAACGGGCGTTGCGGTTTCCCTTGCCGGAGAGATTAAGCCCGTCAATGCGGAATTCGCGACGGTGAAAATCGTTTCGCCGGAAGCCTTTATACGCGGCAATCTCGGCGCGGCAAACCTGTTTGTGGGTGTCGATGGAATTGAGGACAAGACGTTTATAAGCGGCACGGTCAATTCCGTGAACGGCGGCGACTATATAAAGATTGAAAACGGCGGAGAGGTCGGCACGGTTACCGGCGCGGCAAAAACCGTCGTCGGAGTAGGCGGCGCGGCTAAAAACATTTACGGCGGCGAGGTCGTAATACAAGAACAGCTTACTGCGCCGTCGGAGATAACCATAAACCAGAACGGAGCCGACATCATTTGTACCGTGACTAAAACGCCGCACGCGGATAAATACGTGTACGAAATTTATTTGGGTTCCGAAAAGATGGCTGACGGCGAAAGCATTTTAAATTCCTTCTTTATTACGGGGCTAGAACCGGGCGCCTACGAGCTTAAGGTGCGTGCGGTATCCGATAATGCCGAAGCGTATTTGGAAAGCGCCGTCGTCACAAAAACCTTTAATTTTGCCGGTGTTCTTTTGCAACCCGCCGTGTCCGTCGTTACGGAGAACGGCAGAGTTCTGCTTCGCATTACCAAGGTTCCCAACGCGAATAAATACGAGGTTATTATAAACGGCGGTACTCCCGTCAGCATAGCGGTGGCGGACGCGGAATACACCGAGTTGGACATAACCGAAACGGTGGTAAAGATAGGCACCTACGCCATAACCGTGGTTGCCAAGAGCGGTCAAACATATTACGCGGATTCTCCGCAGGTGCTGGTCACTCACGTAACCTACGAAACGCTTTCCGCCCCCGTGTTCGACGCGGAATTATCCGGCTACGTTAAAAACGACGCGGAAGAAATAATCGGCGTCAACCTTGTGTGGAACGCGGTCGCAAACGCCAAATACTACAAGGTTACCATAGGCGGCGCGGTTATATACACTACGGAAACAAGCCTTTCCGCGGACTGCACGCCCGGCGACGTTGTTAGCATTCAAGCGGTGGGACATAGTCTTTATTACCTTGATTCCGAAGCGGTGACGCTAGAAATATAAAGCGGTGACTCTATGAAATATAGAACCGTGATTTTCGACATTGACGGCACGCTTCTCAATGCCGAAAGCGGAGTCACGAGAGTGTTGGAGTATACGTTGCGCCGGTTTGGCAAAGGTATTCCGGAAAATTTCGATAAGAGGCGCTTCCTTGCGCCGTCAATGAACTACAGTCTGCATCACTTCTTCGGGCTTATGCCCGAGGAAGCCGACGCGGCGGCGGGCATCTACCGTGCGCGTTATTCGGAGGACGGCTTTTCCGATACGACGCTGTTTCCCGGCGCGCGTGAGTTGCTTACCGATTTAAAGGCGGCGGGCGTTAAAATAGTTATAGCTACCGCTAGAAACGCCTTTTCAACCGGAGTAATAATAGAAAAATACGGGTTAAGCGGCTTGACGGACTATGTTGCCGTGAGCGATGGCAATCCGGAATGTAACTCCAAATACGTTATAATTAAGGAAGCCCTAGCGGAAGCGATTATGCCGGCGGTTATGGTGGGCGATACAATATTGGACGCGGCGGGCGCGCGTGACAACAAAATTCCGTTTGTCGGCATGACGTACGGCTACGGAATGCCAAACGAGCTTTCGGCAGCGGGTGCAATCGGTCTTTTTTCAAGTATGGACGGCTTGCGCGGATTTCTTTTCGAAGAGCCGTTCTGAAAAGGTTTTTAGTGGTTTACGTTAACGTGGTTGAGAAAAAATTAGGTTACTTTAGCATATGTTAAGGCAAATTCCGACGATGTGTATTATAAAATACACGGGGAGAAATTAACGCAAACAGACGTTGAAAGAACTTCAATTTACCAATGCCGTGAGTAGTTAACGCGCTCTTGATTCACTAAACTTACCGTGAGTAGTCAATATACCCTAATATAGAAAATAAATACTTTTATGCGCGGCAAAAGCGTCCCGCATTTTTAGAGGAGTTACATTGAAAAAACGTTATAAAATTATCATCGCGGTATTCCTGATTATTGTCGTTGCCGGCTCCGTCTTGTGGGCTGTGATTCCGCCGCTAATTAATGTATATAACCCTATG
Source organism: Clostridiaceae bacterium (assembly GCA_031289315.1). GTDB lineage: Bacteria > Bacillota > Clostridia > Christensenellales > CAG-917 > JAITEJ01. The sequence goes on along the minus strand of JAITPR010000033.1, from coordinate 14,351 downwards.
CGGCTTGCCACGGCATACCAAACGCCCGATGCAAGCAGAACGGGAAAAAGCGGCGTTACGGTTACAAACGGTGCGGTCAAAGCAACCTTCGGACTGGACAGCGGTAGGTTTGACATAGGCTACGGCGGCGTTACATTGACAAAAGGCGCGTTTTTTACCGCCGTTGTGAACGGTAAAACGCTTAACGGCGCCAATCAAACAGGTTATAAGTGGCGTACGGAGAACTTATCGGATGAGTTTGGGGACGGCGTGTCGATAATTGTGAGCAACGTATACGACGGCATAGCGGAGAGCTTTTTCTTTAACGTCTATGAAAATAAACCCTACATTGTTTCGGGCGCGGAATATACGTCGGAGGACGGGGCGACCGTGCTTTATACAAACAATATGCGTCAGGTATATGCGGGCGACGGAGCCTCTACCCAAATAGGTAACATGCGCGACGTGAATTTCCTTTTGGCACCGTACGATAACGACAAATATGTGAAATATATCGAACAGGAAGCTGCGGGCGGCTATTTCAAAAGTTATGAATATTCCATGCTTTACAACACTTGGAGCCGCGAAAGTATCGTTTTTGGGTCCGTCGACCACGACGCGTTTAAATCGGCGGCGGAAATAGATATGTCGAAAAAGATTTATGACGAAATGGGCATAAACTCTCTTGCATTCCGTCACGGCGTGGCGGATTACGGCACGCGCGACTTCAAAAACGGCGCCGAACACGGTTACATAAACGGCGTAACCGTCGCGTCGCCGCGCGTTTTCTACGGGTATTACGACGATTACAGAAGCGGATTAGAGGCTTTCGGTGAGGCTAACGCCGCCGTTCAACCCATGCTGGAGTGGAACAATCCGGTACCGGTGGGGTATAACAGTTGGGCGGGCTACGGCATGAACGTGTCCTACGACGCCGTGACGGGGGTAAGCGATTATCTAAAGGATAATATTTCCGGCTTCACCGACCACGGCACCGTGTACGTCAATCTCGACAGCGGGTGGGGGAACTTTACCAACGAGCAGATTTCCACGCTTCCCGCCTATCTCAACGCCAACGGTCAAAAGGCGGGCATCTATCTCACGCCGTTCAGCGCGTGGGGGATGGGCGCGCCGGGCGCTTTGGACAGACCAATTTATGAGGGAGCGAATTACACGTGGCGCGAAATTGTTCTAAAGGATAAGGACGGCGCCTTTGTGTCCACGCACGAAAAATACGACGATAAGACTACGCTTTCGCTAGACCTCACACATCCCGGAACGTACGAGCTTATGGAGCATAATTTAAAGCGTTTCTTTGATTGGGGCTACGAATTTATCAAGATTGACTTCATAATACACGGCGCGACGGAAGGCGATTTTTACGACAAAACTAAGGCGACTACCGGAATAATGGCATACAACTACGGTATGCAACGACTGCTAGACTTCGTAAACGATAAGGATTTCACGCACGGCAAGGACATCTTTTTAAGCGCGGCGATTTCCCCGTTGTTCCCAAGCGGCTATATGCATTCACGCCGCATAAGTTGCGATGTGTTTGAAAATTACGGGGCGGCGCATTACCGCTTAAATTCACATACGTACGCGTGGTGGCAAAACGGCACGCTCTATAAATTTAACGACCCCGACCACATTGTTCTTACGCACGACTGGGAAAATATAAAGATTAGTTCCTCCGCGGTAGAGGCGGATATGGTCGTCAATTCGGCGCTCATATCCGGTACCCTACTCATGTGGAGCGACAATATAAGCCGCGATTTGGCACGTACCCGCGCGGAAAAATACTTCAACAACAAGGAACTTCTTGCGGTCGCACTGCGAAACGAAGCTTTCCGCCCGACGTGGGGCGGCTACGCATCCGAAATTTATTACAGCCTTGACGACGAGTATCTGTATTTGGCGGTGTTTAACCTAGACCTATACTCGGGCGAAACCTTTGAGTTGAATTTGTCCGAATACGGCTTTAACGCGAACCAATACGAGTATCTAAACCTCAACACCGGCAAAGGCGGCAAGTCCTCCGGTAAGTTTACCCTCAAACTCAAAATAAAAGGCTCCGCCATAATCAGATTTAAGAAGGTAGGATAAAAATAGCACCGATAATTTACCGACGGTTTTAGCGGTATCTCGACAACCATTTTTCGAAGCTCCACGTCTTTAGGAAGCGCACGGCGGCGCGTACGCCGTTTTCAAACATGGCTATGCGTTCGTGCGGTTTTATGCCGAGGTCGGCGGTACCTACGCGGCGGCGCTCACCGTCTACGGTTATCACCGTGGGTATGGTTATGGCGCGTTCGTCGTCGCCCTCCGTGCGATAGGAATATGCTTCGTCGTGTGCGTCCAAAAGCGTGGAAACTACCGATTTCATGTATTCGAAAAGCGTTACGCGGTCGTTGTGTTTGCAGTGGGATAGGCAGGGTTCAAGCGCGTGCTTTGGGAATTTCAAGCCGAAAACGGGGACGTCTAGACGGCTTTTCTCGTCGTCCAAAATCCAAATGGGGTAGTTGCTGATAAGCCCGCCGTCAACCAATAGGTGTACGCGTCCGGAGGTGTCCTTAAGCTTGTACGGCTCAAAAAAGAACGGCAAGCCGCCGCTTATGCGCACCGCCGTTGCAACCGAAAACTTTTCGGGGTCTATGCCGAAACACGCGAGGTCGTCGGGAAGCGTTAGGAGTTTCATATCCGTAATGTCGCTTGCCGTAACCCGAAGCCGCGCCGGATTGTTTATAAAAGACGCTTTCATATGAGGAAAAGCCGGCATTGGGATTGCCGTGTCGCCGGGGATAATACCTGTTGAGCGCACAGCTTTTGCCGCACTTGCCGAGTTGTCGGGGATAATAGCCGTTGAATGCGCAATTTTGGGAGGAGTAGTTTTTAGAGCCGTGCGGTTTTGTTGCGTATCCGTATCCGTTCGGGTTGCCGAGGAACTTACTTTTGAAACGGTTTCAGTGCGCGTTTCCGTATTCACCGGACGTCGATCTTTTAAGGGAAAATCAGATTTAAATTGATTGTTCAGGTCGCCGAAGGTGGAAATTCCTTTTTCTTTAAGCAAGCCGTTGACAAAGCTTTCAAAGTGGTTCGCCGAATAGATGCCTAGACTTCTTCCTAATGATAACAGCTTGCCCGGCGTGCCGAAATAGTCAAGGCAATCCTTTTCTTCAAACTGTTTATAGTCGATTTCAACAAACACTTCTTTGACCTCCGCGGCGGTGAAGCCGCTTGCCAGCAATGCCGCGACGAGCGCCCCCGCCGATGAGCCCGCCAAATAACGGAACCTATAGCCGATGTTTTCTAATGCGTATGCCGCCCCGATAAGCCCTAAGCCCTTTACTCCGCCGCCCTCTAGCGCTAAATCGCATGCCTTATTCATAAAAACCTCCCCGGATACCTTACGGAGGTGGACAATCCACGGCGACGGCGTGCCGGCCAATAAAATATTCAAGGCTCTTTTTGGTCTGAAACCGTCTGAAATGTTCGTGCGTAGCAGTGCTACTACTGTGCTTTCAGACAATTTTATCCTTAAAAATAGCCCAAAAATATTTTGTCACTGCGAATTGTCCACACCCCCTTTACATAAAGTCCTTACGGTTGTATAATATGCGGCGTAGGGAAGTGCGGCGCATTAGAGTTATAACAAAACAGTGCGCTAATTGTCTACACTCAAAATAAAAAGCGGAGCGGAATATGCCGGAGTTATCTAAAAAAACGGCGCTTTTCACGGATTCGGTGATAAGACGCATGACCAGAATATGCAATAAATACGGTGCGGTTAATCTGTCACAGGGGTTTCCGGATTTTCCACCTCCGGAGGAAATAACGCGCGCGCTTGCTAATGTCGTAGCTGTCGGCGGTCCGCATCAATATTCGCTCACGTGGGGCGCGCAGAACTTCCGCGAGGCGTTAGCGGATAAATATTTGAGATTTACCGGCGTGCGTCCCGACCCGGAAACGGAAATCGTAGTCACCTGCGGAAGTACTGAAGCAATGATGACGGCGGTGCTAACAGTGGTTAATCCAGGCGATAAGGTAATAGTTTTTTCGCCGTTTTATGAGAACTACGGCGCGGACACCGTGCTGTCCGGAGCGGAACCGATTTACGTGCCACTCAACCCTCCCGCATATCGTTTTGACCCGAATATGCTGGAAGACGCGTTTAAACAGCATCCTAAAGCCTTGATATTATGCAATCCCTCCAATCCGGCGGGGCGCGTATTCTCACGTGAGGAGCTGTTGCAGATAGCGTTTTTAGCCGAAAAATATGACGCTTTCGTCATAACCGACGAGGTGTACGAGCATATAATCTACCCGCCTTTCACACACACGCACTTCGCGCTACTGCCCGGAATGAAGGACCGTACTCTTACGTGCAGCTCCCTTTCCAAAACCTATTCGGTAACCGGTTGGCGATTGGGCTATGTCATAGCCTCCGCGCGCGTAATTGAAGCGGCACGCAAGGTACACGACTTTTTGACGGTCGGCGCGCCCGCTCCGTTGCAGGAAGCCGCCGTCGCCGGATTGCGCTTGGATGACGGCTACTACCGCGCGTTGCAAGACAAATACACGCACATGCGTGCGCTGTTTCTAAACGGACTGGACGGCATAGGATTGCCGCACAACACTCCCGAAGGGGCGTACTTCGTCATGGTAGACATATCATCTTTTGGGTGGGCGAACGATTTGGAATTCTGCGAAGCCCTAGCCGAAAAGGTAGGAGTGGGCGCGGTTCCCGGTTCCAGCTTCTTTAAAAATTCGGAAAACCGTTATATACGCTTCCACTTTGCCAAAACCGACGCCGTTCTCAACGACGCCCTAAACCGATTGGAAAAAATATATACTCTGAAAAAGTAAACAGCGGGGGAGTGATAAAGAGGTAAATTGAGAAGTAGGGTGTTGAAAGTACTGCAGAGTTGAAAAGTACTGAAAAGCGGAGAATTGAAAAACATTGGGAGTTGAAAAAAAAATAATATTGCCGCCCTAAATCGCATTAAAAACGGGGGCTGTCGCTTGATACGCAATTCTACGTTTCAGGCGACAGTCCCCGTAATTCTTAGTTAAATATAAACATTTTATCCCCGACAATAGCCTCTAAATTATCGAATTAATTTCTAAAACTTTCTATATTCGGCAACATTTTCTCAAATTAATCTTCAAGACCGGCTAAAAAATCAATTGTAACATCAAAGAATATTGCGATTGCCTTCAATTTTGAAAGTGTGGGTTCACATTCTCCTTTTTCCCACAAGCTAACAATAGATTTTCCGACGTTCAGTTCCTTTGCCAAACCCACTTGCCCGATACCCCTTTCATGTCTTAGAAATCTTAATCTTTGCCCGAATGTTTCTTCCATATAAATATCTTGCCATAATAATGGGAAAAAATATTGACTTCCCAGTATAATGGGAGTATAATAAAAATGGTAATACGACAAAATACGCCTTAATGTGTCTTATGATTGAAGACCAGTAGATAAGCACATCGTTAACACATACTTAACGATGTGCGCGAGTATCAAAAGAAAATAGGCAACTTAAATATAGGAGATTCTACATGGCAAAAGATAACCCCCAAAGTAGCTTTGAGCAGTATAAGGATATTTGTTTTAAGGTACAAGAATACAAAAAAGGCAATAATATTGAGCCAAATAGAGTGGTAGCATTTAACATGATTGTGAAACAAATGGCGGAGGAGTTGAAAAAAAGCGGAGAGTCAAAACTGCTTTCGCATTTAGCTTGTGTTTGGGGAAAAGCAACTGATAACAAAAATGAGTTGCACTCATTACGTGCAATAACTGTTTGTGAAATAGACGACGCCATAGACTCAATATTATTCTCCACCGAAGATGCGTTAGGTATAGTAACGAAAACTCTTGATTGTTTAAGAGGGAAGAATTACCAGATCTCAAAACAAGAAAGCGAGGTGTATTTTTCAAGAGAAGAGAGTAGAAATTTAATTTCCGGGTCAAATCACGCCCCAAAGCTTTTTTATAGTATGATAAACAAGATTGACGCTCTAATGTCGGATAGGGGATACAATAAAGCAAATTTCCCTAAAGGCGATTGTGATGGAGTTTCCCATACTAATAAGTTCGGTGAACAAACCGGAGTAGGGCGCCAGCAAACTGAATATAACGCCCAACATTTCGACCACACACAAAGTATCGACGACGCGAATAAGGAAGTAATAAACATAAAATCGAACCCGAATGAGGACACCAAAATTACGTGCACCGAAGCAGATAAATATTCCAAAGATAAGCGCAATAGCGCAGATAAATACCTTGAAAGCAAGTGTGCTGAAGCAGATAAATACCTTGAAAGCAAGTGCGCTGAAGCGAGTTGTATTGTGAGTACTGCTAAAAAAACTGCGGAAGAAATGCTGGCGCAAGCCCGTATTAACGCAAATAAAATTGATACTGTGGAAAGGTTAAAGTCCTATCCGGAGAATAAGGAGTTGATAAAATCGGCGAATGAAATAAAAACTCAACACACAAAGGATTTACAGGATGTTCAGGTTGATATTCAATCAGCATATGGCAAGCTCACAACCATTGAAAACGGCATAAAGCACGAATATGTTAAAAATAGTTATGAGTCGCTCATTGAAGTGTATAATCTTATCAGTGATGGGTACAAAGCCATGTTACCCGTTTTACAAAGCTCAACTGACAGAGATCTTAAGATAATGGTTAATAATCAGGAAGCATTTTTGAAAATTATAAAGGGACATTTGGCGCGAATTGGAGTTGAAGAAATATCAAGCAAAGAAGGGACTTTATATGACGGAAGAATACATGAACTGTATGATAGAACAAAATTGTATGATTCGTCAATTAACCTGCAAAAGGCTGCGATCATAAATTCGTGGCGGAGCGGGTTTAAGTTTAACGACAAAATATTGCAAAAAGAAATGGTCGTTATATAAAAATAACGGCGTAATTAAGGAGATTATTTATGAGAATAGGAATTGATTTCGGAACGACATTTTCGCTTTCGGCATGTCTAGCTGTGGGTGTTCCCACTCCGTTGTTGAAAGACAACTTGTCTATACCGTCGGTATTTTATTACGACAGCAATGCCGGGGTTCTTACCGGACAAAGTGCCGAAAATGCCGGCGAAAGCATCAACAACGTAAAGAACATGAAACGTGAGATTAAAATGGATATAAAATCCTCCACGACGAACTTTATCGCTGACGGCAGAACTTTTACGAACAAACAAATTGTCGGATACATTTTAAAAGAAGTGGTTGAAACGGCTAATGAGTTGATTAAAGAAAACGCTTTAGTAGACGACGGTAATAACGAAGTGATTATTTCAATACCGGCAAAGTTCGGACTTAGGGAAATGGAATTCATAAGGGACGCGGCGCAGATAAAAAAAGAGGACGGCGGTCCCGGACTGAATAATGTGGCGTTTATACGTGAACCCGTTGCTGCTGCGCTCGCATACTTTAATGCCGTTTCATTATCCGATAACACCAACATTTTGGTTTATGATTTGGGTGGCGGAACTTGTGATGTAGCCGTAGTTACATCTAAAAATTCGCGAAAAGAACAATATGAGGTCGTTGATTACGGCATGCTCCGTACCGGAGGACGCTTGTGGGACGAAGAGCTTGTAAAGTATGCAATAAGCCAGTTGCAGCCGTTATGCCCTAATACACAACTAGACGGTAGCACTCCGCAAGCATTTCATTATCGTGAAGAAATAAGGAAAAAAGCGGAGAAAATAAAACGCCTATTATCTACGTCGAGCAATGCATACTTGCGCGTAGTGATTGACGCCGCGATCAAAGAAATACTAATAACACGTGAAAAGTTTGAGGAACTTACCGCACACTTAATTAATCAGACGATGGACTTAGTAAAGAAGGTTGTTGCCGCCGTCAAACAAAAAGACCCGTCTTTAAAAATTGATTACATTGTCTGTGTAGGAGGAAGTTCCAATATGCCGCAAGTGGAAGCCAAGATAAAGGAAATGTTTTCTGATATGCCCCAAGAAAATATAAGAAAATTCAAGCCGGGGGAGGCAATTGCGTTAGGTGCGGCGATATATTCTAAGTATGTTACTAGTGATGACTTAAACAACAATCCGGAAACGATACATGTACAAAATATAGCCAGTTTCTCTTATGGAGCGCGGTATATTCAAAACTACGAAAAATATAAGGATAAAAACCGTCATCGCATTTTTAATATTATTAAGAAAGGAGAACTCTTGCCGGCACAAGGAAAATCCACCTGTTGTGCGCTTGAAGGCAGAGATGGAATTGTAAGCCAGCATATACATATGTTTGAGGCGGATAATGAATACAACCGCGATGAACCATATTTACCGGAGTTAGGCAAACACATAGGGGTTGTTGAGGTTTCTGGTATACCTAATTTAGAAGAGGGTGATGATTTTATAACAACAATGAAAATTTCCCCTTCCGGTTTAATGACAGTTACTGCGATTCATGTAAAAAGCCAAAAGGAAGGTACCGTAGAGATAAAGCTTAGAGGCTTCGGCGATGACGATGATGACGACGATTGACAGGCGGCGGTTGTCATCGCCATTGCCGCTAAACCGTATTGAATGTGGGGGCTTCGTCGTGGGCGGAACAGGTTCGTGCATCTATTTACACGGAAGCATTTAGGGTTAACGTCAATTTCCGGCTCAAGGTGACAGTCCGCGTGAAGTGTGACTGCGCTAAAGGTGGCAAAGGGCGCAAAGCGGAGGGATTAACACTAATAAATTTAAAAACGCGGTTGACAAGCAAGGGTATCTTGCGTCAACCGCGTTTTTCAAGTAATCAGTGTCAAGCTTCAAGCTTGCGGTTTTTCGGTTCCTTTTGGACGCCTAAAAGGAAGGCTAATATCAATCCATGCAGGAGTTTTCTATGCAGCGGATAAAAAAAGCGACGGCGGGGACGAGGGCTTTTACTTCGCAGCGTTCGTTGAGGGCGTGTATGCGTGCTTGGTCGGAGAGGGCGTATTTGAAGGGCGTAAAGCGATACACATTGGGGGTAAGTCCGTAGTAGAACCGGGCGTCGGAAGCGGCAATGAACATATAGGGTGCGGCGATGAGGTCGCTCCAAACTTCCTTGAGGGCTTTGGTTAGGGCGCGGTATTGCGGCGTATCGGTGGGTGATACGGGGCACGGTTCGGTTACGTTAGTTATTTCGGCGGATATATTTTTGCCGACGGTTTTTTGAATGTGTTTTAAGACGCCGGCGGAGTTATCGCCCGTCAGTATACGCACGTTGATATTTGCGGTGGACTCGGCGGGAAGCACATTGCGACGGTCGGCACCGGTTGCCATGGTGGGGGCAAAGGTAGTGCGTACGAGGGAGTTCGTCATGGGAATCAACGTAAAAACGGCGCGGAGCAACGGACTTAATATATCGCGGTTCGCCATAAAAAAACGGAATATAAAGCGCATATACGGCGCGAAGTCACGGAAGAGTTCCTTTGTAGGTTGATTGAAAGTGGTCTTCATAGGATGTTTTTCGATGCTTAAAATAGCTTTTGCCAAAAGACCAAGACAAGTGGGACGCTTAGGACTGGAGGCGTGTCCGCCGTCGCGTTTAGAGGTTAGCTTTATGTCGGCGTAGCCCTTTTCGCAGGTGCCTATGAGCGCGATGGTGTGCGGTACGCCCAAAATATTGCCGTCCGCCATTATGCCGCCCTCGTCGATGAGGTATTCAAAGGAAACGCCGCGTTCCTTGAGGTAGGCGGCAATGTACGGTGCGCCGTGTTCGGAGGAAACCTCCTCGTCGTGACCAAAGCAAAGATATATGCCGCGTTTCGGTGTGCCGCCGTGTTTCAATATGTATTCGACGGCTTCTACGGTGGCGACGAGCTGGCTTTTCATATCCATGGAACCGCGTCCGTATATGTATCCGTCCTTAATTTCGCCGCCGAAGGGAGGGGCTTCCCAACCCTCTGGAGTTGCGGGGACCACATCCTGATGCGACAAAAAGCACAAGGGTTTTAGGGTTTCGTCGCTACCCTTTATGCGGTATATAAGACTGAATTTGTTGATTACCGTCTTTTCCGCGGCGGCGTGCAAGGCGGGATATGTGCGCTCCAACCACGCATGAAATTCTAAAAAGTGCCTGCCGTCATCGTCGGGTGACACGAGAGAAACCGTGGGAATAGCGACGGCTTCGGAAAGGTGCGCGGCTAAGATGCTTTCATCAAGGTCAGGCAGAGGGGGAGTTTGGGAATTTTCCGTTTCCTTGGGCGGACGCAAAAGCGCCGTGCGCAACAGCATAAACAAGAGTAGCGCGCCGCAAGCTATAAGCGCGCCCCAAAGTATCCACATTAAATCATTCATAGGAAATCTCCTTAAGTTATATATTTACGGGTTCATTTTTCGCAGTGTCGGACGCGCTGTTGTCGCGGTGGCTGTCATGCCGCTGTCAGTCGTTGTCACAGTGTTGTCTGCTGCCTCACGTCATGTCGTTGTCGCGGGATGTGACAAGCTTGCGGAGCGGAGGGCGGTTTTTTTACGGTTTCCGTAAAAGCCAGCAATTCTTCCGAATATTGCGGCAAGAACGTGTCTAGAAACCTCAAATCCGCAGGCGCGAAAATTGAATACGTTAATTATACGCTAAAACATCAAATTTTTCAAGCGTTACGCCTTTACAGTTTTGATTTTATATGATATTATTATAGTCAAATATAATGCAGTAGTACGCGCACGCGTCTGCGAAAGAACTACATAACGCCTTTTTACGGCGGAAAAAAAGCAAAGCGGAGCTTGAAGATGGAAGAGAATAAAGCCGGCACAAAGCCGAAGTCACAACTCAACATGCGGGAATTATTTATGATTCCCAACCTTATCTGCGTTTTTAGAATACTTTGCATTCCCGTATTCATTCTCTTGTGCGTATTCGCCGCGATTAACAACGATATAAACCTCGTGTGGGGCGGGCTGGCGGTGTTTACGGTTGCCTCCGCAAGCGATATTATAGACGGCAAAATTGCGCGTCGCTACAACATGGTATCCGGCTTAGGCAAAATGCTGGACCCACTTGCCGATAAGCTTATGCATGTCGCGGTACTCATGTGCCTTGCATTCGCGCTTTGGTATATTCACTGGGCGTTCGTAATATTGATACTCGTCAAGGAACTTTTGATGATAGTGTTGTCGCTGATATTTGCCGGCAAGGGCATCACCATTCAGGCGAACATGTTGGGCAAGGTAGGCTCCGCGGCGGTAAGCGGCGGCGTCATACTGGCGTTTTTTACCGCGCTTGCCGGTGAGCCGAATGTGCAAAATCCGATTTATGTAACGGTAACGGTTATTTTAAGTATTGCTTTGGCGATAGGCTACGGTGCGGCGATTAATTACTTGTACCAAATTGTACAGCAGTTGAAAGGCTTCAAGATCGCAAAAGAGCAGGCTGAAGAAACGGAAGTAGACAAAAGCGGAGTTGCCGAAGAAGCGGTTCTTGCGGAGGTTGTCCCGGAAGAAAATCAACTTATAAACGAAAATCAAGAGGAGCGCGGTTCGTCGGCGGAGAAATATTCGGCGGACGCTATGGCTTTTGCAGAAGAGGAAACCGATAATGGATAAAAACTACGACCCGTCGTTTGAAAAACGCATTTATAAGTTTTGGACGGATAACCGTTGCTTTGAGGCGCACCCGAACCCGGCTAAGGAGCCGTTCACCATTATGATGCCGCCTCCAAACATAACGGGACAGCTACACATGGGACACGCGCTTGATCAAACGCTTCAAGACATAGTGACGCGGTTTAAGCGAATGTCCGGCTTTGAAGCACTGTGGCTTCCCGGCACCGACCACGCGTCGATTGCGACGGAGGTTAAAATCGTCGAAGCCATGGCTAAGGACGGTCTAACCAAAAAGGACGTCGGCAGGGACGGCTTTTTGGAACGCGCGTGGGCGTGGAAGGAAAAGTACGGCGGCAGAATAGTCGAACAGTTAAAGCGGTTGGGTTCCTCCTGTGATTGGACAAAGGAAGCTTTCACCATGGATAAAAACTGTTCCGAAGCCGTTTTAGAGGCGTTCGTAAAGCTGTATGAAAAGGGGCTTATCTATAGAGGCGACCGCATAATAAACTGGTGTCCCGACTGCAAAACCGCAATTTCCGACGCGGAAGTCGAATATTCGGAGCAGGCTTCTTCTCTTTGGTACTACGACTATCCGTTGGCGGACGGAAGCGGCGTGGTTACAATTGCCACCACGCGCCCGGAAACCATGCTGGGCGACACCGCCGTAGCGGTAAATCCGAAGGATAAAAAATACGGCAAATTCGTGGGCAAAATGTTAAAGCTTCCGCTTACTGACCGCGAAATTCCGGTTATAGCCGACGAATACGTGGAAATCGGATTCGGAACCGGTGCGGTTAAAATAACGCCCGCGCATGACCCAAACGACTTCGAAGTGGGTTTAAGACACGGTTTGCCGGTAATACGCGTTATGGACGATGCCGGTATCATGAACGAAAACGCCGGCGCGTATAAGGGTTTGGATCGCACGGAGGCGAGGAAAAAAGTCGTTGAGGACTTGAAAATCGGCGGATATCTCGTGAAAATTGAGCCGTACACGCATAACGTCGGCGGTTGCTACCGCTGCGGAACCGTCGTCGAACCCATCGTTTCCAAACAGTGGTTCGTACGTATGAAGCCGCTTGCGGAGCCGGCGGTGGAGTCCGTAAAAAGAGGGCAGACAAGGTTCATTCCCAAACGGTTTGAAAAAATATATTTCAACTGGTTGGAAAATATCAAGGATTGGTGTATCTCCCGTCAGCTGTGGTGGGGACACCGTATTCCGGCATATTACTGCGCCGACTGCGGCGAAACGGTCGTTTCAAAAGCCGCCCCCTCCATCTGTCCGAAGTGCGGTTCCGTACATTTAAAACAAGACGAGGACGTGTTAGATACGTGGTTTTCCTCCGCGTTGTGGCCCTTCTCAACGTTGGGCTACCCGGAAAAAACGCCGGAGCTTGAATATTTTTATCCCACGAATTTGCTCATCACCGCGTACGATATAATATTCTTTTGGGTCGCGCGCATGATTTTCTCCGGCTTAGAGTTTATGAAGGAGGTGCCGTTCTCTGAGGTACTCATACACGGTATCGTGCGTGACGAAAAAGGTCGAAAAATGTCGAAATCTTTGGGTAACGGCATTGACCCCCTTGAAGTTATCGAAAAGTACGGCGCGGACGCTCTGCGCTTCAGCCTCTCAACCGGCATAGCCCCCGGAAGCGATACCCGCTTCGCCGAAGAAAAAATCGAAAGCAGCCGCAATTTCATAAACAAGCTTTGGAATGCGGCGCGCTTCGTGGAAATGAACAAGGGCAACGCCCCTGCGGAAATTCCAAAGGCGCCCGACTTCGCCGATAAGTGGATTTTAACTAAGCTTAATTACGTCGTGCGCGACGTGACAGTCAATATAAACCGCTACGAAATAGGGCTTGCCGCCGCGAAACTCTACGATTTTGTGTGGAGCGATTTTTGCGATTGGTATATCGAAGCCAAAAAGCCTATGCTGTACGGCGGAGACGAAAAATCGAAAACACGCGCGTCGTCCATGCTTACCTATGTGCTTATCGAAATTCTAAAGCTTATGCACCCGTTCGCGCCGTTTATAACCGAAGAGATTTTTGGCATTTTAACGGACGGCAAAATACTTATGTCGCAGGAATGGCCCAAATACAACAAGGCGCGCGTGTACCGCAACGAAACACGGATTTTCGACGGCGTTAAAGATGTTGTCGTCGCAATACGCAACATTCGCGCCGAAATGGGCGTACCCGCCGGCAAAAAGGTGAAAGCCCACGTCGTTTCGTCCGAGAATGCCGCCGCGCTTAAAAAAGCCGATGTCTATCTCTCTAAGCTTGCCTCCCTCTCCGAGGTCGACTATCTCTCCGATAAAACCGGCGTATCCGATAAGTCCGCCGCCGCCGTCACGTCCTTCGCCGAGGTCTTTATCCCGTTAGGCGATTTAATCGACGTCGATAAGGAAATAGCCCGCCTTACAAAGGAAAAAGAAGCCGCCGAAGCCGAAGTCATACGCGGCGAAAGTATGCTCTCTAATCAAGGCTTCATCATAAAAGCCCCCCAAAAACTCGTCGACGCCGAAAAAGATAAACTCCTCAAAAACCGCGACCGCCTCGCCAAAATCATCGAACGTATCAATTCGTTGCTATGAAATTAGAGTTCCTTTTGGACGCCCCAAAGGAACCGAAAAACCGCAAGCGTGACGCTTGAGCCTCTGTTCTTTTTGCTACGCGGCAAAAAGAACCAAAAAACGCGCAAGCTTGAAGCTTGACACTGATTACTTGAAAAACGCGGTTGACGCAGGATTATATCCTTAGCGTCAACCGCGTTTTTAAA
>JAITPR010000027.1 GCA_031289315.1 Clostridiaceae bacterium | reverse complement strand
TGTAGATTGTAAAATAAAGTGTCGCCTAAAAAAAGAACTCCATTCTTAGGAAAACGTGTAGAATAAGGTTGCAAAACAAAACACACGAGGCGGTCACTAAGAATGGAGCAAGCTAATAATACCACAATATCACGGAAATGGAAACACCTTTGTGAGCGAGAGCGGATTAAAATCGAATCTCTCTTAAAAGCCGGCTTAGGCACGGGAGAGATCGCGGCGGTCATCGATTGCAGTATTCGGACTATTCAGCGGGAAATCAAGCGCGGTTCCGTGTCGGTGGCGTATACAAAACCGGATGCCGTCTTAACCCTTTTGCCGGATTTGCCGCGCGAACGTACATACCGCACGGAGTATTCCGCAGACGCCGCGCAAGCCTTATACGAAAGCGGTTTCTCCGGAAAAGGTACGCAGCTTAGGATAGGAAAAAACTTTGAGTTTGCGGCATACGTTGAGTATAACATCATAAAAAAGCGCATGTCGCCGTATGCGGTTTTGGCACTGGCAAAGTTGGAGAACAAACCGTTTGCGGGGTTAATATGCACAAAAACGCTGTATAATTACATAGATATTGGCATATTCCGTAGATTAACCAATGCCGATTTGCCGGAAAAACACAAGGAGCGAAAGCGCAGTTATAAGCGTGTACGCGTAGCGCATAACAACCGCAACGGACGTAGCATAGAGGAACGGGACACGTCCGTGGAGAACCGCGAGGACTTCGGACATTGGGAGATGGACACGGTTGTGGGCAAAGGCAGAGCCGCATTGTTGGTGCTAACCGAACGAAAAACACTGCTGCAAATTATCCGAAAAATGCCCTCCAAAAACCAATCCGGCGTTATACGAGAGTTGGATAAACTGGAGCGTAAGTACGGCGCACAAGGGTTTAGGGAACGCTTCAAAAGCATTACCATGGACAACGGCTGCGAGTTTTTAGACCAAGCGGCACTGGAAAAATCCGCAATAAACAAGTCCCTAAAACGTACAACCGTGTACTATTGCCACCCGTACAGCGCGTGGGAACGCGGAAGTAACGAGAATGCCAACAAACTAATCCGGCGCTTCATACCGAAAGGCGCGGATATAAGCAAGTATTCCCACAAGGAAATACTTGCGATCGAGGATTGGATGAATAACTACCCTCGCCTTAAACACGGAGGCGCGCCTCCGCGTGAGAAAGCAAATCTATCCTAATAATTTTTATTTTATGCGTATCCTCGCGACACTTTACTTTACAATCTACCTAGAAAGTAAGCCGGAAATCAACTTAGTCTGTTTATGCCTTATTTAACGCGGTGAAAAATAGTGGAGTGTACAATTCGATGGGATAAAATATTTTTAGACTAAAAAGAGTTGAAAAAAAATTTCTTAGCCAAAAGTCGTCACCGCGGATTGTCCACTCCCTAAAATAGCTTTTATTTGACAAATCAAAGAATTTAGGCTATAATGTTAACGTGAAAATTATTTGCGAAGAAACTAGCTTTTAGGAGGCTTATGAGATGAAGTTGCACTCTGCTATGAATGCTTCCATTAAAAATATGGCTGTCACGGCGTTGCGTTTTTTTGCGCGGAATCGGACGGAGTTTCAGTTTGTCACAAAACTGGTGCCGGCGTTGCGTGCCGGTGCGAAGCGGCGAAACAAGAGCGAAAAGTCCGGCGTACATATTCCGCCGTTTTTGATTGCCAGCGTTTCTTCCCAGTGTAATCTGCGTTGTGCGGGTTGCTATGCAAGAGCGGGCGGGAGCTGCGGTGACGAGAAATCGGATGACGAATTGACGACAAAGCGGTGGGGCGAATTATTTACGCAGGCGGAGGAATTGGGCATATCCTTTATACTTTTGGCGGGGGGAGAGCCGCTCATGCGCCGCGACTTATTGAGCGAAGCCGCAGCACATTCAAAAATTATTTTCCCCGTTTTCACCAACGGAACTTTAATAGACGACGCTTATTTTGAGTTGTTCGACAGCCATCGGAACATTGTTCCGGTTGTCAGCATTGAGGGCGACGACGCGGTTACGGATGCGCGGCGCGGGCAAGGCGTTGCAATCGGTTTGCGCCGTGCGATAAGCGGTTTGCACGCAAGGGACATACCTTTCGGTGCGTCCGTTACGGTCACGGGCGAAAATCTAGAAGCGGTCACATCACCGCGGTTCGTTGCGGAGTTGCAGGAGAGCGCCTGTAGAATTGTGTTTTTTGTAGAATACGTTCCCGTCGACGAAATAAGTGTGGGATTGGTGCTAAGCGAGGCGCAACGTGAGGAGCTGGCGCGGCGCGTATCCGCACTGAAAGCCGGTTGCAAGGACGTGGCGTTCATCTCGTTTCCCGGCGATGAAAAGGAGTTGGGCGGTTGCCTTGCGGCGGGGCGCGGATTTTTCCACATCAATGCTAACGGGAATGCGGAGCCGTGTCCGTTTTCGCCGTATTCGGACATCAATCTCAAGGAACACGGCTTGCTTGAAGCCATAAACAGTCCGTTGTTTGCCCGCGTGAGGGCGCAAGACATCTTGAGCGCGGAACACAGCGGCGGGTGCGTCCTGTTCGAAAACAGAGATATTGTAAGCACGCTTGCCGAGTAGATAAATTGAGTTAGGTTCCGATATAATACGATAGCTAAGGTTAAGAAATTAGAAGTTAACAGACTGATTCAACTTTTCCACAAAACCATTTGTATTGTTTCAATAGTTGATAGCCGTTGGCATACGGTCTGTATTCGCCCAATAATAAATTACTCTAGAATGAGTTGGTTGAGGGATGGATATGAAAATTTGAGGAGGGCACGGCGCAACTTGTGATAAGAAATAATATACATGGGAACGCGCAAGGGTAAAATATGCTACAAAATCCGAAATAGAAATAAAAAAAGACGAAGCATAGTTCTAGTTAGCTGTGCTTTCATGCATTGTTGGTAATGTGATAGGAAACAGTTATTATTGGTCTTTTAACTATCAACTAAATGCAAGATAATAAGCGAAGTTCATTTTCGTTATAGCAATTTATTGGGTGTGACCAAAATGTGGTTTTTTGCGCATATTTAAAAATACAAGAACTAGTGTCGAAATACCATATCTCTATGATATTCAAGATTGGTTTTCGTTTCCATCGATAAACGCAAGGCGTATTTTTGTCCTTTGATTATGTTTAATAATGCGCTATTTTGATCGGAAAAATAGTCGGATACAAGCAATTCGCCACTACTTTTAAAAGTAATGAATCCTAAATCGAACAACCTGTCAAAAGTCGGGGTCAACAAAAAGCCGTTGTCAGCGCTAAGCCTATCGGCATTTGATGACACCCGCCAAGGCTTAATATGACTGGCGATTAAAACTCGGACATCATCAATACCTGTTATTATACATTTTTGATACTTTGTTATTACATTGTCACGAAAAAGACCTTGTCCGACGCGTGCGCGGATAATAGCCTCTTTTTCAGTCATGCTTAAAACAGCATTGGTTTTTATTGTCTGTTCTTGATTCTCAACCATTTGACCTATTATTTGGTTGCCATAATCATACGGAGTATCAAGAAATACATTTCCATATTCTGATATATATGGTCTGAACCAAATAAAATGCTCATTGGCGATTTCAATGTTTTGGATTATTAATCGCGTAATTATCGGTAATGCAATTTTTCTGAAATAATCATATATTTTTTCATCTGATTGAACATAAAAACGCCTCTTGTTGACGTAGTCTTTATGATAAAGCGTAAAAGGAATAATATCGGGAAAGGTTTCAAGTTCTTTGGCGTATAAGAGCCATGTTGGGCTAATATCATTTCGATACTGCTGAGTTTGATTTTCATATTCAAAGCGCGCCATTTCCAAATATTTTTCTAAATCTTGTTTAGTAAAAAAGCAGTCTACAGCAAAATTAGCAAAAAATTGATGCCAATCTTTTAATGTAGAGCCACCCGCATATAGCTTTGCCTCGCCACTTCCGGTTCCAATTTTGTTGTATTTAACGAAGCAATCGGGGATGTTCATTTCTGCAACATCTACTATTTTTGCTGTTTTTATTAAATCAATCGTTAGTGCCATAAATGTTCTCCAAAATATGTATTAATACATCAACAACAATGCTATTACCGGCTTGTTTATATGCTTGTGTATCACTGACTACAATTTTATATTCATCTGAAAACCCCATTAATCTCATGCATTCGCGTGGTGTTAATTTTCGCAAGCGTTTTCCTCTAGTGATATAATTATCAATACCAGCCCTGTGCATTTTTGCCATTGTTGACAATATAGGTCTAGCCACAGTCAAGTCGGTTTCAGGTTTGGTGTAAAATGTCTTAGTTCCAGATGAGAGTACATAGTTTTGCACCTTGTCTGATAAATAATACTTGCTCATATCGACAGGATTAACACTAACAAAATCACCGTGCCAATTGAATTGCTGATTTGCCTTTTGGCAAATTGCAATTTTACCATCTACTTGAGTGTAACGTTTTGATAAGTGTTCGGAATCCGTAACAAAACGAACCCCTTTTTCAGGAAGAAAGTATTTTTCATCTGCATTGTCCGACAATAGATCTTGCATCGTAATTTGCAAATCAATTGGTTCGGGAAAAGCGAAGGGTCTTTTACTTTTGAACCCTACAACAAATAGTCGCTCACGATTTTGAGGAATGCCAAAGTCTTTGGCGTTAAGGACTTTTGCTTGCAACTGATAGCCTAATCCTTTAAAACTGTGTGACAAAATTTCCCATGTTTCACCACTGTTATGGCTAAGCAATCCCTTAACATTTTCAAAAATAAAAATTTTAGGTTGAATCTCTTTCACGAGTCTAATGAACTGATAGACTAACAATCCACGAAAATCTTCAAGTCCACGACGCTTACCAACCATAGAAAAAGATTGACAAGGACTACCTCCAACAAGCAAATCTACCGAACCTGCATACTTTGTTCCATCAATGGTATTAATGTCATCGTACCATTGCTCATCCGCAATAGAAAAGTTCGCACAGTACGTCTTTTTAACAAATTCGTCTATATCACAAGCAAAAACAAGTTCATAAGGACGCTTGCTTCTATAAAAGGCATGCTCTATTGCACCAATACCGCTAAACACGGTAGCTAATTTTATCGGTTGCTTTCGCACTATCATAGAACCCCCTTATAAATATTTATTTTAGTATAGCACAAAAATGCCGGTGTTGTCCACTAATGTGACGTAGCACTCAAAACAAACTTTTCAAACTTTTCTTTGCTCTACTGCTATTTAGGTAGTAGAGTTCAGCAAATTTTTATATTTGATACCATTCTATTGTGAAACGTTTTAAGTTTGGTTCGAGTTTATTTTGATTGTACTTTTGATATGAGTAAAAATCAAAGAAGATGTGGATTATTACTAAAATCAAATGAAAATATCATTAAAACGCCCCCCAAAAAAGTCAAAAGAAAACCACCGCCATTAAAAGATTGCAATTAAATTTGGGGTGTAAGCAAGGGAGGTTGAACCATTGGTTGCTTACCACAAAAGTACTTTCAAGATCGCCATAGGTTGAACCTTTTAAACGGAAGTTTCATTTCATCGATTAACTTTTCAACTTGCTATGCAAAGAGGGGCAACTAAGGAGGGTTGCGGCAAGGCAGTTTTTATACTTTTGTTCTGCCGTCTAGTGATGACGAAAGTGAGAGAAAAGCAACGACATACGTTAGCGGCGAATTGTCAACACCCAATGATGTTATTGCAGGGCAATTTCGCCTTCCACGCTATAGATTGAATAATCCCAACGCGAATAAACCTGATATTCGGGGAGTTCATAACCGGCAGTCCAAGACACTTTCCTAGACTTAAAATAATCCGAACCTCTTGCAAGGTCTATCTCAACCAGCAGTGTTTGCGTAGAAATAACACCGTATAAACTTACCATTAATACAATTTTTATTATTTGAGATGATGACAAGGATTGTGCGAAAGCATCGTCCTTTAATCTTATCGAATAACTAAATGTTACACGTTGGTGAACCATCGAGCCGTCTTCCGAACAAGAGGTGGTTACGGTAAAGAACTCATTGAAGTTACCGGTGTTAAGCAATATTACGTCTTCGCCTACCCAACGCGCATAGAGAGTCATGTTGGAATTAACGGGTGCCGTATCATATTTACGCTGTAATTCAGCGTCCGAATACCAACCTGTGAACGGACAATCCGGCTTTGTCGGAGAATTATCCAACGCCGGAGTTTGTCCTTCTCCGATAACAACGGTGTCTATTGACGAGCCGCCGTTTGTTTCGAATTTTATTTCATGCGCAACCAACCATTTTGCACAAAGCGTTATATTCTCCGTTAAAAATGCCGATGTAAACGAATTTTCCAACTTACTATCCGTATACCATCCGTCAAAAACATATCCGTTCAAGGTAGGCGTAGAAAAATAATCATGCGTGTAAGTTTTGTTTGTTTCCACCGGTAGCGAGGAAATGCCGTTGCCTCCGTTTAAGTTGAAAGTTACATAAACAGATTCTGCCCAAGAGGTGACTAAAATCAAATCGCCGTGCTGCGCTCCGCATAAATAATAGCCGATATTTGAGTTTTCAGAGTAATTCCACGATATAAAAGCGTAGCCCTGTCTAGTCGGAATTTCGCCCAAAGCTATGCATTCGCCGTCTTCAAAGCGAATAGGGTCTTTTGGATTTCCGTTGCCGGTATTAAAGGTTACCGTAGATGAAACGGTTTCTTGCAGAACATCCTCATATTCGGATTTTCCTTCGATTGTGTAATATATAAAGGACCTGTCTTGATTAAGTATTTCGTATTCAAGCTGATAATAGCGGGTGGGTGAAATACCCAAAGATTTGTATATATTGCTATCGGAAAAATTATTTTCACGCAACAATTCCAACGTAGCATGTTTTGCGTCGGACGGCTGTTGGTTCTGCCAAGTGGTGGAAGTATTATATAAAAGAACGGAAACATCGATAATAAATTTTTTAGGCGATTTTTCGTTGTTAAAATCACCCTTTGACGTTATGCTTCCCTCTAAGCTATCGGAAACATATAGACTGACTACGGACAACTGAATATCAAATAAATCACTAATTCGGGCTTTTGCAACCTGTGTATAAATAGACCATTTGGCATACAGTGTTAAGTTGGCGTGTGCGGCGGACGCAAAATATTTTTGCGTCAATAAACTATCCTCATACTAACCGGCAAAGAACCAGCCTGCTCTCGTCGGGTTAGCGCCAATATCCAGAGTAGCTCCGTCCGTAACTGTCAGTGTTTCTTTTTGCGAAGCCCCGTTAGTTACGAATTCAATTTGATACTCCGCCGGCGGTGCATTGTCACTGCAACCGGCAAGTATTGCTCCAGCTGTTAAAACCAGTGCAAGCATAAGTAAATATATTTTTGCATTGCGAATCATATTGTTACTATATCAATTTTATATATAAAAGGCAAGTAAATAGGATAGATGCGAAAAAAGTTTGAATGTTTTATTGATGAGTTGTTTGCCGTCATACCATCATAAGCGCAACGTCAGTATAAGCGTACCACCATAAATGTAGCGCCATTCATATCACCATAAGCGTCAGTGCCTATATCTCAAGGCTTACACGCCCCATTTGGTCAATAGTTTTTGGATTATCATGGAGTACTCCGTGTCGGCGACGTCGTCCTTATCACGGTAACCGTTAAATCTTGTCACGTCTTCCTTGAACGCCAGTTTATGTTCCAAAACCTCCGCCGCGGGCATATCGCTGCCGTAGATTTCTATAAGCATATACAGCACGGAAAGGCGCTCGTTCACGATGTGGTCGTAAAGCGACGCATAGCGTTCCGGGTCGGAAAGCCGAATAGGCTCAAGCGCCGCAATCGCACCTTCCGCATAGCCTTTCCACCGCATCAAGACGTCCTTCGGAAAATACTTGGCGGTGACGGTGTTTTGAGCAATAGACGTTGTGCCGCCGTAATCGGTGGTATTTTTAAGGGTATTCATATGCAGTCGCATGTCGTCGAAATATTGGCGCATTTGCGGAGCCGCTTCGCCGAAGTATCCGGCAAAAAACCGGTCGGTTAGCGCGTCTACGTCGGCGTTGACGTTCCACGCAAGCTTTGCCGTAAGATAGGCTTTCAAGGTTTCCCAGCTCGTCACATAATTTGCCTGATTGACTTGCGCTTGGTCAAACAAGTAAACCGCGTTGTGTTCGAAGGCTAATTTATAGGTATCTTGCATGGAATCGAAGGTGTCGTAAATGGTAAAGTAGTTGGAAAAATTCGTGCTGTATGTCCACAAAAATATTTTATCGCTTACCTTTGCCCACGCTTCGATTGTGTTTTTAGTCGTAGCGTTCGCGGGGTCGTTGAGAGAGCGCGTAAAATCGGCGTTAATAGGCGCATAGAAAACGCTCACGCCGTCGTCGCATTTAATATTTCCCTTAGTCGGCGCGTCCACGGTGCTTTGATAGGCGAAAAACACAATCTCCAAATCGCGCGCATAGGGTATTCCTTCCTCCGTTTTAAACCATTCCTTAACTATGCGGTTCAAATCGTTGCAGAACAAAATGACGGAAGCGGAGTTCGCACCATACTGTTCTTTAACGGCGTGGCAAGCGTCGCAATCACAAAAAGAGTCGATGTCCTGTATGGTATAGGTCACGATGTTTTTTTTCGGAGAATTTATCAATGAGATTTTAAGGGTATTAAAGGAGGCTTGTAGCAAAGCGTCGCGTTCGTCCTCATCTCCCTGCGCGTTGTAGCATAGCTGCGTCCCGTCATACAAACCGTTTGGGCGGCGGTCCACATGGGACCAATCGGGACCCAAACCGCTATTTGTTTTGTCAATGCTAAACCACTTAGGATGCGCCTGCATCACGGGGTCCGTGGCGTCTACGTAGCCGAACCAACCGGGAATCGGGGTAGTCTTAGCGCCGACGTATTCAAACGAATTGTGCCAAATATTTCCGATTTCGCCGACTCCTAAAAGAAGCTGATTGCTCCTGATTTGGCGGTAGCGGTATAAATTAAAATTATACCAATCCCAATTCCTATTATATTGATTGTCAACAAAGCTGTAGTTTGTCGCTCGATACTCGATATCTGGCACTTCGTTGATGTCGTAATCCATCAACGGAATATTAGTCACGTTTTTATTAATCGAATATGAATCCGTAAAGAAAAAGTCTAAGTCAAAAACCTTATATAAAAACTCGTACACCGCGTACACGAAGCCGGCTTCCTCCCCGGTCGTACCCGCATCGCCGCCGGTTAGAAAAACAGACTTACCCTTTGTAACGATACGAAATCCGCCGCCTTTCAATTGTGAGTAGTCGACGACAATGCCGGAACCGTCCAACACCAAATTTTTGCCGATAGAAATATACGTCGCGTCGTCGGAATATTGAACGGCGTCATCCTTGACAATGGGAAGCACCACGCCGGTCGCCTCCTCAAAAAATCTAGCTAGTTCCAAAGCGGCAATTCGCTCCAACATCCAATAGTCGCCGTTGCCTACGGCGGGGGCGCGAATTACGATTTTATAATCGGTTGCGCCGTTTTCCATGATAAATTTATCGGTAGGCTTCGAGTTGTCGACATGCGTTCCGGCGAGTATCGGGTTCGTAGTTTCGTCATCGCCGGTTTCGTCATCGCCCGTTTCATCTTCACCAGTTTCATCATCACCGGTTCCGTTGCCGCCGATTCCGCCGTCTTGTTCAATCTCTTTTGGGCTGATGGGCGAACCCGAACTGCAAGCGGTTAAGACAAGCGTGCATAATATCAAAAAAAGCGCCAACGGCAGTAGAAATTTTTTAGAAGGTTTGCTTTTCATAAATACCGCTCCTATTTCGGTGGATTTATCTAAGTGTATCACAGTTTTTAAGTATTGTCTATATTTTGAAGTGTGGATAATCTGCGAAGACGACTTACTGCGCAAGAAAATCTTATCACTCTTTTGGGGCTAAAAACCGTCTAGAATGCGGGTGTGGGCAAACCCGTGGTAACGACTTACTTAGGTAAGAAAATCTTTTCAGACAATTTTATCCTTAAAAATAGCCCGAAAATATTTTGTTACTGCGAATTGCTCACGGTAGATTGTAAAGTAAAGTGTCGCGAGGATACGCATAAAATAAAAATTATTAGGATAGATTTGCAAGTAAGCATGGAGTGATGCCTGCGTATTTGCCGCGAGGGTAGTTATTCATCCAATCCTCGATCGCAAGTATTTCCTTGCGGGAATACTTACTTATATCCGCGCCTTTTGGTATGAAGCGCCGGATTAGTTTGTTGGCATTCTCGTTACTTCCGCGTTCCCA